>NZ_JBEXTB010000045.1:0-38339 GCF_040613915.1 Streptomyces sp. NPDC006193
GCCCGGGGCGGGCCGCGGAGGCGGGACTCGGGTCCGGTACGGGCCGAAGGGAGGCGGGACTCAGGTGCGGTACGGGTTGTACGCGGTCGCGCCGTGGCCGCGTCGCCTCTTCGGCCGCTTCTTCAGCCGCCTCTACTTCTTCTTCGCGCCGCGCTTCTCGCGCACCCGCACCGAGATGTGGATCGGGGTGCCCTCGAAGCCGAACTCCTCGCGCAGGCGGCGCTCGATGAACCGCCGGTAGCCCGCCTCGATGAAGCCGGACGCGAAGAACACGAACCGCGGGGGCTTGGTGCCGGCCTGGGTGCCGAACAGGATGCGCGGCTGCTTGCCGCCCCGGATGGGGTGCGGGTGGGCCGAGACCAGTTCGCCGAGGAAGGCGTTCAGACGGCCCGTGGGGACCCGGGTCTCCCAGCCGGCCAGCGCCGTCTCGATCGCCGGGACCAGCTTCTCCATGTGCCGGCCGGTGCGGGCCGAGACGTTGACCCGGGGCGCCCAGGAGACCTGGCCCAGCTCGGTCTCGATCTCCCGCTCCAGGTAGTAGCGGCGCTCCTCGTCGAGGGTGTCCCACTTGTTGTAGGCGATGACCATCGCGCGGCCCGCCTCGACCGCCATGGTGACGATCCGCTGGTCCTGCACGGAGATGGACTCGGAGGCGTCGATCAGGACGACCGCCACCTCGGCCTTCTCCACCGCGGCGGCCGTGCGCAGGGAGGCGTAGTAGTCGGCGCCCTGCTGCAGGTGGACGCGCTTGCGGATGCCGGCGGTGTCCACGAACTTCCAGGTCTTGCCGCCGAGTTCGATGATCTCGTCGACCGGGTCGCGGGTGGTGCCCGCCAGCTCGTTGACGACGACCCGCTCCTCGCCGGCCACCTTGTTCAGCAGCGAGGACTTGCCCACGTTCGGGCGGCCGATCAGGGCCACGCGGCGCGGGCCGCCGATCGCGGCGCCGAAGGACTGCTCGGGCGCGTTCGGCAGGACCTCCAGGACGGCGTCGAGCATGTCGCCGGTGCCGCGGCCGTGCAGCGCGGAGACCGGGTGGGGTTCGCCGAGGCCCAGGTTCCACAGGTAGGCCGCGTCGGCCTCGCCGCTCGGGCCGTCGACCTTGTTGGCGCACAGCACGACCGGCTTGCCGGCCTTGCGCAGCAGCCGGACGACCGCCTCGTCGGTGTCGGTCGCGCCGACCTTGGCGTCGACCACGAAGACGACCGCGTCGGCCGCCTCGATCGCGTACTCGGCCTGCGCGGCCACGGAGGCGTCGATGCCGAGGACGTCCTGCTCCCAGCCGCCGGTGTCGACCACCTTGAAACGGCGGCCCGCCCACTCGGCCTCGTAGGTGACGCGGTCGCGGGTGACGCCCGGCCGGTCCTCCACGACCGCCTCGCGGCGGCCGATGATCCGGTTGACCAGGGTCGACTTGCCGACGTTGGGCCGGCCGACGACGGCGAGCACGGGCAGCGGGCCGTGGCCCGCCGCCTCGATGGCGCCCTCGACGTCCTCGACGTCGAAGCCCTCTTCCGCGGCGAGCTCCATGAACTCCGCGTACTCGGCGTCGCCGAGAGCCCCGTGCTCGTACTCGTGCTCGGCCGAGCCGTCGGGCTGGATGTCGTCGTTCATGAAGTCCGTACCTCGTCGTTCATTCGTGGTGATCGGTGGACCGTCCTTCCGGGCTGATCCACTACTCAAGTGTCGCCTAGCGCCCGGTCAGGCGCCTGGCGTTTTCCAGGTGGCGGGCGAGCTGCTTCTGGATGCGCCCGGTGGCCTCGTCCAGCGCCCCGCGCGTGCGCCGGCCGGTGCCGTCGCCCGCCTCGAACGGGTCACCGAAGACGACGTCGATGCGGGAGCGCAGCGGGGGCAGCCCCCCGGCCAGCCGTCCCCGCCGGTCGGAACTGCCCAGCACGGCCACCGGGACGATCGGCGCCCCGCTGCGGACCGCGAAGTAGGCGAGCCCGGCGCGCAGCGAGGCGAAGTCGCCCTCGCCCCGGGTGCCCTCCGGGAAGATCCCCAGCACTCCCCCGGCCTCCAGCACGCCGAGGGCCCGGGTGATCGCGGCGCGGTCGGCGGAGGCGCGGTCCACCTCCAGCTGGCCGATGCCGGTCAGGAAGGGGCCGAGCGGGCCGACGAACGCCTCCTTCTTGATCAGGAAGTGGGTCGGCCGGGGCGCCACGCCCATGACCATCGGGCCGTCGAGGTTGTGGGAGTGGTTCACGGCGAGGATCACCGGGCCGGTGGCCGGCACCTTCCAGGCGCCGAGCACGCGCGGCCGCCACAGGCCGTACATCAGGCCGACGCCGATACGCCGCCCGATCTCGGCGCCCCGCTGCGACGGAACGGGCGGACGGCTCACTTCCCGGCCCGCTTCTCCTCGACCAGGGTGACGACGCACTCGACGACCTGGGCGAGGGTGAGCTCGGTGGTGTCCACCTCGACCGCGTCGTCGGCCTTGGCGAGCGGCGAGGTCTTGCGGCTGGAGTCGGCCGCGTCCCGCTTGATGAGGGCCTCGCGGGTGGCGTTGACGTCCGCGCCCTTCAGCTCCCCGCTGCGGCGGGCCGCGCGGGCCTCCGGGGAGGCGGTGAGGAAGATCTTCAGGTCGGCGTCCGGGAGGACGGTCGTGCCGATGTCACGGCCCTCGACCACGATGCCCCGCTCCGCGGCGGCGGCCAGCGAACGCTGCAGCTCGGTGATCCGGGCGCGCACCTCGGGCACCGCGCTGACCGCGCTGACCTTGGAGGTGACCTCCTGGGTGCGGATCGGGCCGGCCACGTCGACGCCGTCGACCGTGATGGTGGGGTTCGCCGGGTCGGTGCCGGAGACGATCTCCGGCTTGCCGGCGACGGCGGCGACGGCGGTCGGGTCCTCCAGGTCGATGCCGTTGTTCACCATCCACCAGGTGATCGCCCGGTACTGGGCGCCGGTGTCCAGGTAGCTCAGGCCGAGCTGCGCGGCCACGGCCTTCGACGTGCTCGACTTGCCCGTGCCGGAGGGACCGTCTATGGCGACGATCACGGGCTTGGCGGTCGGGGCGGCGCCGTTTTCCACGGGAGGGCACCTTCCTGGTGAAGGGTGGTCAGCGGGGGTGCGGGGCGCGAGGGCGCCCCGCACAAGGTTACTGGCTCGCGGGGGGGCGCCCTCACCGGGCTTCACTGCCTGAGCGCCCAGCCCCGCTCGCGCAGGGCGCCGGTGAGCACCGGCACCGCCTGCGGCTCCACCATGAGCTGCACCAGACCGGCCTGCTGCCCGGTGGCGTGCTCGATGCGCACGTCCTCGATGTTGACCCCGGCCCGGTCCGCGTCGGCGAAGATCCGGGCGAGCTGGCCGGGCTGGTCGTCGATGAGGACGACCACGGACTCGTAGGCGCGCGGTGCGCTGCCGTGCTTGCCGGGCACCCGCACCTGGCCCACGTTCCCGCGGCGCAGCACGTCCTCGATGCCGGCGGCGCCCTCGCGGCGCTTGTCCTCGTCGCCGGACTGCAGGGCGCGCAGCGCCTGCACGGTCCCGTCCAGGTCGGCGGCGACCTCGGAGAGCAGGTCCGCGACCGGGCCCGGGTTCGCGGAGAGGATGTCGATCCACATCCGCGGGTCCGAGGCGGCGATCCTGGTGACGTCCCGGATGCCCTGCCCGCACAGCCGTACGGCCGCCTCCTCGGCGTGCTCCAGGCGGGCGGCGACCATGCTGGACACCAGGTGGGGCATGTGGGAGACGAGGGCGACGGCGCGGTCGTGGGCGTCGGCGTCCATGACGACCGGTACGGCCCGGCAGTGCGAGACCAGCTCCAGGGCGAGGTTCAGCACCTCGGTGTCGGTGTCCCGGGTCGGGGTGAGCACCCAGGGGCGGCCCTCGAAGAGGTCGCCGGTGGCGGCCAGCGGTCCGGACTTCTCCCGGCCGGACATCGGGTGGGTGCCGATGTAGGCGGTGAGGTCCAGGCCGAGCGCCTGCAGCTCGCGGCGGGGGCCGCCCTTGACGCTGGCGACGTCCAGGTAGCCGCGGGCCGCGCCCCGGCGCATGACGTCGGCGAGCACCCCGGCCACATGGGCGGGCGGGGCGGCCACGATCGCCAGGTCGACCGGTCCGTCGGGCGCCTCGTCGGTGCCGGCGCCCAGGGCGGCGGCCGTCCGGGCCTGCTCGGGGTCGTGGTCGGCCAGGTGGACGGTGACGCCGCGCCGGGCGAGGGCGAGGGCGGCGGAGGTGCCGATGAGGCCCGTTCCGATGACGAGTGCGGTTCTCACTGGGCGATGTCCTTGCGCAGGGCGGCCGCGGCGCCGAGGTAGACGTGGTCGATGTCGGCGCGCGGCCGGTCCGACTCGACGTGCGCGAGGATCCGCACGACCCGCGGCATGGCACCCTCCACGTCCAGTTCCTGGGCGCAGATGAGGGGCACGTCCACGATGCCGAGCCCCCGGGCCGCGGCGGCCGGGAAGTCGCTGTGCAGGTCGGGGGTGGCCGTGAACCAGATGCTGATCAGGTCGTCGGCGGTCAGCCCGTTCCGCTGCAGGACGGCGGTGAGCAGCGCCCCGACCCGCTCCGCCATGTGCCCGGCCTCGTCCCGCTCCAGTTGGACGGCCCCCCGGACCGCTCGTACCGCCACGGCGCTGCTCCTCGCTGACGTGCGTGTGCGTTCTTGGTCCGTCCAGCGTAGTCAGCCCGCGTGGGGCGGGTGCGCGCCGCCCGGCCGCTGAGACGATGCGCTCGTCCCGGTTTCGCACGTTCCCGACGTCTGTACGGAGGCTCGACATGTCCCAGCCCACGACGCGGCGCACGGTTCTCGCCACGGGCGCGGGTGCGCTCGCCCTGGGATGCGCGGGATGCGGCGGCGACGGCGGCTCCGCGGCGCCGTCCTCCCCCGCGTCCTCCCCGTCGGCCTCCGCTTCGTCCTCCCCGGCGGTCTCCCGGCCGTCCTCCCCCGCGACCGCGTCGGCGCCCCCGGCCGGCGAGGAGCTGGCGCGGACCGCTGACATCCCGGAGGGCGGCGGCCGGGTCATCGCGGACCGGAAGGTGGTGGTCACCCAGCCTTCGAAGGGGGAGTTCAAGGCGTTCTCGGCGGTCTGCACGCACCAGGGCTGCACGGTGAGCCGGGTGGCGGACGGCACCATCGACTGCCCCTGCCACGGCAGCGCGTTCCGGATCGCCGACGGCTCGGTGGCCCGGGGCCCCGCGACCAGGCCGCTGGCCGAGAAGCCGGTCATGGTGCACGGGAATTCGGTTCACCTGGCCTGACGGGCCCGCGTACCCTCCCAGGATGCAGCCCCAGGACCTGGTACGCGACCACACCGTCTACGCCTGCGTCATGGGCTCCCGTGCCTTCGGCCTGGCCACGGACGCCAGCGACACCGACCGGCGCGGGGTGTTCCTGGCGCCGACCCCGCTGTTCTGGCGGTTCGAGAAGCCGCCGACGCACGTGGAGGGGCCGGGCGCGGAGCAGTTCTCCTGGGAGCTGGAGCGGTTCTGCGCGCTGGCGCTGCGCGGCAACCCGAACATCCTGGAGTGCCTGCACTCCCCGCTGGTGGAGCACATGGACGACACCGGCCGCGAACTGCTGTCCCTGCGCCCCGCGTTCCTGTCCCGGCGGGTCCACGACACCTTCACCCGGTACGCCCTCGGCCAGCGCCGCAAGCTCGACGCGGACGTCCGCGCCACGGGCGCCCCGCGCTGGAAGCACGCCATGCACCTGCTGCGCCTGCTGACGAGCGCGCGGGACCTGCTGCGCACCGGGGAGCTGCGGACCGACGTCGGCGGGCAGCGTGAGCCGCTGCTCGCCGTGAAGCGGGGCGAGGTGCCGTGGTCCCGGGTCGAGGCGTGGGCGGTCCGGCTGGCGGCCGAGGCCGAGGAGGCCCTGCGGGGCAGCCCGCTGCCGCCGGAGCCGGACCACGCGCGGGTGGCCGACTTCCTGCTCCGCGTGCGCCGCGCCTCGGCCCTGCGCGCGGAGCCCGACCACCGCGTCGGGCAGGGCGCCGGGCGCGCCGGGCAGCGCTGAGGCGGCCCGCGCCCCGCCGGGCACCGCGCGCAGGCGCCCCCCGTCCGCTGCGTGCCGCCGCAAGGCGGGAGAGGGCGTCGACGCGGAGCGTCGGCAACCGACGGCAACGACCGCGGATGCGCGCGCCGGCCCCCGCGGCGACTGCCGTGGTCCCGGGTCGAGACGTGGGCGGTCCGGCTGGCGGCCGAGGCCGAGGAAGCCCTGCGGGGCAGCCCGCTGCCGCCCGAGCCGGACCACGCGCGGGTGGCCGACTTCCTGCTCCGCGCGCGCCGCGCCTCGGCCCTGCGCGCGGAGCCCGACCACCGCGCCGGGCGCGCCGGGCAGCGCTGAGGCGGCCCGCGCCCCGCCGGGCACCGCGGCGCCGGGGCGATCCGGACGGCGGGGCCCGGCCTAGGCGTCCCAGACCGTCCCGAGGGCCATGAGTTCGTCCCGGTGCTCGATCCGCCCGGTCCAGTCGGCGGGCCAGGCGTCCGCGCCGAGCCGGGCGCCGGCGAAGGCGCCGGTGAGGCAGGCGATGGAGTCGGAGTCGCCGGCGGTGCAGGCGGCCCGGCGCAGGGCGGTGAGGGGTTCGTCGGGGAAGAGCAGGAAGCAGAGCAGGCCGGTGGCGAGGGCTTCCTCGGCGATCCAGCCCTCGCCGGTGGCCAGGCAGGGGTCGGTCTCCGGGGAGACGGTCCGCACCGCCTCCTGGAGGCGGTCGAGGATCGCCAGGCACTCGTCCCAGCCGCGGGCGATGAAGTGCTCGGGACCGGGGTCCTCGGAGCGGGTCCACAGGTCGCCGAGCCAGGCGTGGTGGTAGCGGGTGCGGTTGTCCAGGGCGTAGGAGCGCAGCCGGCCGACCAGCCCGGCCGGGTCGGCGCCCCGGGCGAGCAGGTGGACGGCGTGCGCGGTGAGGTCGCAGGCGGCGAGCGCGGTGGGGTGGCCGTGGGTGAGCGCGGACTGCAACTGGGCGGCGCCGGCGCGCTGTTCGTCGTCCAGCCCCGGGGCGAGCCCGATCGGCGCCACCCGCATGTCGGCGCCGCAGCCCTTGGAGCCGATCCGGCTGGCGTCCTGCCAGGGCCGCTCCTCGTCCTCGAGCAGAGCGCACGCGGCCAGGCAGGTGGCGCCCGGTGCCCGGTCGTTCTCCGGCGACCGGTACCAGCGCACGAACTCCTCGCGCAGCGGCCCCTCCAGCGACTGCGGCGTGAGGTCGCCTCGCCCGGTGGCGGTGCGGAGCGCCCGCCCGAGAGCGAGGGTCATCTGGGTGTCGTCGGAGACCAGGGCGGGCCGCGGCAGGTCCCGCTCCCGCCAGGCCCCGTGCTCGGCGAGGATCGACGGCACGGTCTGGAACTCGGTCGGGTAGCCGAGGGCGTCTCCGAGGGCGAGGCCCAGGAGCGCTCCGGTCGCGGCGGTTGTGGACACGCGATCACCATCCCCTTTTATCGTCACCCTGACAATAAAGGGGGATGGTGATCATGGCAAGGCGCCGGCGGGCCGGATCTAGAGGTCGACCTCCTTCATCAGCATGCCGACCTCGGTGTTCGACAGGCGGCGCAGCCAGCCGGACTTCTGGTCGCCGAGGGTGATCGGCCCGAAAGCGGTCCGCACCAGCTTGTCGACGGGGAAGCCCGCCTCCGCCAGCATCCGGCGCACGATGTGCTTGCGGCCCTCGTGCAGGGTCACCTCGACCAGGTAGTTCTTGCCGGTCTGCTCCACCACGCGGAAGTGGTCCGCGCGGGCGTAGCCGTCCTCCAGCTGGATGCCGTCCTTCAGCCGCTTGCCGAGGTCGCGCGGGATCGGGCCGACGATGTGCGCGAGGTAGGTCTTCTTCACGCCGTACTTCGGGTGCGTGAGGCGGTGCGCCAGCTCGCCGTGGTTGGTGAGCAGGATGACGCCCTCGGTCTCGGTGTCCAGCCGGCCGACGTGGAAGAGCCGCGTCTCGCGGTTGGTGACGTAGTCGCCGAGGCACTGCCGGCCCTCCGGGTCCTCCATGGTGGAGACCACGCCGGCGGGCTTGTTCAGCGCGAAGAACTGGTACGACTGGGTCGCGACCGTCAGGCCGTCGACCTTGACCTCGTCCTTCTCCGGGTCCACCCGGCGGCCCTGCTCGGTGACGATCTCACCGTTCACCTCGACCCGGGCCTGGTCGATCAGCTCCTCGCAGGCCCGCCGGGAGCCGTAGCCCGCGCGCGCGAGGACCTTCTGCAGCCGCTCGCCCTCCTGCTCGGCGCCCGGGAAGGTCTTGGGGAGCTTGACGTCCTTCTTGCCGGCGTACCGCTCCCGGTTGCGCTCCTCGACCCGCGTCTCGTACTCGCGCGAGCGCGCCGGGGCCGTCCGCCCGCCCTGCTGGGGCTTCCTCGGGCCGCCCTTGGCGCCGCCGCGCGCCGCGCCGCCGCGCCCCGCCTTGGGGCCGTCCTTGGTGGCCCCGGGACCCACGTCGTAGCGGCGCTCCTCCGGGCGGGGCTTGCGGGGACGACCCTGCCCCTGCTTCTGGTCCCTGTCGTTGCCGGCACCGCGGTAGTTACCGCGCCCGCCGCTCTTGCCGCTGCCGCTGCTTCGCATCAAGGTTTCCGTCTTAGTCGTCTGCGTCCTGACCGCCGGACGCGTCGGGCGCGTCCGGGTCGAACGACGGGACCCCCTCCTGGGACTCGGCCTCGATCGCCTCCGCCTCCGGGAGGAAGGGCGCGAGCTCCGGTAGCTCGTCCAGGCCGCGCAGGCCCATCCGCTCCAGGAAGTAGTCCGTCGTCCTGTACAGGATCGCACCTGTTTCAGGTTCCGTGCCCGCCTCCCGGACCAGACCGCGCTGCAGGAGGGTGCGCATGACGCCGTCGCAGTTCACCCCGCGCACGGCGGAGACGCGGCTGCGGCTGACCGGCTGCCGGTAGGCGACGACCGCGAGCGTCTCCAGCGCGGCCTGGGTGAGCCGGGCGGTCTGGCCGTCCAGGACCAGCCGCTCGACGGCGGGCGCGTAGGCGGCGCGGCTGTAGAAGCGCCAGCCGCCGGCGACGTGGCGCAGCTCGAACCCGCGGCCCTGCACGGTGTACTCGTCGGCCAGCTCCCGCAGGGCGTCCGCGACCTGGCGCCTCGGCCGCTCCAGGATCCGCGCCAGGTGCTCCTCGGCCGCGGGCTCGTCCACGACCATGAGCATCGCCTCCAGGGCGGGCTTGAGGCCGAGACCGGCGACGGCCCGCGGGTCCGCCGGCATGTCCGCGGTCTCCTCGCTCATGTCTTCCTCTCCTCCCCGGGCGCCTCGGGCGGCCGGTCGAACTCGTCGGTGACCCTCGGCGCCGCCTCCGCGTCCCCGCCGGTCCAGCGCACCAGCAGTTCCCCGAGCGCGGTCTCCTGCTCCAGTGCGACCGCCTTCTCCCGGTACAGCTCCAGCAGGGCCAGGAACCGGGCCACGACCGTGAGCGTGTCGTCGGTGTCCTCGGTCAGCGTCCGGAAGCTGGCCTCGCCCAGCTCCCTGAGCCGGGCCACCACGACCGCCGCCTGCTCCTGCACGCTGACCAGCGGGGCGTGGATGTGGTCGACGTACACCCGGGGTTCGGGCCTGGGCCGCATCGCCCTGACGGCGAGCGACGCCAGGCCCTCGGGGCCGATGCCGATGACCACCTCGGGGAGCAGCTCGGCGTGCCGCGGTTCGAGTCCGACGGTACGGGGACGGCGCCGGGCCTCGTCGTCGAGCCGCCGGCTGAAGATCTCCGCCACCTGCTTGTACGCGCGGTACTGCAGCAGCCGCGCGAACAGCAGGTCGCGGGCCTCCAGCAGGGCCAGGTCGGCCTCGTCCTCGACCTCGGCGGCGGGCAGCAGCCGGGCCGCCTTCAGGTCGAGCAGGGTGGCGGCCACGACCAGGAACTCGGTCGTCCGGTCCAGGTCCCAGTCCGGGCCGCGGGCCCGGATGTGCGCCATGAACTCGTCCGTCACCTTCGACAGGGCGACCTCGGTGACGTCCAGCTTGTGCTTGGCGATCAGCTGCAGGAGCAGGTCGAAGGGCCCCTCGAAGTTGGCGAGCCGCACCGTGAACACCCCGTCGGCGGGGGCCGGGTCGCCGGACGCCGGCTGGGGGCCGGGCACGGCGGCCCCGGCCGCGCGTGGGGCCGCGGGCTCGGCCGCGGGTGGGGGCGCGGGCTCGGCGTGGTGCGACCCGGACTCGGCGGACTCCGCCGCGGGCCCGGACCGCGGCCCTGGCCCGGGCGCGGACTCCGCCCCGGGCGCCTCGCCGGGCGCCACGGCCGGCCCGGGAACCTCCGGGGTCCGCACGGCCGGTCCGGCCGGCGGGGCCGCCCGCGCGGCCCCCGGCCCCCGCCCCAGCGCGCGCCGGCGGCCGGCGCCGGCGCCGGGGACGGGAAGGTCGTTCGGGGTCATAGCCCCCGCAGGCTACCGCTAGCGTCCCCGCAGCCGTCGTACGAGGATGCTCGCGTCCCCGCGGGACTCCAGGTCGGCCAGGACCACGGCCACCGCCTCGCGGACGATCCGGCCGCGGTCCACCGCGAGCCCGTGCTCGCCGCGCAGCACCAGCCGGGCGTGCTCCAGGTCCATCAGCTCCTCGGCGGAGACGTACACGGTGATCTTCTCGTCGTGCCGCTCGCGTCCGCTGGGCCGGCGGGCCGCCGCCCGGCCGCGCTTGCGCGGCTGCGCTGCGGCCGGGGGCTCCTGCGCCGCCTGCCGCCGTGCCGGGCGGGTGCGGGACTCACCGGCGTCCGGCCCGGCCTCCGCCGCCACGTGCTCGGCGCCCTCTCCGTCACCGCCCTGGACGGGCACCGACTGGGGCGCGTCCTCGGCGGCGGCCGCCTCGTCGCTCTCCCCCGCGGGAGCCGGCACCCGGGCCTCGCCGTTGGCCGCGCGGCGGGGCGTGGACGGCTGGAGCGCCGTCCCCCCGGTCGTGCGGAACAGTTCGTCGGCCCCGGGCAGACTCACTCGGCGTGACACCGGGCGAGCACCTCCCTGGCGAGCTGGCGGTAGGCGGCGGCGCCGACGGAGTTGGAGGCGTACGTGGTGATCGGCTCACCGGCGACCGTGGTCTCCGGGAAGCGGACCGTGCGCCCGATGACGGTGTGGTAGACGTGATCGTCGAACGCCTCGACGACGCGCGCCAGCACCTCCCGGCTGTGCACGGTGCGCGAGTCGTACATCGTGGCGAGGATGCCGTCCAGCTCCAGCTCGGGGTTGAGCCGCTCCTGGACCTTCTCGATGGTCTCGGTCAGCAGGGCCACACCGCGCAGCGCGAAGAACTCGCACTCCAGCGGGACGATCACCTTGTGGGCGGCCGTCAGCGCGTTCACGGTGAGCAGGCCGAGCGAGGGCTGACAGTCGATCACGATGTAGTCGTAGTCGGGCAGCAGCGGCTTCAGCGCCCGCTGGAGCGTCGACTCGCGCGCCACCTCGGAGACCAGCTGGACCTCGGCGGCCGACAGGTCGATGTTGGAGGGCAGCAGGTCCATGTTGGGGACCGCCGTCTTCAGCAGGACCTCGTCCGCGGACATGCCCCGCTCCATGAGCAGGTTGTAGACGGTGAGGTCGAGCTCCATGGGGTTGACGCCCAGTCCGACCGACAGCGCGCCCTGCGGGTCGAAGTCCACGAGCAGCACGCGCCGGCCGTACTCCGCGAGCGCGGCGCCCAGGTTGATGGTCGACGTCGTCTTGCCGACGCCGCCCTTCTGGTTGCACATCGCGATGATCTTCGCGGGGCCGTGGTCGGTCAGCGGGCCCGGGATCGGGAAGTACGGCAGCGGGCGCCCGGTCGGGCCGATGCGCTCCCGGCGCTGGCGGGCCGCGTCGGGCGCGAGCGTGGCCGCGTACTCCGGATCGGGCTCGTACTCGGCGTCGGGGTCGTAGAAGTGCCCCTCGGGCAGTTCGTCGTAGTCGGCGAAGTGGTCGTGGGGCGCGCCACTTCCGTCGCCGGCCATGGCGTTCACGTGATGGCCATCCATGCTCTGGTGTGCTGTCCGGACCGGCTGCGGGCCCGGACTCTGGTGGGCTGCGAAGGTGCGCACAGCGACGGAGCCGACAGCCTCGAATCCCGCGGGCCCCTGGCCCCGTGCAGGCATTCCTGGTTGACCACCCCCGGGAGAAAATGTCGACTCATTCACAAGTCGTCTTACCTCCTTGGTGACCAGGAAACTTCTAGACAAGGTCAGCGTGGCACCATGCCGACGGTTGGCGACTCTATGGCGTGTCGGCGGTCCGCAGCAACACAATCCGCCGGACCCGGCAGGATGTGTCGGCAATGGAACATCCCGCTGTCAAGGGCGTACGGCCGTCGCACCGTGGGTTTCACCGGTGTGCGAATCGGTCGAAGGGTTACGTTCGAGGCGAGTTGACCGAGAGCCGCAAAGTGACCATACACACATCCGGCCGGACCTTGTCGGGCAAGGTCCGGCCGGGCGCGCGGTGTTGACGAGTCGTGTTGACGAATCGCCTTTTGCCTGTCGGCGACTTGGCGGCTCACCGGGCCGGCGAGACCGGAGGCGGGATCAGCCGAGCAGGGAGTCGAGCTCCACGTGGTCCAGGCCGTGCGCCTGCGCGACCTCCTTGTAGACGACCTTGCCGTCATGGGTGTTGAGGCCCTTGGCGAGCGCGGCGTCGCGGCGCAGCGCCTCCACCCAGCCGTTGTTGGCGAGCGAGACGATGTACGGCAGCGTCGCGTTGGTGAGGGCGTTGGTGGAGGTGCTGGGCACCGCGCCCGGCATGTTGGCCACGCAGTAGAAGACCGAGTTGTGGACGCGGAAGGTCGGCTCGGCGTGGGTGGTGGGACGCGAGTCCTCGAAGCAGCCGCCCTGGTCGATCGCGATGTCGACAAGGACACTTCCCGGCTTCATGCGGGACACCAGCTCGTTGGTGACCAGCTTCGGGGCCTTGGCGCCCGGGATGAGGACCGCGCCGATCACGAGGTCGGCGTCGAGGACGGCCTTCTCCAGCTCGAAGGAGTTGGACATGATCGCCTTGACCTTCGTGCCGAAGATCCGGTCGGCCTCGCGCAGCTTGTTGATGTCGCGGTCGAGCAGGGTGACGTCGAAGCCCATGCCGACGGCGATCTGGGTGGCGTTCCAGCCGGAGACGCCGCCGCCGATGACGACGGCCTTGGCCGGGGTGACCCCGGGGACGCCGCCCGGCAGCACGCCGCGGCCGCCGGCCGCGCGCATCAGGTGGTAGGCGCCGACCTGCGGGGCCAGCCGGCCCGCGACCTCGGACATCGGGGCGAGCAGCGGCAGGGCGCGGTTGGGAAGCTCGACGGTCTCGTAGGCGATCGCGGTGGTGCCGGACTCCAGCAGCGCGTCGGTGCACTCCTTGGACGCGGCCAGGTGCAGGTAGGTGAAGAGCGTCTGGTCCTTGCGCAGGCGGTGGTACTCCTCCGCGATGGGCTCCTTGACCTTCAGCAGCAGGTCGGCGGTGGCCCACACCTCGTCGGCGGTGTCAAGGATCGCGGCGCCGGCGGAGACGTACTCCTCGTCCGTGATCGAGGAGCCGAGGCCGGCGCCCCGCTCGATGACGACCTGGTGGCCGTTGCGCACCAGCTCGTGCACACCGGCGGGGGTGATGGCCACCCGGAACTCGTTGTTCTTGACCTCGCGGGGGATGCCGACCTTCACGTCGATCACGGTCCTTGGCTCAGAGGGTATGGGGGTGCAATGAAGACGTACCCAGACATGCATCGGCATACCGGGACACACCACAGGAACCTGCGGCAGAGCCAGTTTAATGAAGGTGTTCCGGCTGTCTAGCCTTTCATTGCATCAATCTTTGATCGACAGACTGCGGATTTCGCAGGCACCTTTGTCGTGTCCTGGACCGTCGTCCTCCTGCTGCGGCTCCTCGGCCAGCATGCGCTCGGCCATCGCCCGGTGCAGGCGGGCCGCCGCGGGGTCGCCGATGCGGTCCAGGGTGTCGGCCAGCCGGAGCTGCAGCGCGGCCTGCAGCCGGGTGTCCTCGGCCCGCCGCGCCCACTCCACGGCCTCCTGGCAGGTCCGCAGCGACTCCTCGGGCCGCCCCGCGTACTCCTGCACCCGGGCGATCTCGCTCAGCGCCCGCGCGCTGGCGGCCACATCGCCGCCGCGGCGGTAGCCGGCGAGGGCGGCCCGCCAGTTCCTGAGCGCCTCGCCGTAGCGGCCCGCGTAGGTGTGGGCGGTGGCGATCCGGCCGTACAGCCGGGCGGCCTCCGGGCGCTCCCCGCGGGCCAGCCGCTCGGCCAGCGCCCGGCCGAACCAGTCCGCGGCCCGGTCGTAGTCCCCCAGCTCCAGGTGGGCGCCGCCCACGGATTCCATCGCGCGGCCGGTCGCGTACGGGTCGTTCGCCTCGCGCCCGGCGTCCAGGGCGGCCCGGTAACGGGCCAGGGCGGCCCTGGTGCGGCCGGTCTGGGCGTCCAGATCGCCGAGGTTGAGCAGGGCCGCGGCCTTCTCCCGGTGCAGCCCGCGCCGCTCGGCGACGTCCAGGACGAGGGTGTGCACGCCGTACAGGTCGGGCGCGGCGGCCTGTGTGCCCACATGCGCCGCGACGGCCCTCACCAGCTGCGCCATCAGACGGCGGGCGAGGGTGTCCAGCTCGCCGTCGGCCACCGCGAGCCGGGCGGACGCCAGCAGGGCGGGCCGGCGCAGGCGCAGCCATTCGGCGGCCGCCCGGGGGGTCGGGAAGCGCACCTCGGGCGGCATGGCGCCCAGCTTCTCCCGGGCCTGCGGGCTGTCCGTCTCGGTGATCGCCCGGCAGGCGTGCAGCAGCCGGACCGTGCGCTCCAGCATCCGGGCCCGGGCCAGCTGCAGCTCCGCGGGCCGCTCCCGGGTGCCGGCCAGGGCGCGCAGCAGCGGGTGCAGGCAGCCGGGGACGGCGTACTCGGGCAGCGGCGAGTCCACCGCGTGCAGCAGGCCGAGGGCGGCGAAGTCGTCCAGGGCGGCGCGGGCGGCGTCGACCGAGCAGCCGGCGAGGGAGGAGGCGGTGTGCGGGTCCACCAGGCCGGCCGGGGCCAGGCTGAGCAGGCGCAGCGTCCGGGCGGCCGGCCCGGGCAGCTGGTCGTGCACGAGCCGCAGGACGCGGGCCAGCGGGGAGCCGTCCTCGCCGTCCCCGCCCTCCGCGTGCATCCGCTTGGCGAGGTCGGAGACGGCGGCCTGGGGACGCGCGGCCAGCCAGCCGCCGGCCAGGACGAGCGCGGCGGGGTGGCCCTGGCAGGCCTCCACCAGGCTCTCCGCGGCACGCGGGTCGACGGTGATGCGGACCGAGCCGGTGTAGCGGGCGAGCAGTTCCACCGCGGACTTGGTGTCGAGGCCGCCCAGCGTGCAGGGGCGGACGTCGGCGATCCCGGTGAGCGGACCGACGGAGACGGCCACCACCAGGCAGTCCGGGGAGTCCGGGAGCAGCGCGTCGACCTGCTCGGCGCCGGCCGCGTCGTCCAGCAGGAGCAGCATCCGCCGGCCGGCGAGCGCCGTGCGCAGGGCCGCGGTGAGGTCGTCCTCGGCGGCCCCGGCGGGTGCGGGCAGGCCCAGTGCGGCGAGCAGGTCGCGGGCCGCACGCTCCACGGGAACCGGGGTGCCGTCGGGCTCGCTGAGCCGGGCCCGCAGCACCCCGTCGGGGTAACGGGCGGCGACCTGCCGGACGAGTTCCTCGGCGAGGCTGGTGCGGCCGGAGCCGGGGCGGCCCGCGATGAGCAGCACGCGCGCGCGGGGCGCCTTGCGGCCGGAGAGGGTGTCCAGGCCCGCGCGCTCGATGTCGGCGCGCAGCTCCTTCACCTCGCGTGCCCGGCCCAGGAAACCGTCCCCCGCGACCGGGTGCGCGGGCAGCCGCGCCGTGCCTGTCTCCACCGCCTGTTCCGTCACGGGCCACACTCCCGTCCCACCGCACGCGCAAGCCCGCCGGATCTTCCGCTGCGGGCTTTCCAGAGCCTAGTTCACGCTCTGCGACGTTCCGTGAGGAGCACGGCGGACGGATCGCCCGATCGGATCAGGCGATCGTCACACCACTGCGCCGGACGGGTGGGCTCAGGCCTCGAAGGGGCGGGCCGGCCAGGGCGCGCCGGCCGGGCGCAGGGCCTGCAGCCCGTCCCCGGCGCGCGCGGCCACCAGGGACAGCACACCCACCACCAGGCAGTTGTTGTGCACGTCCCCGGCCAGGATGCGCCGCACCAGCTCGTCGACCGGCACCCGCGCGCTCTCCATGTCGGTCTCCTCGTGCTCCGCCTCGAAGCGCTTGCCCTCGGCGTCGGACAGACCGCGGGCGAGGAAGATGCGCACGGCCTCGTCGCAGCCGCCGGGGCTGGTGTAGACGTCGGTCAGGACCCGCCAGTCGTCGGCCTTGACGTGCGCCTCCTCGTACAGCTCGCGCTGCGCGGCGTGCAGCGGGTTCTCGCCGGGCACGTCGAGCAGCCCGGCCGGGATCTCCCACAGCTTGTGCCGCACCGGGTGACGGTACTGGTTGATCAGCAGGACCCGGTCCTCCTCGTCCAGGGCGAGGACGGCGACCGAGCCGGGGTGGACCTGGTAGTCGCGGGCGGCCACCGAGCCGTCGGGCATGACCACGTCGTCCGTGCGGACGGAGGTCTTGTTGCCCACGAAGGGGGTGTCGGTCGCCCGGATCTCCCACTCCTCGGGAGTGTCCTTGATCGTCATGCCTGTCCTTCCACGTGCGTGCCGACCGGCCGGCCGAAACGGAACCGGGGTGCCCGCCCGTGAGGGCGTGCACCCCGGCCACCGTAACAACCGGTGCGTTACTTCGAGTTCTGCCGCTCGACGGCGGCCTTCACGAGCCCGGCGAACAGCGGGTGCGGGCGGGTCGGCCGAGAGCGCAGCTCCGGGTGCGCCTGGGTGGCGACCAGGTAGGGGTGGACGTCGCGCGGGTACTCCACGTACTCCACCAGCTTGCCGTCCGGGGAGGTGCCGGAGAACACGATGCCGGCCTTCTTCTCCAGCTCAGCGCGGTAGGCGTTGTTGACCTCGTAGCGGTGGCGGTGGCGCTCCTCGACGTACTCCTTGCCGTCGTAGACCTCGCGGACGATGGAGCCCTCGGCGAGCTTGGCCGGGTACATGCCCAGGCGCATCGTGCCGCCCATGTCGCCGTCGCCGGCGACGATGTCCATCTGCTCGGCCATGGTGGAGATCACCGGGTGGGCGGTGGCGGGGTCGAACTCGGTGGAGTTGGCGTCGGGGATGTCCGCGAGGTTGCGGGCGGCCTCGATCACGATGCACTGCAGGCCCAGGCACAGGCCCAGCAGCGGGATCTTGTTCTCGCGGGCGTAGCGGATCGCGCCGACCTTGCCCAGCACGCCGCGGTCGCCGAAGCCGCCGGGGATGCAGATGCCGTCGACGTCGGCGAGCTGCGCCTTGGCGCCGGCCGGGGTCTTGCAGTCGTCCGAGGTGACCCACTTGATCTTCACGCGGGCCCGGTTGGCGAAGCCGCCGGCGCGCAGCGCCTCGGTGACCGACAGGTAGGCGTCGGGCAGGTCGATGTACTTGCCGACCAGGGCGAGGGTGACCTCGTGCTCGGGGTTGTGGACGCGGTCGAGCAGGTCGTCCCAGGTCGTCCAGTCCACGTCCCGGAACGGCAGGTCGAGCTTGCGCACCACGTAGGCGTCCAGGCCCTCGGCGTGCACGACCTTGGGGATGTCGTAGATGGAGCGGGCGTCGGGGCAGGCGACCACGGCGGCCTCGTCCACGTCGCACATCAGGGAGATCTTCCGCTTGATGGCGGTGGGGACCTCCCGGTCGCAGCGCAGCACGATCGCGTCCGGCTGGATGCCGATGTTGCGCAGGGCGGCGACCGAGTGCTGGGTGGGCTTGGTCTTCAGCTCGCCCGAGGGGCCGATGTACGGCAGCAGGGAGATGTGGACGACGAAGACGTTGTCCCGGCCGACCTCGTGCCGCACCTGGCGGACGGTCTCCAGGAACGGCAGCGACTCGATGTCGCCGACGGTGCCGCCGACCTCGGTGATGACGACGTCGACCTCGTCGGTGGCCATGCGCCGGATGCGGTGCTTGATCTCGTTGGTGATGTGCGGGATGACCTGCACCGTGTCGCCCAGGTACTCGCCGCGGCGCTCCTTGGCGATCACCGTCGAGTAGACCTGGCCCGTGGTGACGTTGGCGCTGCCGTCCAGGTCGCGGTCGAGGAAGCGCTCGTAGTGCCCGATGTCCAGGTCGGTCTCGGCGCCGTCGTTGGTGACGAACACCTCACCGTGCTGGAAGGGGTTCATCGTGCCCGGGTCGACGTTCAGGTACGGGTCGAGCTTCTGCATCACGACGCGCAGGCCGCGAGCCTTGAGCAGCATGCCCAGGCTGGAGGCGGTCAGGCCCTTGCCGAGCGAGGAGGCGACACCCCCGGTGACGAAGATGTGCTTGGTCGTCGTGGCTGTGCTCGATCGAAAAGCGGGGGGCGGCATGGCCAAGAGGGGGCTCCCGTGGTCGCTGTCTGTGATGCGGTGCGGCTGCCGGAGTGGAAGACTCCGAAGGTGCCGTCGCTGCGGTTCGGGGGTTTCAGGCCCACCGGTCCACGGGCTACCAGGGTATCAGCGCCTGGGCGGGATGGCTTCCGGCCACGCTCCGCGCCCGCGTCGACACAGCCACGCACCACTCACCGGTTTCTCACCCGCCGCTCACCCGTTCGGCCCATACGGGTTGCCCGGAGCGGCGCGCACAACATGTACATGCGTCGTATCCTGCTCGGACACTCGCTGCCGAGCCCGGCCGGAACGACGGCACACCCCCGCTGCATCCCCGGAACAACGAGAGCGCGGCAGTTCGTTGAGCAAAGACTGCCGTGTTGCCCCAGGGCTCGGCGGGCTGCTTTGCTTCACCGCTCAACGACGCAAAACAACCACCCCTTGACCGCACTAGCGACAGCCCCCTGCGCGGGGGTGACGTGGCCGTTCGACTGGAGTTGCACGTGGCCGGGCGCATCGAAGACTACGCACTCATCGGAGACATGCAGACCGCCGCACTGGTCTGCCGGGACGGCACGGTGGACTGGCTGTGCCTGCCCCGCTTCGACTCGCACGCCATCTTCGCCGGCCTGCTGGGCACCGAGGAGCACGGCTTCTGGCGGCTCGGCCCGGCGCACGCCGCCGACGCCAGGCCGCCGGTGGCCGCCCGGCGCAGCTACCGCGGCGACTCGCTGATCCTGGAGTCGGAGTGGGACACCCCGCGCGGCACGGTCCGCGTGACCGATTTCATGCCCCCGCGCGACGGCGCCCCCCAGCTGATCCGGATCGTGGAGGGCGTCACCGGCCGGGTGCCGATGCGCTCGGCCCTGCGGATGCGGTTCTCCTACGGCCGGGTGGTGCCCTGGGTGCACAAGCACGAGGGCCGCACGGTGGCCGTGGCCGGGCCGGACTCCGTGTGGTTCGACGCGGAGACCGAGACCTACGGCAAGTCGCTGACCACGTACGCGGACTTCACGGTCGCTCCCGGTGACCGGATCGCGTTCACCATCTCGTGGCAGCCCTCGCACAAGGAGCCGCCGCCGCTGCCCGAGCCGGAGGCCTCGCTGGAGGCGACGGAGGACTTCTGGCGCGAGTGGGTCGAGCACTGTACGTACCACGGGCCGTACCGCGAGGCGGTGGTCCGCTCGCTGATCACGCTCAAGGCGCTGACGTACGCCCCGACCGGCGGCATCGTCGCCGCGCCCACCACCTCCCTGCCGGAGGACATCGGCGGCGTCCGCAACTGGGACTACCGCTACACCTGGCTGCGGGACGCGGCGATCACCCTGTCCTCGCTGCTGCGCACCGGCTACCGCGAGGAGGCCCGCGCCTGGCGCGAGTGGCTGCTGCGGGCGGTCGCCGGCGACCCGGAGAACCTGCAGATCATGTACGGCATCGCCGGCGAGCGCGAGCTCGGCGAGGCCGAGCTGGACTGGCTGCCGGGCTACGAGAAGTCCGCCCCGGTCCGGGTCGGCAACGGCGCCGCGCACCAGCTCCAGCTGGACGTGTACGGCGAGGTCACCGAGGCCCTGCACCTGGGCCACATGACCGGCCTGGCCCGCAACGACTACGCCTCGCTGCTCCAGCTGAAGCTGATCCGCTACCTGGAGGACCACTGGCAGGAGCCGGACGAGGGCATCTGGGAGGTGCGCGGCCCGCGCCGGCACTTCGTGCACTCCAAGGTGATGGCCTGGGTGGCGGTGGACCGCACGATCAAGCTGATCGAGTCCGGGGACGCCGACGGTCCGCTGGAGCGCTGGCGCGAGCTGCGCGACGACATCCACCGGGACGTGTGCGAGAAGGGCTACGACAAGGAACGCAACACCTTCACCCAGTCCTACGGCTCGCAGGAGCTGGACGCCTCGCTGCTGCTCATCCCGCAGATGGGCTTCCTGCCGCCGGACGACAAGCGGGTGATCGGCACGATCGAGGCGATCCAGCGCGAGCTGTCCACCCCGGACGGGTTCATCCTGCGCTACCCGACGGAGGGCGAGCACGCGGGCGTCGACGGCCTGCCCGGCGACGAGGGCGCCTTCCTCGCCTGCTCGTTCTGGATGGCGGACGACCTCGCGATGATCGGCCGGGTGGACGAGGCCCGCAAGCTGTTCGAGAAGCTGCTCGCGCTGCGCAACGACCTGGGCCTGCTCGCCGAGGAGTGGGACCCGCGCCTGAAGCGCCAGGTGGGCAACTTCCCGCAGGCGTTCAGCCATGTGCCGCTGATCGACACGGCCCTGCGGCTGACGGCTTCGGGGGCGTACGGCGGCTGAGGCGTGACCTGGTGACCGTGCGCGCCTAGGCTGGGACCCGGACCACAGCCCCTGTTCCGGAAGGGGGCGGCCATGGCTCCCCTCTCGAAGGCGGGCGCGGCCCTCGCCGCGTTGCGCGAGGACCTCGTCGGCGATGTGCTCACCGGTGGGGACACGGGTTACGACGAGGCGAGAGCCGTCTTCGACGCGAGGACCGACCGGCGGCCGGCCGTGATCGCCGAGTGCGCGGACGCGGTCGACGTGGTCCGGGCCGTGCGCTTCGCCAGGGAACTGGACCTGCACGTCGCGGTCCGCGGCGGCGGGCACGGCCTGGTCGGTTCGGCGCTCGGCGGCGGGGCCCTCGTGGTGGACCTGCGCCGGATGCACGCGGTCACGGTCGATCCGGCGGCCGAGGCGGTCCGGGTGGAGGGCGGCGCCACGATGGGCCACCTGGACCGGGCCGCCGAGCCGTACGGCCTGGCGACCACCGGCGGGCGGGCCCCCACCCTCGGCGTCGGCGGGTACGTGCTGAGCGGCGGCACCGGCTGGCTGGACCGCGTCTTCGGCCTCGCCGCCGACAACCTCCTCGGCGTCGAACTGGTCACCGCGGACGCCGAGCGGGTGCACGCGAACGCCGACGAGAACCCCGAGCTGTTCTGGGCGCTGCACGGCGGGGGCGGCAACTTCGGCATCGCCACCGCGCTGACCCTGCGGCTGCACGAGCTGCCGGAGTTCTCCCTCGTCCTGCTGCTGCACCTGCCGGAGTCCGGCCCCGACGTGGTCCGCACCTTCCGGGAGGTCCTCGCCGCGGCACCGGACGAGCTGAGCGGCGCGGTGCTGTACCTGACCGGCCCGCCGGCGCCGTTCGTGCCGGAGCGGCTGGTGGGCGCGCCGCTGTGCGCAGCCCTGCTGACGTACGCGGGCGGGGAGGACGACCTGCGCAAGCTCGCCGAACCGCTGCTCGCGCTCCCGCACGAGGTGGAGCTGGCCGGTGACATGCCGTACGCCGACGCGCAGTGCCTGCTCGACCCCCCGTCCGGGCTGCGGAGCCACTGGTCGGCCCAGTGCCTGACCGGTCTGCCGGACGACGCGGTGGAGGTCTTCTGCGCCCGCGCGGACGGCATGCCGGCGTCCGCCGGCACCCGGCACCCGCTGTTCCCGCTGGGCGGGGCGATCGCCGCCGGCCCGCCCGGGTACCCGGTGCCGTACCGGGACGCCTCCTGGGCCGCGCACCCGATGGCGCTCTGGGAGGACCCCTCCGACGACGCGCGGGCGACCGCCTGGGTGCGGGACGTGTGCGCCGGCCTGCGGCCGTGGAGCACGGGCGCCGTCTGTCCCGGCCTCATCGGCGACGAGGGCCCCGAGCGGGTGCGGGCGGGGCTGGGCGCCGGGAACGTCCTGCGTCTGGAGAAGGTGAAGCGGCGGTACGACCCCGACAACGTGTTCCGCTTCAACCACAACATCCGCCCCGTGTGACCCCGGGCCCGAGCGGAACGGCCGGTGCGGTGCGGCCGGTGCGGGTACGGCCGGTGCGGAGATGCCGCCGGAACGGGCGCGCGGGTAGCGTCCGCTGCATGGACAGCGGCACGGACCACCGATACGACACCCAGGGCGCCGGCATCACCGTGCAGCGGGCGCTGGAGCTGCCCGGACTGCGCAGCGGACTGCCGGAGGTCCTGGCGGGCGGCGACCGGCTGGGCCGTACCGTGCGCTGGGTGCACGCGGGCGAGGTGCCGAACATCGCCTCGCTGCTCAAGGGCGGCGAGCTGCTGCTGACCACCGGCTACGGCCTGGGCGCCCGCCCGGCCGACCAGC
Source organism: Streptomyces sp. NPDC006193 (assembly GCF_040613915.1). NCBI lineage: Bacteria > Bacillati > Actinomycetota > Actinomycetes > Kitasatosporales > Streptomycetaceae > Streptomyces > Streptomyces sp. NPDC006193. The sequence goes on from NZ_JBEXTB010000045.1 coordinate 22,400, forward strand.
GGGCCTTCGTCCGGACCCTCGCCGAGCGCGGGATCGCCGCCCTGGTGGTGGAGCTCGGGCCGCGCTTCACCCGGCTGCCGGCCGCCCTGGTGGACACCGCCCGGGCGGCCGGCATGCCCCTGGTCCAGCTGCACCGCGAGGTGCCGTTCGTGACGGTGACCGAGGAGATCCACACCGAGATCGTCAACGGGCACTACGCGCTGCTGCAGCGGGCGGAGGAGGTGCACCGGCGGTGCACCGGGGCGCTGCTGGGCGGCGGCGGGGTGCCGCAGGTGCTGGGCATCCTGGCCGACTTCTGCGGCAACCCGGTGTTCCTGGAGACCGCCGGCGGCCGGCTGCTGTACGCGGCCGGGGCCGGGCCGGAGGGCGCGGACCCGCTGCAGGTGTGGGAAGGGCTGCGCGGCCCGCACAAGCAGGCGCCGCCGCCCGCCGGGTCGGTGCTGGTGGACGTGCCCGGCGGCGGCCCCGGCACGGCGGGCCCGGTGCGCGCCCGGCTGGTGCTGCTGCCGGTCCGCTCACCGCTGGCCCCGGTGCACCGGATCGCCGCGGAGCGGGCCGCGGGCATCCTGGCCGTGGTGCTGATGCAGGCCCGGCAGGAGGAGGAGCTGGCGGCGCGCGGCCGGGGGGACTTCCTCACCGACCTCGCCGAGGGCCGGATCGCCGCGGAGGACGCCCCGGCGCAGGCCCGGGTCCTCGGCTTCAAGCCCGGCGGCGGTCCGCTGCTGCCCGTGGTGATGCGCGTCGGGGACGCCCTGTCGCCCGGCGGGGGCTGGGCGGTGCTGGCCCGGGCGGTGTCGAAGGAGCTGGCCGCGGTGGGGGTGCCGGTGCTGCTGGGCGTGCGGCCGCTGGAGGGCCGGGTGCTGGTGCTGCTGGGGCTGCGCGCCGAGTCGGAGCGGCCGGCGGTCGCGGACCGGGTGGCGGCGGCGCTGCGGGCGGGCGTGGAGCGGGCCGGGATGCGGCGGCCGGGCACCGCGCCGCCGGTCGTGGTGGCCGGGGTGGCGGGCGGCTGGGCGTCGGCCTCGGCCGGGCTGCGGCACGCGGCGGAGACGGCTGCGGCCGCGCAGGGCCTGACCGACCGGCCCTGGTACGACGCCCGGCGCCTGGACATCGACCTGCTGATGTGGCGGCTGCGCGACCATCCGGACCTGGCGGCCTTCGTGGACCGCGCGATCGGCCCGCTGCTCGACCACGACGAGCGCTCCAGACCGCCGCTTCTGCCGACCCTGGAGACCTATCTCGCGCACGCCGGCCGCAAGGCGGAGACGGCCCGCGAGCTGCACCTGAACCGGCAGACGCTGTACAACCGGCTGGCCCGGATCGGGGAGTTGCTGGGCACCGACCTGGACGACCCGCAGACGGTACTGGCGTTGAGCCTCGCCCTGCGCGCCCGCCGGCACGTGCCGTAGGGGTTGCGCCGCCGACGCGACCCGACCCGACCGGGACGGCGACCGCCTAGACCAGGGGCCGCGGCCGGGTCAACTCGTCGTAGACGTCGAGGACCTGCGCGACGGTCTCGTCCTCCGTCGGCCAGGTCGCGGCCTGCCGGGTCCCGCGCTCGCGCAGCAGCGCGCGCCGCTCCGGGTCCGCGAGCAGCCGTACGACGGCGTCGGCCAGCAGCTGCGGTTCGCCGTAGGGGACGAGTTCGGCTGCCTCGCCGACGAGGTCCGGGATGCCGCCGACTCGGGTCGCGACGAGCGGCACACCCGCGTGCAGCGCCTCCTGGGCGAGCACCGACCGTGACTCCCATCTGCTGGTCAGCAGCGCCAGATCGGCGGCGGCGAGCAGTTCGGGCACGTCCTCGCGGTGTCCGAGGAGCCGCACCGGCAGCCGCTCGTCCTCGATCCGCCGCTCCAGCACCGGACGCAGCGGTCCCTCCCCCGCGACGACCACCAGGGGCGCCGGGTCGAGGTCCCGCCACAGGCGCGCCGCGTCGAGCAGGAGGCCGTAGCCGCGCTGCCGGTCCAGCGGACCGGCCGCGAGGAGCAACGGGCGGGCGGTGGCGCCCAGTCGGGCCCGGATCCCGGGTCGCGGCAGGCCGGGGCCGTCCGGGTCCGCGCGGCCGCCCGGCCCGCGCCGGCCGGGCAGGGCGACGGCCGCGAGCCGGGCGTCCCGGGCGCCGGTCCGCCGGGCCCGGTCGACCAGGTCGGGGCTGGTGCCGAGGACGACGGCCGCCGTCCTCATCACCCGCCGTTCCAGCAGCCGCAGCAGATGCTCCCGCGGGCCCTCCACCGGGGCGCGGTTGTGCCAGGTGACGACCAGCGGGGTGGTGCGCCCGCCGAGTGCGAGCACGGTGCGGAAGGAGGCGTGCAGACCGTGCGCGTGCACCAGGTCGGCGTGGGCGCAGGCCGTCCGGAGCGCGGCCACGGAGACCGGGTCGCTGCTGCGGGGCACGTGGACGTGGTCGGCGCCGGCGCCGGTGAAGTCGTGGGCGCGGTCGGCCTCGATGGGGGCGCACACGGTGACGCGCACGCCCCTGGCGACCAGTCCCTCGGCCAGGGAGCGCACATGCGCGCTGCTGTCCGCGTTGCCCCCGCCGAGCACCTGCACGGTGCGCAGCGGCGACCGGCCGTGCGGTGCGTTGCTGGCTACGGGGCTCACGTGGCCGGGGCTCCTGGTTCGCGTCGACGGGTCACGAGCAAACGTACAGAAGGCGGCGGGCTCGGGGGCGCGGAAGCGCGCACCCCGCGCGCCGGTCGCACGGACGGTTCCGGAGCCAGCATGCCAGGGGGCCCGGCGTTGCGGGCCCACCCGCGGAAGGCTCCGGGCGGCCCGGCGACATGTCCGAGCGTGTCACCCACAAGGGTGAGCGGGCGCCTGGACGAGGCAGCCGTGGGACCGCGTACGCCGAGGTCAGGCCTTCACAGCGCCCGCGCCCGCGCGCTCACCCGGTCGCCGAACCGGACGCCGCACCCGGTCGCGGCCACCACAGCGGCGGCGTGCGCGAGCAGCGCCCCCGCCCGGCGCACGCGACGACGGCGGCTCCCAGCGCGGCGCCCGGCGCGTGCGCCCCCGTGTCGCCGAGCATCACGCGCTTCCCCGGATCGTCGGGCAGCACGGCCGCGGCGGCGCCCACGGCGGCCGCGCCCGGTTCCCCGCCCGGCCCCTGCCGCAGCAGTCCCGGCGCCCCGAGGACGAGCACCGCCCCGGCGGCGCGCCCCGGCCGGACGTCGAGGAGGTTGACGACGTGGGCGGTTCCGGCGATCACGACGGCGGCCAGCGCCTTGTCCAGCGGCCGCTCCTTCATCAGGGCACCCGCCGCCGGCCCCGCGGCCGGTATCCCGGACAGCTCCACGGCGCCGCTGGTGACCTCGCCCCGGCGCACCGCGCCCAGGTGCGCCCGCACGCCGCGCCGGTGGTCCCCGGCGACGTCGTCGTGCGCACCGCGGACCGCGGCGGCGAGCACCGCGGGCCCGGCGCCGGGGTGGGCGCGTGCGGCCCCCAGGGCCGCGGCGGCGGCCGACGCCGGCCCCGCGTACCGGCCGACGGTCCGCCCGGCGTGGTTCGCCCGCTTCCGGCGCGCGCGGCCGCCGGGCGCGACCCGGCGCGGTGCGGCCATGGCCGCGCGGGCGCCGGCGGCGGCGAGCAGCAGGGACCCGGCCCTGCCCCTCACCCGTCCGCCCTGGCCGTCGCCAGCAGTTCCTCCGCGTGCGCCCGGGCCGTCTCGGAGTCCTCCTGGCCGGCGAGCATCCGCGACAGCTCACGGACGCGGTCCTCGCCCTCCAGCACCTTCACCCCGGATCGGGTGACCGACCCGTCGTCGGTCTTCTCCACCAGGAGCTGCCGGTCGGCGAACGCGGCGACCTGCGGCAGGTGGGTGACCACGACGACCTGCGCGGTCTTGGCGAGCTTCGCCAGGCGCCGCCCGATCTCGACGGCCGCCTTGCCGCCGACGCCCGCGTCGACCTCGTCGAACAGGTAGGTCGGCACGGGGTCGGTGCCCGCGAACACCACCTCCACCGCGAGCATCACGCGGGACAGCTCGCCGCCGGAGGCGCCCTTGGCGATGGGCCGGGGCGGGGCGCCCGGGTGCGGGGCGAGCAGCAGCTCCACCTCGTCCGCGCCGGACGGCCCGTAGGCGACGGTCCGTCCGCCGACCTCCACTCCCTCGGGGTCCTCGGTCTGCCGGATCTCGAAGGACACCCGCGCGTGGGGCATCGCCAGCGAGGCCAGCTCGGCGGTCACCGCGGCGGCGAACCGCTCGGCGGCCTCCGTCCGCGCGTCCGTCAGCGCCTGCGCGAGGCCGCCGAGTTCGGTGCGCAGGGCGTCCCGCTCCGCGGTCAGCTCCGCGATCCGCTCGTCGTCGCCGTCCAGCTCGGTCAGCCGCGCGGCGCTCCGCTCGGCCCAGGCGAGGACGGCGTTCACGTCCTCGCCGTACTTGCGGGTGAGCGCCGTCAGCGCGGCCCGGCGCTCCTCCACCGCGGCCAGCCGCAGCGGATCGGCGTCGAGGTCGTCGGCGTACCCGGCCAGCTCGCCCGCGACGTCGCCGAGGAGGATGCCGATCTCCCCGATCCGCTCGGCGAGCGCGGCCAGCGCCGGGTCGTGCGAGCGGACGGCCTCCAGGGCCCGGTGGGCGCCCGCGACGAGGGTGGAGGCGTCGATCCCCTCGGGGTCCTCCGGATTGCCCGCGAGGGCGGCGTGCGCGGCCGTCGCGGCGGACGACAGGGCCTCGGCGTGTCCCAGCCGCTCGGCCTCCTCGGCCAGCTCGGCGTCCTCCCCGGGCCGCGGTTCCACGGCGGCGATCTCGTCGAGCCCGTACCGCAGCATGTCGGCTTCCTGGGCCCGCTCGCGCGCCCGCGTGGTGATCTCCTCCAGCTCCGCGGAGACGGCCCGCAGCCGCTTGTAGGCCTCCGTGTACGCGGCGAGCGGCACGGCGACGGCGTCGCCCGCGTACCGGTCCAGGGCCTGCCGCTGCCGGGACGGCTTCAGCAGCCCCTGCTGGTCGGTCTGCCCGTGCACGGCCACCAGGTCGTCGGCCAGCTCGGCGAGCAGCCCCACCGGCACCGCCCGCCCGCCCAGGTGCGCCCGGGAGCGCCCCTCGGCGGAGACGGTACGGCTGATCAGCAGGGCGCCGTCGTCCAGCTCGGCCCCGGCCTCCTCGGCGCGTACGACGGCGGCGGCGTCCTCGGGCACGGCGATCCGCCCCTCCACGACGGCCTTCCCGGCCCCGAGCCGCACCAGCGCCGGGTCCGCCCGGCCGCCGAGCAGCAGCCCCAGGCTGGTGACCACCATGGTCTTGCCCGCACCGGTCTCACCGGTGACGGCGGTGAACCCCGGCGACAGCTCGACGACGGCGTCGTCGATGACCCCGAGCGACCGTATCCGCATCTCCTCCAACACGGAACAGACCATACGAGGTCCGGGCGGCGCAGCGCACACGGCCCGCCCCCGTCACTCCGCCGAGTGGTGGGGCGCCCCCCGCCACCCGGTGGTCGGCAGCGCGAACTTCGCCACGAGACGGTCGGTGAAGGACGAGTGGTGCAGCCGGGCCAGCCGCACCGGCACGGCTCCCCGCCGCACCTCCACCCGCGCCCCCGGCGGCAGCTCCACGGTCCGCCGCCCGTCGCACCACAGCACCCCGGGCGGGATGTGCGGCAGCACCTCCACGGCCAGCACCGAGTCGGGGGAGGTCACCAGCGGTTTGGCGAACAGGGCGTGCGCGCTGATCGGCACCATCAGCAGCGCCTCCACCTCCGGCCACACCACGGGCCCGCCCGCCGAGAAGGCGTACGCGGTGGACCCGGTCGGCGTGGACAGCACGACCCCGTCGCACCCGAACCCCGTCACCGGCCGCCCGTCGATCTCCAGCACGACTTCCAGCAGCTTCTCCGCGCCGGCCTTCTGCACGGCCGCCTCGTTCAGCGCCCAGTCGGTGTGCACGATGTCGCCGTTGCGGTGCACGACGACGTCGACGGTCATCCGCTCCTCCACCTCGTAGGACCGCGCCACCACCCGGTCCACCACCCGGTCGAGGTCGTCGCGCTCGGCCTCGGCGAGGAAGCCCACCCGTCCGAGGTTGACGCCGAGCATCGGCACCCCGGAGGCCCGGGCGAACTCGGCCCCGCGCAGCAGCGTGCCGTCACCGCCGAGCACGATCAGCAGCTCGCACCCGTCGAGGCACTGCGGGGTGGCCTCCTTGACGAGGACCACCTCGTCCGGGAGCGGCAGGTCGCGCGCCTCCTCCTCCAGCACCCGCACCCCGATGCCATGCCGCAGCAGGCCCTTGACGACGAGTTCCGCACTGCGGATCGCCGCGGGCCGCCCGGTGTGGGCGAGCAGGAAAACAGTACGCGCCAGGTTCTGTGTCAACGCGGCCCCTCCGCCACTGCACGGTCGACGTCGGCCGGGTCCACCTGGGGTGCCCCCGCCCGAAGCCAGAGAAAGTACTCGACGTTCCCCGAGGGGCCGGGCAGCGGACTGGCGGTGACGGCACGCACCCCGAGTCCCAGCTCCCAGGCCCTCCCGGCCACTGCCCGCACGGCCTCCGCCCGCAGTTGCGGACTCCGTACGACACCTCCGCTGCCGAGCCGCTCCTTCCCCACTTCGAACTGCGGTTTGACCATCATCACCAGGTCGGCGTCCGGCGTCACGCACCGCTTCAGGGCGGGCAGCACCAGCCCCAGCGGGATGAAGGACAGATCGCCCACGACAAGTTCCACCGGCTCCCCATCGATCGCGTCGAGCGTCAACTCGCGTACGTTCGTACGGTCCTTGACGGTGACGCGTTCATCGTTGCGCAGAGACCAGGCGAGCTGCCCGTAGCCGACGTCCACCGCGACGACGTGCGCGGCGCCCGCGCGCAGCAGGACGTCGGTGAAGCCGCCGGTGGACGCTCCGGCGTCCAGCGCGCGGCGGCCCTCGACGACGAGCCCCTGCGGCACGAACGCCTTCAGCGCGCCGGCGAGCTTGTGCCCGCCCCGGGAGACGTAGTCGGGGTCGCTGTCGTCGGCCTGGACGACGATCGCCGCCGCGGTGTCCACCTGCGTGGCCGGCTTGGTCGCCACGGTCCTGCCGACGGTGACGCGTCCGGCGGCGATCAGCTGGCTGGCGTGCTCGCGCGAGCGGGCGAGCTTCCGGCGGACCAGCTCCGCGTCGAGACGGCGGCGTGCGACTCCTGCCACGTTCGGTTCAGCTCCTGTGTCGGTACGGCGGTGCGGGGGCCGGAGGGCCCGGGCGGGCGTCGAGCGCGGTCAGCGCGTCGCGCAACCCCCGGTGTACATCCTCGTACACCTCGACGTGCCCCTCGGTGGCGAGGTGGTCGGCGTCGGCCAGCCGGTCCAGGTGCGCGTCGACCCCGGCGTCGCCGGTCGGGGTGCGCGGGACGTTCAGGGGGGCCGGGGCGGCGGGGTCGTACTCGGGCTCGGGCGCGGGCTCGGCGGCGTTCGCGGCGGCCTGCGCGACGGTCCCGGCCCCGGACACGGACTCGCTCATGCCCAGACGCTACCGCGAACCGCTGGGGTACCGTCGTGGGCGATGGCCACGATCGAGGAGTGCCGCGCCGCACTGGGGAAGTTCTCGGACACCATGCAGGGCGCCGAGGGCGAGGCCCGCGCCGCCGCCGCCCTGGACCGCTCCGTGAGCTGCCACATCACCGACCTGGACGTCACCTTCGCGGGCCGGCTGACCGGCGGCCGGATCGAGGTGGACGACACGCATCCCGGGCCGCCGCGCCGGAGGGCGCAGATACGGCTCGCCCTGGCCGGGGACGACCTGGTGGCCCTGGTGGCCGGCGACCTGAACTTCGCGACCGCCTGGGGCAGGGGCCGGGTGCGGCTGGAGGCGAGCCTGCTGGACCTGTTCCGGCTCAGGAAGCTGCTGTGATCCTGCCCGCGCGGGCCTTCCGGGCGGCCGGCACCACCAGCGGGGTCCCGGTCTCGGGGTCGTCGATGACCTGGCAGCGCAGCCCGAAGACCTCTTCGACCAGTTCGGCCGTGACGATGTCGTTCGGGGCGCCCTCGGCGATCACCCTGCCGTCGCGCAGGGCGATCAGGTGGGTCGCGTAGCGGGCGGCGTGGTTGAGGTCGTGCAGCACGGCGACCAGGGTGCGGCCCTGTGTCTCGTGCAGCTCGGCGCACAGGTCGAGGACGTCGATCTGGTGCTGGATGTCCAGGTAGGTGGTCGGCTCGTCCAGGAGCAGCAGCGGGGTCTGCTGGGCCAGCGCCATGGCGATCCACACCCGCTGCCGCTGCCCGCCGGACAGCTCGTCCACGTACCGGTCGGCCAGCTCGGCGACCCCGGTCTGCCGCATCGCCTCCTGCACCACCCGCTCGTCCTCCGCCGACCACTGGCGCAGCAGGCCCTGGTGCGGGTAGCGGCCCCGGCCGACGAGGTCGGCGACGGTGATCCCGTCGGGCGCGACGGACGACTGGGGCAGCAGGCCGAGGGTCCGCGCCACCTTCTTGGCGGGCAGGGACCGGATGGCCTGCCCGTCGAGCAGCACCCGGCCCTCGGTGGGCTTCAGCATCCGCGACAGCGCCCGCAGCAGCGTCGACTTGCCGCAGGCGTTCGGGCCGACGATCACCGTGAAGGAGTTGTCGGGTATCTCCACCGACAGCCGTTCGGCGATCACGCGCTGGTCGTAGGCGAGGGTGACGTTCTCGGCGGAGAGCCGGTTCACAGTGCTCCTAGGGGTGTTCGGGTGCGGGCCGCTCTGTCCGGGACGTGAGCGCGCGTCATATCCGGCCCGCCCGGCGCTCGGTGACCAGCAGCCACAGCAGGTAGCCGCCGCCGAGGACGCCCGTGACCACGCCGACGGGCAGCTGGTCGGCGCCGAACACCCGCTGGGAGGCCCAGTCGGCGGCGACCAGCAGGGTGGCGCCCATGCACAGGGAGGGCAGCAGGTTCGGCCCCGGCGAGCGGGTCAGGCGCCGGGCGAGCTGCGGCGCGGTCAGCGCGACGAAGCCGACGGGGCCGGCGGCCGCGGTGGCGGCGGCGGTGAGCAGCACGGCGCAGACCGTCAGCAGCAGCCGGAGGCGCTGCACGCGCACCCCGAGCGCGTTCGCGACGTCGTCGCCCATCTCCGTCATCCGCAGACCGCGCGCCTGGCCGAGCACGAGCGGGACGAGGAGCGCCCACAGCGCGAGCAGCGGCCAGACCTGGTCCCAGTCCCGGCCGCCCAGGGAGCCGGTCATCCAGACGACCGCGCGGGCCGCGTCGACCAGGTCGGCCTCGGTGAGCAGGTATCCGTTGACGGCGACGGCGATCGCGTTGACCCCGATGCCGACCAGCACCAGCCGGTAGCCGTGCACGCCCTGCTTCCACGCGAGCAGGTAGATGGCGAGCCCGGTCGCCAGACCGCCGGCGAGCGCGCCGGCGGTGACCTGGGCGGCGCTGCCGGACATCGTCACGATGACGACGAGCGCTCCGGCCGTCGAGCCCTGCGACAGGCCGAGCACGTCCGGACTGCCGAGCGGATTGCGGGAGACGGCCTGGAACAGCGCGCCGCCGAGACCGAGCGAGGCGCCGACCAGGAGGCCGATCAGGACCCGCGGCAGACGCAGCTCGTCGACGATGAAGTCCTGGTAGGCGGTGCCGTTCCCGGCGAGCGTCCGCAGCACGTCCGCCGCGGGGATCCGGGCCTCGCCGGTGCCGATCAGCGCGACCCCGGCGGCGAGCGCGGCGGCCAGCAGGAGCACGACGACGGTCAGGGCGCGCGGGTCCAGGCGCAGGGAGAGGCCGCCGGGAGTGCGCAGGGCACGGCTGCGGGTGCGTGTCTTCACAGCTGGGCCGTCCTCCGCCGTCGTACGAGCATGATGAAGACCGGGCCGCCGACGACCGCGGTGACGATGCCGGCCTGCACCTCGGAGGGCCGGGCCACGACCCGGCCGACGACGTCGGCGCCGAGCAGCAGCACGGGCGACAGGACCGCCGCGTACGGCAGGATCCAGCGCAGGTCGGGGCCGGTGAAGGAGCGCACCGCGTGCGGGACCATCAGGCCGACGAAGACGATCGGACCGCAGGCGGCGGTCGCCGCACCGCACAGCACCACGGCGGCCAGCATGGCCAGCGCACGGGTGCGGTCAAGGTCGGCGCCGAGGGCGCGGGCGGTGTCGTCGCCCATCTCCACGGCGTTCAGCGGCCGGGCCAGGACGAGTGCGAGGACCGTGCCGGCCGCGAGGAACGGCAGCACCTGAGTGACGGTCGAGCCGGTGGCCGAGGCCAGCGAACCCACCGTCCAGAAACGCATCTTGCCCAGGGCCGCGCCGTCCATGATCATCACGGCCTGCAGATAGCCGTACAGGGCCGCGCTGATCGCCGTGCCGGCGAGCGCGAGCCGGACCGGGGTGGCGCTGCGGCTGCCGCCGAGGAACCACACCAGCGCGCCGACCGCCGCGGCGCCGAGGAACGCGAACCACACGTATCCGGTGAGGCTGGTGACGCCGAAGTAGGTGATGGCCGTGACGACGGCGGCGGCGGCGCCCGCGTTGATGCCGAGCAGCCCGGGGTCGGCCAGCGGATTGCGGGTCAGCGCCTGCAGCACCGCGCCGGAGAGACCGAGCGCGGCCCCGGCCAGCAGACCGAGGACCGTGCGCCAGAGCCGCTGGTCCACCACGACGTCGCCGTACGTCCCCGTGGCCTGGAACAGGCCGTGCCAGACCTGGCCCGGCGCCAGCGGCTTGGCCCCGACGGCGATGCTCGCCGCCGCGACGAGCAGCAGCAGAGCCACCGAGAGCAGCAGCCCGAGGGCCCGCGCCGCCCGGCGGGTCGGGGGCGCGGGGGCACTCGCCGCGCGCGGTTCCGGAGGACTGTCGACCAACACGCGGTTAGGTTAGCCTACCCTGCCAGCCGTTCACGATCCCCGGGCCGCCGCGGTCACGAACCGAGCGGTCGCGTTCCCCGGTTCGTCGTCGCGCTCACAGACCGAGCCGGGCCAGCGCCTTCTCGCCGTCCAGCTCGCACACCCCGTCGCCGGCCGCCGTCCAGGCCGCCGCGCACAGGGCCCGCAGCCCGTCCAGCGACTCGCCGTCGCCCTCCAGCTCCAGCCGCCCGGCCCCGGCCGTCGCCGTCCAGCCGCCGCAGCGGAAGCCGTCGCCCTCCGGGGTGACCTCCGGCTGCCCGGCGAGCAGCCCGCGCAGGTCGGCGTCCACATACGTCGGCCGGTGCCGCGGCGGCGCGGCCAGCAGCCCCGCCCCGTCGGTGACGCCGGTCAGCACCAGCAGCGAGTCGACCCCGCCGTTGCACGCCCCCTCGATGTCCGTGTCCAGCCGGTCCCCCACGACCAGCGGACGCTCGGCGCCGGTGCGCAGGATCGTCTCCCGGTGCATCGGCGGCAGCGGCTTGCCCGCGACCTGCGGCTCGGCGCCGGTCGCGAGGCGCACGACCTCCACGGCCGCCCCGTTGCCCGGCGCGATGCCCCGACCGCTCGGGATCGTCAGATCGGTGTTGGACGCGAACCACGGCACCCCCCGCCGCACGGCGTACGACGCCTCCGCGAACCGCCCCCACGGCAGTTCCGGCCCGCCGTACCCCTGCACGACCGCCGCCGGATCGTCGTCCGCCGACTCCACCGGCACCAGGCCGCGTTCGCGCAGCGCCACCCGCAGCCCCTCGCCGCCGACCACCAGCACCCGCGCCCCGGCCGGCACCTGCTCGCTGACCAGCCGCGCGACGGCCTGCGCGGAGGTGATGACGTCGTCGGCCCCCGTCGGTATCCCCAGCTCCGTCAGATGCCCGGCCACGGCGTCGGGAGTCCGCAGCGCGTTGTTGGTGACGTAGGCGAGACGCATCCCGCCCGCGCGGGCGCGCTCGAGCGACCCGACCGCGTGCGCGATCGCGCTCCCGCCCGCGTACACCACCCCGTCCAGGTCGAGCAGCGCCGTGTCGTACGCCTCGTTCAGAGGCCGCCGACTGCTCTCGGGCCTCGTCCTGACGCCCTGGGTCATGTCCACATCGCTCCTCGTTCAGTCGCCTTTCCCCCGATCATCCCGCACCCCGCCGGCACACGTACGATGCCGGGATGAACACAGCAGGTCACTCGGAGGCAACGGCGCACCGGGGCCTGGAACTCACCCCGTTCCGAGGCCTTCGCTACGACCCCGACCGGGTCGGCAGCCTCGCCTCCGTCACGTCCCCTCCCTACGACGTCGTCGTACGCCCCGACGGCCTGCACCACCTGCAGTCGGCCGACCCGTACAACATCGTCCGGCTGATCCTGCCCCAGGCCGGGACGCCGAGCGCCGGCACGGAACAGGCCGCCGGCACCCTGCGCCGCTGGCTGGACGAGGGCGTCCTCACCGCGGACCCGGAGCCCGGCCTGTACGTGTACGAGCAGCGGGGCGGCGACGGCATGCTCCAGCGGGGCGTCATCGGCGCCCTGCGCGTCTCGGACCCCGCGGACGGCGTGGTGCTGCCGCACGAGGACGTGATGCCGCCGGTGGTCGCCGAGCGCGCGGCCCTGATGCGCGCCACCCGCGCGAACCTGGAGCCGCTGCTGCTGACGTACCGCGGCGACGGTGCCGCGGCCGAGGTCGTCGAGCGCACGGCGGCCCGCCCGCCGCTGCTGGCCACGACCACCGAGGACGGCTTCCACCACCGCCTGTGGTCCGTCACCGACCCGGAGGACGTCACCCGCGTCCAGTCCGACCTCGCCGGCCGGCAGGCCCTGATCGCCGACGGCCACCACCGCTGGGCCACCTACCGCCGGCTGCGCGCGGAACACCCCTCGCCCAGCCCCTGGGACTACGGCCTGGTCCTGCTGGTCGACACGGCCCGCTATCCGCTGCGCGTCCGCGCCATCCACCGGCTGCTGCACGGCCTGCCGGTCGCGGACGCGCTGACCGCGGTGCGGGGCCTGTTCCGGATACGGCGCCTGGACGTGCCGCTGCCGGAGGCCCTCGACGCCCTCGCGGACGCGTCCTGCGAGGGCAACGCCTTCCTGCTGGCCGGCGACGGCGCCTTCCACCTGCTCGACCGCCCGGACCCCGACCTGCTGTCCCGCACGGTCCCGGCGGACCGCCCCGCCGCCTGGCGCTCCCTGGACGCCACGGTCCTGCACGCCACGCTGCTGGAGCACGTCTGGGGCATCCCCGAGGACTCCCCGGCCCACATCGCCTACATCCACGACACCGCCGCGACGGTCGAGAAGGCGGAACGCGACGGCTCCACGGCCGTCCTGCTGCACCCGGTCCGCGAGGAGGTCGTGCGCGACCTGGCCCGGCAGGGCGTCACGATGCCCCGCAAGTCGACGTCGTTCGGCCCGAAGCCGGCGTCCGGGCTGGTGCTGCGCGCGCTGGAGATCTGAGTTGGTGCATCGGTGTCCGGTCCATCGCTGGGCTCGGGTGGCAGGTGCTGTCCGGCCCTGCGTGCCGGAGAAGAGCGCGAGGGCTCCCCGGCTGGGCTGCGCCCTTGACCTCAACCTCGGTTCGGACGCGACACTCGGCGCATGGAGACCACCAAGAGCAGCACCATGAGCAGCACCATTCTCTTCCGCAACACCATGCGTATCACGGACGGTCACCTCGACGGTTTCCGGCGTGCCATCGCGCGGGCGGTGGCATTCGCTCAAGAGCACGGCCCTCAGCTCATGGTCGAGGTCTTCATCGACGAGGAGCGGATGCTGGCGCACAGCTTCCAGCTCTACCGCGACTCCGATGCCGTCCGCGCCCACTGGCGGCTCTCGGACCCGTACATCCGCGAGGTGATGGAGCACTGCACCGTGCAGCACTTCGAGATATTCGGTGCGCCGGACCACGACATCGTGGCGGCTCTCAAGACCCCCGACGGCGAATCCTTCCCCTTCGCCGTTTCGCCGCGCCTCGCCGGCTTCCACCGTCTCGGGACGCCCGGCTCGGGTGAATCACCCTCTCAGCGGGGTGCGTGAAAGGGGAGGGGGCAGGCCCGCTGCGGGCCTGCCCCCTCCCCTTTCGACCGTGTCAGTCCTTACCCGCGTCCGTCCCGCCGCCGGTCCCGCCGCGGGTCTCCTCGTCCGTCTCGGAGTCCTCGGAGGAGGCGTCCGCCAGGTCGTCCGGCTCGTCCTCGGCCAGGGCGTCGACGAACTCCACGCCGTCCAGCTCGGCCAGCCGGTCCGAGGCGTCCGTGCTGCCGTCCCGGTCGGCCTCGACGGCCTTCGCGAACCACTCGCGCGCCTCGCCCTCCCGGCCCGCGGCCAGCAGGGCGTCCGCGTAGGCGTAACGCAGGCGGGCGGTCCAGGGCTGCACCGCGTTCGAGGCGAGCTCGGGGCTCTGCAGAGTCACGATGGCCGCGTCCAGCTGCCCCATGTCACGGCGGGCGCCGGCGGCGACGAGCCGCATCTCCACCTGCCCGGCCTTGTCCAGCTTGTGCACCTCCGGGGCGCCGGCCATGTCCAGCGCCTTCTCCGGCCGGCCCAGCCCGCGCTCGCAGTCGGCCATCACCGGCCACAGGTCCACGGTGCCGGTCATCCGCCGGGCGGCCCGGAACTCGGCGAGGGCCTCGCCGTACTTCTGGTTCGCGTAGGCGGCGAACCCGGCGGCCTCGCGGACGGCGGCGACGCGGGACGCCAGGCGCAGGGCCACCCTGGAGTAGCCGTACGCGGCCTCGGGGTCCTCGTCGATGAGCCGGGCGACCATCACCAGGTTCTTGGCGACGTCGTCCGCGAGCGTCTTGGGCAGGCTCTGCAGCTCCTGCCGGACGTCCTTGTCGATCTCCTCGCCGGTGACGTCCTCCGGGATCGGCAGCCGCTTGATCGGCTCACGGTCCCGGTCGCGCTCGTCGCGGAACCGGCCGCCGCCACGGCGGTCGTCCCGGCCGTCGCGTCCCCGGAAGCCACCGGGCCGACCGCCGCGGTCGTCCCTGCGCGGCCCACGGCCCCCGCGGTCGTCACGGCCCCGGAAACCACCGCGCTCGCCGCCGCGCTCACCTCGGCTGTCGTCGCGGCGGAAGCCACCGCGGACGTCGTCGCGGCGGTGGGCGGGACGCTCCCCGCGGTCACCGCGGTCGTCACGGCGGAACCCGCCACGGTCGTCGTCCCGGCGGTCGTCACGCCGGAAACCGGCGCGGTCGTCGTCGCGGCGGTAGGAGGGACGGTCACCGCGGTCGTCACGGCGGAAGCCGCCGCGGTCGTCGTCGCGGCGGTAGGAGGGACGGTCACCGCGGTCGTCACGGCGGTCGTTGTCACGGCGGAAGCCGCCGCGCTCGCCACGGTCGCGGTCGTCCCGCTGGAACGCCGGCCGCGCACCGCGCTCACCCTCGCGACGGAAACCGCCGCCACGGCGGTCATCGCGGGAATCGTCGCGCCGGAAGCCGCCGCGCTCGCCACGGTCGCGGTCGTCACGCCGGAAGCCACCGCGGTGGTCGTCGCGCCGGCCGCCGTAGCCGCCACGCTCGTCGTCGCGGCGGTAGGAGGGACGGTCGTCGTCGCGGCGGTACGCGGGACGGTCACCTCGGTCGTCACGGCGGAAGCCGCCGCGGTCGTCGTCGCGGCGGTAGGAGGAACGGTCACCGCGGTCGTCACGGCGGTCGTTGTCACGGCGGAAGCCGCCGCGCTCGCCACGGTCGCGGTCGTCCCGCTGGAACGCCGGCCGCGCACCGCGCTCACCCTCGCGACGGAAACCGCCGCCACGGCGGTCGTCGCGCCGGTCCTCGCGCCGGTCGTCACGGCGGCCGTACCCGCCGCGGTCGTCACGACGGAAGCCGCGGTCACCGCGGTCGTCACGGCGGTCGTCACGGCGATCGTCGCGCCGGTCGCCGTCACGGCGGAAGCCGCCGCGGTCACCGCGGTCACCACTGTCCCGTCGCCGCTGGTCGCGCTCCGGTCGGTCGTCGGGAGAGTTGGTGGACATGGTGACTCCTGTCTTCGGTACCACAAGCATTGTAAAAAACGAAAGGACCCCTGGTCCCAGCTGAACGCTGGTGACCAGGGGTCCTCCAAAGATTGTTCGGCGGCGTCCTACTCTCCCACAGGGTCCCCCCTGCAGTACCATCGGCGCTGTGAGGCTTAGCTTCCGGGTTCGGAATGTAACCGGGC
>NZ_JBEXTB010000046.1:0-37980 GCF_040613915.1 Streptomyces sp. NPDC006193
ACCTGCAGACCCGGCCGGGCCAGCTCGGCGCGCATGAGCAGCGCCATCACGCCACCGATCAGGAAGAACGCGAACGACGTCGCCAGATACAGCGTACCGATCGTCTTGTGATCGGTGGTCGTCAGCCACTTCACCACGACATTGCCAGGCTGCTTGCGCCGGACCGGCAGCTCGTTCTCGTACGAGTCCTCAGCTGCCGCGGCACCCTGGGGTTCGTTGAGGATGCTCACAGGTTGTTCGTCCTCTGGTTCTTCTCGTGGCTCGTCTGCGCGATGCCGGCCGGAATGTAACCGGTCTGCCCCTTCTGCGCGAGCTCCCTGAGGTGCTGCTCGTAGCGCTCGGGGGAGACGACCTTCACGTTGAACAGCATCCGCGAGTGGTCGACGCCGCAGAGCTCAGCGCACTTGCCGAGGAAGGTGCCCTCCTTGTTGGGGGTCACCTGGAAGGCGTTGGTGTGGCCCGGGATGACGTCCTGCTTCATCAGGAACGGCACCACCCAGAAGGAGTGGATGACGTCCCGCGAGGTCAGGACGAAGCGCACCGTCTTGCCCTTGGGCAGCCAGAGCGTCGGGCCCGGGTTGCCGGTCTGCGGGTTCCGGGTGCCGGGCGTGCCGACGTCGTAGACGCCGCCGGCCTTCGCCGGGAACTGGTCCCGCAGCTTGTCCGGAATGGCGTTCAGATTCTTGTCGGTCCTGGCGTCACCGGTGGAACCGGGGACGTCGGCGATGTAGTTGAAGCCCCAGCTCCACTGGAAGCCCACCACGTTGACCGTGACGTCGGGCTTCTTCGAGGTGTCGAGGAGCTTCGACTCGTCCCGGGCCGTGAAGTAGAAGAGCACCGAGATGATGATGATCGGGACCACTGTGTACAGGGCCTCGATCGGCATGTTGTAACGGGTCTGCGGAGGTACTTCGACCTTCGTGCGACTGCGCCGGTGGAAGAAAGCACTCCACAGGATCAGGCCCCACACCAGCACGCCGACGGCGAGCGCGGCAGCCCAGGAACCCTGCCACAGGGAGAGGATCCGCGGAGCCTCTTCCGTGGTCGGGGTGGGCATGCCAAGGCGGGGGAAGTCCTTGTATGTGCAACCGGTTGCGGTCGCCAGGACCAGGCCCGCGGTCAGTGCCTGCAGCAGCTTCCGCCGCATCGGGCGCCGCGGCGAGCGGTCGGAGCCGTTGGGACTCACGTAGCGCCTTCCCGAGAGTCTCGCCCGCGCGGTTGGCTGCGGCCTTCTCGCTGGTCGGTCGCCGCCCTGCGTCGGGCAGGGGTTTGGATGTTTATGCGGAGCAAACCCTAGCCCACCCTCTCCGAGGGTTCGCGAGGAGGGGTGCCTACTGAACCGGGTCGTTCGCTTGATCGGCGGCCGGGGAGTCGTCGGGGCCGGTCGCGCCCTGTGGCGGTACCGCCGGCGCCACCGCCCGGCACCCTTCGGGGCACCGCTCCGGGCGGCGGTCTAGCGTGGCCGCATGGCCTACTTCGACGCTGCTTCCGCCGCTCCCCTCCACCCCGTGGCCCGCCAGGCCCTGTCGGCCTCCCTGGACGAGGGATGGGCCGATCCGGCCCGGCTCCACCGGGAGGGGCGCAAGGCGCGGATGCTGCTGGACGCCGCGCGGGAGGCGGCCGCCGAGGCCGTCGGCTGCCGGGCGGACGAGGTGGTGTTCACCTCCTCCGGCACCCGGGCCGTGCACACGGGCGTCGCCGGGGCGCTGGCCGGGCGGCGGCGGGTGGGACGCCACCTGATCGTGTCCGCCGTCGAACACTCCTGCGTCCTCCATTCGGCGCAGGTGTGGGAGGCGGAGGGCGGGCCGGTCACCCGGATCCCCGTGGACCGGACGGGCGCCGTCGACCCGTCGGCCTACGCCGCCGCGCTGCGCCCGGACACCGCGCTGGCCTGCCTGCAGTCGGCCAACCACGAGGTGGGAACCGTGCAGCCGGTGGCCGAGGTGGCCGGGGCGTGCCGGGCGGCCGGGGTGCCGCTGCTGGTGGACGCGGCGCAGTCGCTGGGGTGGGGACCGGTCGGCGGCGACTGGTCCCTGCTGACGGCGAGCGCGCACAAGTGGGGCGGGCCGCCGGGGGTCGGGCTGCTCGTCGTGCGCAAGGGGGTGCGGTTCGCCGCTCCGGGACCGGTGGACGAACGGGAGTCGGGCCGGGCGCCCGGCTTCGAGAACATCCCGGCGATCGTCGCGGCCGTGGCCTCGCTGCGCGCCGTGCGGGCCGAGGCCGACCGGGAGGCGGCACGGCTGCGGGCGCTGACCGAGCGGATCCGGGCGCGGGTGCCGGAACTGGTGCCGGACGCGGAGGTGGTGGGCGACGCGGAGCGGCGGCTGCCGGGCATCGTCACCTTCTCGTGCCTGTACGTCGACGGGGAGGCGCTGCTGCACGAGCTGGACCGGGCCGGTTTCTCGGTCTCCTCCGGCTCCTCCTGCACGAGCAGCACGCTGACGCCCAGCCATGTGCTGGAGGCGATGGGCGTGCTGAGCGAGGGCAACGTACGGGTGTCCCTGCCGCCGGGCGCGGCGGAGGCGGACGTCGAGCGCTTCCTGCAGGTCCTGCCGGGCGCGGTGGCCGGCGTGCGGGAGAAACTGGGCGCGGCGGCCCCCGCGACGGCCGTCCGGGCGCGGGAGCTGCTCGTCGACTCCCTCGGCAAGCGGTGCCCGATCCCGGTCATCGAGCTGGCCAAGGTGATCGGGGACGTGCCGGTGGGCGGCACCGTACGGGTGCTGTCCGACGACGAGGCCGCCCGGCTGGACATTCCGGCGTGGTGCGAGATGCGGGGGCAGGAGTACGCCGGGGAGGAACCGGCGGAGCGGGGCGTGGCGTACCTGGTCCGCAGGGTGTCCTGACAGCGGCCGGGCGGAGAGGGGCGGCGCCGCCGGGGGCGCGGGACGGACGCGGCCGGACCCGCGCACCCGCGGCCGGCGCCGGTGCGGCCGGCGCGCTCAGCGCAGGTGGGCCTGCACCTCTTCGGCGGCCGCTTCCCCGTACGCCTTGGTGAACCGCTGCATGAAGTGGCCCCGGCGCAGCTGGTACTCCTGCGTGCCGACGGTCTCGATGACGAGCGTGGCGAGCATGCACCCGACCTGCGCCGCCCGCTCCAGCGAAACCCCCCAGGCCAGCCCGGAGAGGAATCCCGCGCGGAAGGCGTCGCCGACGCCGGTGGGGTCGGCCTTGAGCTCCTCGTCCGGGCAGCCGACCTCGATCGGGTCCTGGCCGGTCCGCTCGATGCGGACGCCGCGCGAGCCGAGCGTGGTGACGCGGTGGCCGACCCGGGACAGGATCTCGGCGTCGCTCCAGCCGGTCTTCGCCTCGATGAGCCCCTTCTCGTACTCGTTGGAGAAGAGGTAGGTCGCCCCGTCCAGCAGTATCCGGATCTCCTCGCCCTCCATACGGGCGATCTGCTGGGAGAAGTCGGCCGCGAAGGGGATGGCGCGGGAGCGGCACTCCTCGGTGTGGCGGAGCATCGCCTCCGGGTCGTCGGCGCCGATGAGGACCAGGTCGAGGCCGCCCACGCGGTCCGCGACGGTCTTCAGCTCGATCTGGCGGGCCTCGCTCATCGCACCGGTGTAGAAGGAGCCGATCTGGTTGTGGTCGGCGTCGGTGGTGCACACGAAGCGGGCGGTGTGCAGGGTCTCGGAGATGCGGACCGACTCGGTGTCCACGCCGTGCCGGTCGAGCCAGGCCCGGTACTCGTCGAAGTCGAAGCCGGCGGCGCCGACCAGGATCGGCCGGGTGCCGAGCTGGCCCATGCCGAAGGCGATGTTCGCGCCGACGCCGCCCCGGCGCACGTCGAGGTTGTCGACCAGGAAGGAGAGCGAGACCGTGTGCAGCTGGTCCGCGACGAACTGGTCGGCGAAGCGGCCGGGGAAGGTCATGAGGTGGTCGGTGGCGATGGAGCCGGTGACTGCGATGCGCACGTCGGCATTCTCCTGCGGGAGGCTGGGTTGACAGTTCACGCTACCCGGTCGGGAGCCGCTGCTGAAGCTGGCGAAACTACCCGATAGTAGATCTTTCTTCGCGGCCGGTGACGTGCCTACGGTGCGGTCATGACGAACCTCAAGGTCACCTCCCACGCCCCGGCGGACCTCGACGGCGGACTCGCCGCGCTGCGCGGCGACTGCGCCCGGATGGCCCCGCACTGGGCGGTCCCGGAGCCCGCCGAGCCCGGGCCCGTGCCGCCGTCCTCGATCCACGGGGTGACCGTGCCCGTGCGGTCCGCGCGGCTGCTGGACGCGATGTCGGACTACGGCGACTGACGCGCCCGCGGGCACGCCCGGGAACCGTGCGCTCCCCTGCCGCGTCCCATCGCCGTCCCCCGCGCAGGGGACGCGGGACACGACCCAGCGAGGAGCGATGCGGTGAACACCGAGCGGCCTGAGAACTCCCGGCACGCGGAGGTTCCCGCGGCCCCCCAGGAATCCCCGGCCGAGCCCGCCCGGCCTGCGGCGGCCGGGGTCACCGAGGCTCACCGGGCTCCCGAGGCCACGGGGGCGGCCGGAACCCGGGCGGCCGCGGCCGCCGAGGCCGCCCGCGCCGTGGAGGCCGGGGAGGCCTCTCGGGCGGCCGGGCCCGTCGGGGCGCCGCGTGCCTCCGAGGAAGCCGGAGAGGCCGGGGACGGGCGCGGGCGGCGGCGGTCCTCCGCCTTTGCCGTGTCCGTCGCCGCCGCGGCCGTGCTGCTGGCCGGCGGCGGTGGCGCGTACCTCGCCGCGGACGGCGGCACGGGCGTCCGCGCGGGCGGCCCGGCCGCCTCCGGCGGCGGCGCTCCCCCGCCGCTGGCCCTGGACGGCTGGGCGGCGGGCCCCACCGCCGGCATCGCGCCCGGGGAGCCCGATCCGTACGGCGTCCGGTACGTGGCGCGGGGCGAGCTGCCCGACGGGCCCGGCTCGGCGCCCGTGTACGAGCCGAGGGCGGAGGTCGGCCGGGAACAGGTGGCCCGGCTGGCGAAGGCGCTCGGGATCGACGGGGCGCCGGTGGCCGAGGGGCGGACCTGGCGGGCCGGCGGGCCGGACGGGTCAGGGCCGCGCCTGCAGGTCGGCCGGGACGCGCCGGGCGCCTGGACGTTCAGCCGGTACGCGCCCGGCACCGACGACTGCCGGAAGGTGACCGTCTGCACCCGGGACCCGGGCGCCCCGGCGGGCGAGCCGGTGAGCGCGGCCGCCGCCGAGAGGGCGGCGGCGCCGGTGCTGAAGGCGGCGGGGCTCGGCGGCGCGAGGATCGACGCGGGCCGGGTCATGGGCGCCCGGCGGGTGGTCGACGCCGACCCGGTGGTCGGCGGGCTGCCCACCTACGGCTGGACGACCGGCCTGACCGTCGGCCGGCAGGGCGCGCTGGTCGGCGGGCACGGGCTGCTGGCCGCGCCGGTGAAGGGCGACGTGTATCCCGTGCTGGACGCGCGCAGGACGCTGGAGCTGCTGAACGGGGCGAAGGACGGCCGGCGGACGGGGACCGGCGGCTGCGCCGGTCCGGCGGCGCCGGAGGACCGGCCGGAGGGGTCCTGCGGGGCGTCCACCGGGACGCCGGGGCGGGCCGCGGCCACGGTCACCGTGCAGAAGGCGGAGTTCGGGCTGGCCGCGCACTCCGTCGGCGGCCGGCAGACGCTGGTGCCGTCCTGGCTGTTCCGGGTGCGGGGATCCGCGGCCGGCGAGACGTACACGGTGACGTACCCGGCGGTCGACCCGGCGTACCTGGCGCCGGCGTCCCCGTCCCCGGCGCTCCCCTCCGCGGCGCCGGAGGGGCCCGGGACGCCCGGGCGGAGCCGGGGCGTGAAGGTGAACGCCTACACGGCCGACGGGCGCACGCTGTCCCTGGGCTTCACCGGCGGGGTCTGCGCCGACTACAAGACCTCGGTGCGGGAGAGCGGCGGCCGGGTGACGGTGAAGGTCGTGGAGAGGCCCTGGCCGGGCAAGGTCTGCGTGCTGATCGCCAAGCAGTATGTGAAGACCGTGACGCTGGACGCGCCGCTGGGCGGGCGGACGGTGGTCGGTGAGGACGGCGGGCGGATCCCCGCGGCGAAGCCGGGCACGTTGCGTCCGGACGCGTCGGCGCGGCCGCGCTGAACCGCTCCCGGACGGGCGAAGGCGGGGACGGACGAAGGCGGCGGGCCCGGGACAGGGGACCGCCGCCTTTCTCGCACCGCCGGGGTGCGCCCGGTCGGCTCAGCTGAAGGAGTCGCCGCAGGCGCAGGAGCCGGTCGCGTTCGGGTTGTCGATCGTGAAGCCCTGCTTCTCGATGGTGTCCACGAAGTCGATGGTGGCGCCGCCCAGGTAGGGGGCGCTCATGCGGTCGGTGACCACCTTGACTCCGCCGAAGTCCTTCTCCACGTCGCCGTCGAGCGAGCGCTCGTCGAAGAAGAGCTGGTAGCGCAGGCCGGAGCAGCCGCCGGGCTGGACGGCGACGCGCAGCGCCAGGTCGTCGCGGCCTTCCTGGTCGAGCAGGGCCTTGACCTTGGCCGCGGCGGCGTCGGTCAGGATGATGCCGTCGGTGACGGTGGTGGTCTCGTCCGATACGGACATCTACATCTCTCCCGGGTTGTACGGAGACTGCTTGCCGACGAGTGCAACCGGCGCCTTCGCGGATTCATTCCGGGCCGGGCAGTCGCGTGGTCGCGTTTCGTGTTCCTTCTTCATGCTCGCACATGCCCCGCAAGGCGGACAGCGGCCTCGAGGGGGACCCGAGACGGGATTCACGTCACATCGACGCTATGGCCATCGTCAAAGTGACATGAAGCGGTTATGATAGATAGCGTCAGTTAGACGAAAAGTAGAAAGGGTGCGTGTGGTGACCACCGCCCAGACCCCGGAGCTCGACGTGCAGCCGACGCCGCTCGCCCTGCTGCTGCTCGGCCGTGAGGCCGACCCCAGGAGCGAGCGGGGCGTCGAGTGTCCCGGTGACCTGCCGTCGCCGTCCGACCCCGATCTGGTCGAGCGCGCCCGCGCGGCCAAGGAGAAGCTCGGCGACAAGGTCTTCGTGCTCGGCCACCACTACCAGCGCGACGAGGTCATCCAGTTCGCCGACGTCACGGGCGACTCCTTCAAGCTGGCCCGGGACGCGGCCGCGCGCCCGGAGGCCGAGTACATCGTCTTCTGCGGTGTGCACTTCATGGCCGAGTCGGCGGACATCCTCACCTCCGACGACCAGAAGGTCGTCCTGCCCGACCTCGCCGCCGGCTGCTCCATGGCCGACATGGCGACGGCCGAGCAGGTCGCGGAGTGCTGGGACGTGCTGACCGAGGCCGGGATCGCCGAGCAGGTCGTCCCGGTCTCGTACATGAACTCCTCCGCCGACATCAAGGCGTTCACGGGCAAGCACGGCGGCACCATCTGCACCTCCTCCAACGCCCGGCGCGCCCTGGACTGGGCCTTCGAGCAGGGGGAAAAGGTGCTGTTCCTGCCGGACCAGCACCTGGGCCGCAACACCGCCGTCCGGGACATGGGCATGTCCCTGGACGACTGCGTGGTCTACAACCCGCACAAGCCGAACGGCGGCCTGACCGCCGACGAGCTGCGCGCGGCCAAGATGATCCTGTGGCGCGGCCACTGCTCGGTGCACGGCCGCTTCAACCTGGACTCCGTCCAGGACGTCCGCGCGCGCATCCCCGGCGTGAACGTCCTCGTGCACCCGGAGTGCCGGCACGAGGTCGTGGCCGCGGCGGACCACGTCGGCTCGACCGAGTACATCATCAAGACCCTGGAGGCCGCCCCGGCCGGCTCCAAGTGGGCCGTCGGCACGGAGCTGAACCTGGTCCGCCGCCTGGCGAATCGTTTCGCGCCCGAGGGCAAGGAGGTCGTCTTCCTCGACAGGACGGTCTGCTTCTGCTCGACCATGAACCGCATCGACCTGCCGCACCTGGTCTGGGCCCTGGAGTCCCTGGCCGAGGGCAACCTGGTCAACCGCATCCAGGTCGACAAGGAGACGGAGGCGTTCGCCAAGCTGGCGCTGGAGCGGATGCTGGCGCTGCCGTAGCCGCGGCGGTGCGACGCGCGCCGGGGCCGCGCCCTCGGGGGCGGCCCCGGTTCACTCGGTCCGGGGACGCACCAGCCCCGATTCGTACGCGATCACCACGAGCTGCGCCCGGTCCCGCGCGCCGAGCTTGGCCATGGCCCGGTTGACGTGCGTCTTCACCGTCAGCGGGCTGACCGCGAGGCGTTCGGCGATCTCGTCGTTGGAGTGGCCGCCGGCGACCTGGACGAGGACCTCCCGCTCCCTGCCGGTGAGCGCGCCGAGCCGCTCCGCGCGGGCGGGGTCCGGGCCGTGGCCGTCGCCGCCCTGGGCGAGGAAACGGGCGATCAGGCCCTTGGTGGCCGCCGGGGACAGCAGCGCCTCGCCGCCTGCGGCGACCCGGATGGCGTTGAGCAGTTCCGCCGGCTCGCTGCCCTTGCCGAGGAAGCCGGAGGCCCCGGCCCGCAGAGCCTGGACGACGTGGTCGTCGACCTCGAAGGTGGTCAGGATGACCACGCGGACCTGCCCGAGGCGGGGGTCGGCGCTGATGCGGCGGGTGGCGGCGAGACCGTCGGCGCCGGGCATCCGGATGTCCATGAGGACCACGTCCGGGGTGTGCTCCCGGGCCAGCCGCACCGCCTCCGCACCGTCGGCGGCCTCCCCCACCACCTCCATGTCGGGCTCGGAGTCGACCAGCACCCGGAACGCGCTGCGCAGCAGCGCCTGATCGTCGGCGAGCAGGACGCGGATCGTCATGCGGACTCCCCCTGGGCCGTCGTCTTGACGGGCAGGATCGCATGGACGCGGAAGCCGCCGCCGTAGCGGGGCCCGGTGGTCAGGGTGCCGCCGAGCGCGGCGACCCGCTCGCGCATGCCGAGCAGCCCGTGCCCGCCGCCGTCCCCGGGCGGGCCGGGCCTGCCCGGGCCGTCGTCGAGGACGGTGAGCTCCACGTGCGGTCCGACGCGCACCACGCTCACCTCGGCCCGCGCATGCGGACCCGCGTGCTTGCGCACGTTGGTCAGCGCCTCCTGGACGATCCGGTAGGCGGCCAGGTCGACGGCGGCGGGCAGCGCGGTGCCCTGGTCGGTGCGGGCGACGTCCACCGGGAGACCCGCGCTGCGGAAGGTGGCGACGAGTTCCTCCAGACGGTCCAGTCCCGGGGCGGGTTCGGTGGGGGCCGCCGGATCGCCGGACTGGCGGAGCAGGCCGACGGTGGCGCGGAGCTCGTCGAGCGCGCTGCGGCTGGCCTCGCGGACGTGGGCGAGGGCCTCCTTGGCCTGGTCGGGGCGCTTGTCGATGACGTGCGCGGCGACACCGGCCTGCACGTTGACCAGGGCGATGAGGTGGGCGACGACGTCGTGCAGATCACGGGCGATGCGCAGCCGCTCCTCCGCGACGCGGCGGCGGGCCTCCTCCTCGCGGGTGCGTTCGGCGCGTTCGGCGCGGTCCCGGATGGCCTGGACGACCGCGCGGCGGCTGCGTACGGCGTCCCCCGCGGTGGCGCCGATACCGGTCCAGGCGAGGACGCCGAGGTTCTCCTGGGCGTACCAGGGCAGCGGTCCGGCCAGCACGGCGGCGGCCGTCAGCACGGTCGTGGTGAGCAGGCCGAGGCGCCAGGTGGTGGCGCGGTCCGTGGTCGCGGCCACGGTGTACAGGGCGACGACGGCGGACATCGCGACCGGGGCGCGCGGGTCGCCGGTGACGCACTCGACCAGGGAGACGGTGCCGGTGACGGCGAGGACCGCCTTCGGGGCGCGGCGGCGCAGGACGAGGGCCGCGGCGCCGAGCAGCATGAGGAGCAGGCTGAGGGGCTCGGGGGTGCGCAGCCCCCAGGTGACGCCGTTCTCGCCTCTCGGTATGACGAAGGAGCCGGCGGCCATGCAGACGAGGACGCCCGCGGCGAGGGCCGCGTCGAGGACGAGCGGGTGGGCCTTGAGTCGGCGGCGTGCGCCGTCCAGGGTGCTCACGGGTGAACAGTACGGCGCGCGCAGTGGGCCGGGCAGGGCGATCGGGGTGCCGCCGTGCCCCCCTGTGCGCCCCCGCGCCGCCACCGGTTAGCGAGAGCCGCGGCTCCTCGGCCGGCGGCGCGCCGGCCGCCCGGCGCCGTCCCCTCGGCCGGGGACCGGCCGCGGGTCAGCCGGGGATCAGCCCGCCGTCGCCGAGCAGCTCCCGTACTTCCTCCAGCGTCGCGTCGGCCGACGGCAGGATCAGTTCCGACGGCTCCAGCGACGCGTCCGGCAGCGGCGTGCCGAGCCGGCGGACGGCGTCCAGCAGGGCGGTGAGAGTGCGGCGGAAGCCCTCGCCGTCGCCGCTCTCCACCTCGGCCAGCAGTTCGTCGTCCAGCTCGTCCAGCTCGGCGAGGTGGGCGTCGTCCAGCCTCACCTGGCCCTCCCCCATGATCCGTACGATCACTTCGGCCTCCTCGGCTCGGGCCCCGGCGCCGGACGGGTCACTGCTTGTCGAAGCGCGGGGTGTCCTGCGGCTGCTGCTGGGACTGCGGCTGCCCGGCGCCGCCCTCGATGGCCTGCTGAGAGGAGCCTCCGGCCAGCTCGGCCTTCATGCGCTGCAGTTCCAGCTCTACATCCGTACCACCGGAGAGCCGGTCCAGCTCGGCCTGGAGGTCGTCCTTGTGCATGCCGGACGGGTCGTCCAGGGCGCCGGAGGCGAGCAGTTCGTCGATGGCGCCGGCCCGGGCCTGCAGCTGTGCGGTCTTGTCCTCGGCGCGCTGGATGGCCAGGCCGACGTCGCCCATCTCCTCGGAGATGCCCGAGAAGGCCTCGCCGATGCGGGTCTGGGCCTGGGCGGCGGTGTAGGTGGCCTTGATGGTCTCCTTCTTCGTGCGGAAGGCGTCCACCTTCGCCTGGAGGCGCTGGGCCGCCAGGGTGAGCTTCTCCTCCTCGCCCTGGAGGGTCGCGTGCTGCGTCTCGAGGTCCGTCACCTGCTGCTGGAGGGCGGCGCGCCGGGACAGCGCTTCGCGGGCCAGGTCCTCGCGGCCGAGGGCGAGCGCCTTGCGGCCCTGGTCCTCCAGCTTGGAGGACTGCTGCTGCAGCTGGTTGAGCTGGAGCTCCAGGCGCTTGCGGCTGGTCGCCACGTCGGCGACGCCGCGCCGCACCTTCTGCAGCAGCTCCAGCTGCTTCTGGTAGGAGTAATCGAGGGTTTCGCGCGGGTCCTCGGCCCGGTCAAGGGCCTTGTTCGCCTTCGCGCGGAAGATCATCCCCATACGCTTCATGACACCGCTCATGGGCTTCGCGCGCCCCCTTCTGACGGACTCCAGCTCACCGATCCTGCGACAGAACCCACAGTACGGGCCCTGTCTCCATTACCGCACTGTTCGGGGAGTGATGCGCTCATCCCCGAGGACGACTGCGGACCGCGCCGCTCCGGCGCAGGGAGTAGGTGACCCACCCATGGCGCCCCCTCCGCGCCCGCCCGGGCCTCCCTCTGCGTGCCCGCCCCGTCCCCCTACAGACGTCCGGCGTTGCCGGATCGTTCCCCACCGGGCGGCCGTCCATGCCCGGGCAGCCCTTACCCTTGGGTTTTGTGTTCCGTAGCCGTGCCAAGGAAGAGAAGGCCCCCGCCGACAAGGCGGTGGTGACCGACTCCAAGCAGCCCCGTGACCCGCAGGCCCCGAAGGGCCGGCCCACGCCCAAGCGCAGCCAGGCCCAGTCCCGGCGCCGCAGCGTCGCCAACACGCCGACGTCCCGCAAGGAGGCCGCGAGGCGTCAGCGCGAGGAGCGGCGGCAGGCGCTGGAGCGCCAGCGGCAGGCGCTGGCCGGCGGTGACGAGCGGTACCTCCCGGCCCGCGACCGGGGCCCGGTCCGCCGCTTCGCCCGCGACTGGGTGGACTCGCGGTTCAACGTGGCGGAGTTCTTCCTGCCGCTCGCCGTCGTGATCCTCGTGCTGAGCGTGGTGCGGGTGCCCTCCGTCCAGACGATCGCGCTGCTGCTGTGGCTGGTGGTGATCGTGCTGATCGTGCTGGACGCGGCGGTCAGCGGCTTCGGGCTGAGGAAGCGGCTCAAGGAGCGCTTCGGGGACGAGAACACGCGCGGCGCGGTCGCCTACGCGCTGATGCGCTCCCTCCAGATGCGCCGGCTCCGGCTGCCGAAGCCGCAGGTCAAGCGCGGAGAGCGGCCCTGAGCGCTGACGCTTTCGCCGGGGGTGCGGCCGATGCCCGGCCCCACGGGCCGGGCGGTCTGCGCGACGTGGTGCGGCAGGAGCTGGTGGCCCGGCAGCTGGACGAGCAGATAGCCGGGCGGTTCCCGGTCGGCCGGCGCCTGCGGGTGCTCGACGTGGGAATGGGCCGCGGCACGCAGGCGCTGCGGCTGGCCCGGCTCGGCCACCAGGTGACCGGCATGGAGCGGGATGCGGGGCTGATCGCCGCCGCCCGCGAAACCGTGGCCCGGGAACCGGAGGGCATCCGGGAGAGGGTCCGGCTGATGCAGGGCGACGGCCGGGACACCGGCGTGCACTTCCTGCCGGGCAGCTTCGACGTGGTGCTCTGCCACGACGTGCTGATGCACGTGGAGGAACCCGACCCGGTGGTGGCGGGCCTGGCCCGGGTGCTGGCCCCCGGCGGCCTGCTCTCCCTGCTGGTGCGCAACGGCGACGCGCTCGCCATGCGGCCCGGTCTCGCCGGTGACTGGCCGGGCGCCCTGGCCGCCTTCGACAGCACCGCCCACCGCCCCCACTCCGGCCTGGACCTCCGGGCCGACCGGCTGGCCGCGCTCACCGCCACCCTCGACGGCATCGCGGCCCCGCTGCACGCCTGGTACGGCGTCCGCGTCTTCACGGACACGACGGCGGACGACGCGGCGGTCCCCGACGACCTTCAGACGCTGCTGGCGGTGGAGGAGCGGGCCGGCCGCACCGACCCCTACCGCGGGGTGGCGGCGCTGCTGCATCTGTGCGGCGTACGCGGCTGAGCCCGTTCGGGGCAACAGCGCGGGCCGGGTGATCACCGTGCGGTGAGACTCGGGGCATGGACGTTTCCCGTACCCGTGCCCGGGCGAGGGCCGCCGCGGCCGCCGCGCTGGTGTGCGGCGCGGTCCTCGCCGCCGGCTGCACCGCCCCCGCCGTCCCGGCCGGGCCGGCCACCGCGCGGACCGCCCGGGCGGCCGCGCCGATGGCCGCGGAGGACCTGCAGAGCCGCTACCAGAAGGTGATCAGGGAGGTCCTGCCGTCGGTCGTGCAGATCCGGGCGCGCGACGACCTGGGCTCCGGGGTGGTGTACGACGGCAAGGGGCACATCGTCACCAACGCGCACGTGGTGGGGCCGGAGAAGACCTTCCAGGTGACCACGGCCAACAGCGAGGAGCCGTTGACCGCGAGCCTGGTCTACTCCTACCCCGAGCAGGACCTCGCCGTCATCAGGCTGGACAGGCTGCCGGCCGGGCTGAAGCCGGCGGTGCTCGGCGACTCGGAGAAGGTCGAGGTCGGCCAGATCGTGCTGGCGATGGGCTCGCCGCTGGGGCTGTCGTCCAGCGTGACCCAGGGCATCGTCTCGGCGACCGGACGGACCGTCAGCGAGGGCGACGCGGGCGGAGGCACGGGCGCGACCATCGCCAACATGGTGCAGACGTCGGCCGCCATCAACCCCGGCAACAGCGGCGGCGCCCTGGTCGACCTGGACGGGCGGGTCATCGGCATCCCGACGCTCGCCGCGGCCGACCCGAGCCTCGGCAACAGCGCGGCGCCCGGCATCGGGTTCGCAATCCCGGCGTCCATGGTGAAGACGGTCGCCGAGCAGATCGTCAAGGAGGGCAAGGTCGTCGACTCCGGGCGGGCGGCCCTCGACATCACCGCCCGGACGGTCGTGGACGACCGCTACCGGCCGGCCGGGGCGGCGGTGGTCAGCGTCCGCGGCGGCGGCGCGGCCGACCGGGCGGGGCTGCGGCCCGGCGACATCATCACCGCGCTGGGCGACCGGGCCGTCACCACCGTCACCTCGCTCGCCGAGGCGCTGGCGGCGGACAGGCCGGGGCAGCGGACGACGGTGACGTTCCAGCGGGACGGCGCGCGGCGCACGGCGCAGGTGACGCTGGGCGAGCAGTGAGGAGGGGGGCCGCCCCTCCTCACCGCCGGCAGGTCACGCGTCGGCGTGCAGGCTCATCGGCCCGTAGATCTCGGTGTTCTCCTCGAACAGCCGCACCTGGTCGGCGCCGCCCTCCTGGAGCGCCTTCCAGTGCTCGCCGATCCAGGACTCGGCATCCCCCTGCGTGGTGAACTCCTCGGGCTGCACGGCGGGCTGGACCGCCGTCCCGTCGGCCTTCTCGAACCGCCACGTCCATGCCGTCATGTGGGCCTCCTTTGATCCAACACGTGCCCGCAGCGTATGCGCTGCGCCGGGCCGGCCGTCAGACCACCTCGGCGCCGACGGGAGCGCACGGGCGCGGCCGCTCCCCCGGCCGTCCCCCGTGAGGGGGCGTACCGGCGCGGTCCCGCGCCCCCCGCGCGGGGCCGCGGATGAGCGCTGCCCGTGCGGACAGGCGAAAATCGGTCCGTGGACGTCACTCTGCTCGGTACCGGTGCCCCCGCGGGCCTGCCTCGCCCCGACTGCTCCTGCGCCGCCTGCGCGACCGCGCTCGGGCCGGACGCGCGGGCCGCGACCGCGGCGCTCGTGGACGGGGCGCTGCTGCTCGACCTGACGCCGGGTGCGGCGTTCGCCGCGGCCCGTGCCGGGCATTCGCTGGGCGGGGTGCGGCAGGTGCTGCTGTCGCATCCGCACAACGGGCCGGCGGTGGAGGTGCCGGCCGGGCTGCCGCAGCCCGGACGGGTGCCGGACGGGCGGGAGTTGGCGCTGCTGACGGGGCATCGGGTGCGGGCCCTCGCGATGGACGCGGGCGGCACCGGGTACGCGGTGACCGGGCCGGACGGGCAGCGGCTGCTGTACCTGCCGCCGGGCGGGGCGCCGGCCGGCCCGCAGGAGGCGGCGGAGCCGTACGACATGGTGCTGCTGGACGTCGTGGGCCGCCCCGACGCGCTGGCCCGGCTCCGCGCGGCCGGCTGGGCCGGCCCGACGACGGACGTGCTCGCCGTCCACCTGGACCACGACGTGCCGCCCGGCGCGGAGTTGCGGCGCCGGCTCGCGGCGGCCGGGGCGCGGGCGGTGCCGGACGGCACGACGCTGGTGGTCGGGGCGTACGAGGAGGTGCCGGACGTGCCGCGCCGGACGCTGGTGCTCGGCGGGGCCCGCTCGGGCAAGTCGGTGGAGGCGGAGCGGCGGCTGGAGGCGTTCCCGGACGTGCTGTACGTGGCGACGGGCGGCACGCGGGGCGGGGACGCCGAGTGGGCGTCCCGGGTGGCCGCGCACCGGGAGCGGCGGCCGGGGTCGTGGCGGACGGCGGAGACGACGGACCTGGTGCCGGTGCTCGCGCAGGACGGCCCGCCGGTGCTGATCGACTGCCTGTCGCTGTGGCTGACGGACGTCATGGACGCGGTCGGGGCGTGGGACGACGCGGAGTGGGCGGGCGGCGGCGAGAAGGCGCTGCGGGAGCGGGTGCGGGAACTGACGTCGGCGCTGCGCTCCACCCGGCGGACCGTGGTGGCCGTCTCCAACGAGGTGGGCTCGGGCATCGTGCCGGCGACCGCCTCCGGGCGGCGGTACCGGGACGAACTGGGCCGGCTGAACGCGGCGTTCGCGGACGAGTGCGAGCACCTGGTGCTGGTGGTCGCGGGTCAGGCCCTGGTGCTGCGGGGGTGAGTGGCGCGGTGCGCGGCGGCCGGCGGTGTGCCGCGCTCAGCGCACCTCCTTCCGCGCCACGACCCGGTACGCGTTCGAGAAGCGCGTGCGCCGGAACAGCGGGGCGCACCCTCGGTCCAGGACCGAGGCCAGCGCCCGCGCCGGCGCGGCCGCCCACCGGATCGCCGGGTGGACGTGGGTCAGGGACAGGGCGACGGCCGCCGACAGGTCGTATGGCACGTGCGGGTCCCGGCGGTCCGTGACCAGCACCGCGCAGCCCCGGGCCTCGAGTTCCGCGCGGAGGTTGGCCAGGGGCACCAGGTGCAGGTGGCGGGGCTGGCCGTGGGGCAGCCACCGCTTGCCGAGGAGCAGGGCGAACAGGCAGCGCGGGTCGGGCGCTTCGACGACGAGGTGCCCGCCGGGGCGCAGCACCGTCAGCGCGGCCCGCAGTTCGGCGCGCGGGTCGGGCACGTGCTCCAGATGGCGGAACATGCTGACCACGTCGTAGCGGCCGGCCAGCCGGTCCGCCGTCCCCGGGGTCGTCAGAAGACCCCGGTGCGCCTCCTCCACGCGGCCCTCCAGCAGCGCCTGCTCCACGCGGGCCGTCGGGTCCAGCCCGTCGAAGCTGGTGTACGGGAAGAACTCCTTCGCCGCCTCGGGGAAGCGGCCGTGGCCGGTGCCGACGTCGAGCCAGCTCTCCGGTTCGCGCAGCGCCGACAGGCGCCGGGCGGCGGCGCGGTGCCGGCGCCGGACCGCGCGGGCGGAGAGGAGGGGGGCGGAGAACTCCTCCAGGTGCCTCTCGTAGAAGTCACGGTGGAAGAAGGCGTGCCCCTCCGCGGTGAGCCGGGGGTTCTGGAAGACGTGGGCGCAGTCGCGGCACGCGTCGAGGACGAAGGTGCCGGGCCGGTGCCGCAGCGGGTCGGGCGCGCGCAGCCGGGTGCGCAGACGGCGCGAGCCGCACCAGGGGCAGTCCTCGCGGCGCGGCTCGTGGAAGGGATCGGACGGGGCGGTGGTCCGGCCGGTGAGGGGCGAGGTCGGCATGGGCGGCTCCCTGTGCGACATTCCGCTGCAAAGCGGAACGTATGGGATACCGACGTGAGGTGCAACGACGCCGCCTCGGCGCGGTGGCGGTGTGGCGGGGAGGGCTGCGCCGGCTGGCGGTACTGTTCGGCGAATGAGCAGGATTGATCTGGACGACTTCACCGATCTGATCGAGCGCCCGGACGGGGGCGTGCGCCGTGACGCCGAGGCCCGGCGGGAGCGCCAGATCGTGCCGCCGGGGGCGCTGGGCCGCCTCGACGAGCTGGGCGAGTGGCTGGCCGCCGCGCAGGGCGCCGTACCGGTGCGGCCCATCGAGCGGCCCCGGGTGGTGCTGTTCGCCGGTGACCACGGCATCGCCGGGCTGGGCGTCTCGGCGCGGCCCGCGGGCGGCGCGGAGCGCCTGGTGCGGGCGGTGCTGGAGGGAACGAGTCCGGTGGCCGTGCTGGCCCGCCGGCTGGAGGTGCCCGTACGGGTCGTGGACATGGCCCTGGACTGTGCGCCGGACGCCTTCCCGCAGGACGTCGTGCGGCACCGGGTGCGGCGCGGCAGCGGCCGTATCGACGTCGAGGACGCGCTCACCGAGGAGGAGGCCGAGGCGGCGCTGCGCGCGGGTGTCGCGGTCGCCGACGAGGAGGCCGACTCGGGGACCGATCTGGTGCTGCTCGGCGACGTCAGCGTGGGCGGCACCACGGCGGCCGCGGTGCTCGTCGCCGCGCTGTGCGGAACCGACGCGTCCGTGGTGACCGGGCGGGGCGGGCTCGCGATCGACGACCTGGCGTGGATGCGCAAGTGCGCCGCGGTGCGGGACGCGCTGCGGCGGGCCCGGCCGGTGCTCGGGGACCAGATGCGGCTGCTGGCGGCCGTGGGCGGGGCGGACCTCGCGGCGATGACCGGGTTCCTGCTGCAGTGCGCCGTGCGGAAGCTGCCGGTCGTGCTCGACGGGGTGGTGGCCGCGGCGTGCGCGCTGGTCGCGCAGCGGGTCGCGTTCCGGGCGCCGGACTGGTGGCTGGCCGGGCACGACAGCGGCGAGCCGGCACAGGCGAAGGCGCTGGACCGGATGGCCCTGGAGCCGCTGCTGGAGCAGGGGGTGAAGGTCGGCGAGGGCGTGGGCGCGCTGCTGGCGCTGCCGCTGGTCCGGGCCGCGGCCGCGCTCGCCGCCGAACTGCCCGAGCGGCCGGAACAGCCGGAACAGCCGGAACAGCCGGGCGAGGATGCACTGCCGGGGCGGGCGGAGCGGCCGGAGGCCGGGCAGGGGACGGGGAAGGCGCAGGAGCCGGACAAGGAAGACAAGGAAGACAACGAAGAGGGGGAAGAGAAGACGGGGACGGCGGAGTAGCCGGAGCGCACCCGCACGACGTGCCGGTCCGCGCGGCGGCGCGCGGTGACCGGCGGAGGAGAGCCCGCACCCCCACCCAGGCTGGAATGTCCTGTTCGCCGGAGCTGCGCACCTATGATCCTGTGTCATGGGAGATGCCCGAATTGCCGTGGAGCAGCGAGCCGAGCCGGAGCGGGCGGGCGAGCGGGCGCGGCGGTCCACCGGGGTCTCCCGGCGGGCCGCCGCGTTCGCCGTCTGGTACCTGCGGACCGTCGCCTCCATCAACTTCCTCAGCGGAGTGTGGGTCTCGCTCGGCCAGGACGTGCGCCGGCACAACCAGGACGACCTCTTCACGCCGTACCTGCTGACGGCCGGCTTCGCCTCCGGTGTCTTCACCGCCTTCCTGGCGATCACCATGCGGCGCCGCAAGCGGGCCGCCTGGATCCTCAACCTCGTGATGAGCGGGCTGTTCCTGGCCCTGTTCACCTTCGCGATGACGTTCCCGGAGATCCGCGGGTACGCGCAGAACTGGGTCTCGCTGGCGCTGACGGCCGCCTTCGTGGGCGCGCTGCTCCTCGGGCGCCGGGAGTTCTACGCCAAGGGCGACCGGTCCAACCCCCGGCTCGCGGCCACGGTGGCCGTCGGCGGCGGGCTCGCCGCGAGCCTGCTGGCCGGGCTGCTGGTGACGGTCACCGACCGGGCTCCGGACACGGCCCGTTCCACGTTCGCGGAGCGCTGGCACTACGGCGCCCTGCGGCTGGTGTCCGTGGCCGCCGAGGAGTCACGCTTCCCGGGGATCGACCCGCCCACCTGGGCGAACGTGGTGATCAACGTGCTCAGCACGGCGCTCGTCCTCGCCGTCGGCTACGCCGCGTTCCGCTCCCGGCGCGCCGTGGACCCGCTCACCGAGGACGACGAGAAGCGGCTGCGGGCCCTGCTGGAGCGGCACGGCGAGCGGGACTCCCTCGGCTACTTCGCGCTGCGCCGGGAGAAGAGCGTGGTGTGGTCGCCGACCGGGAAGGCGGCCGTCGCCTACCGGGTGGTCGGCGGCGTGAGCCTCGCGTCCGGCGATCCCCTCGGTGACCCGGAGGCCTGGCCGGGGGCGATCGCGCCGTGGCTCGCCCAGGCACGGGCGCACGGGTGGATCCCGGCGGTCATGGGGGCGAGCGAGGAGGCGGGCACGGTCTACGCCCGGCACGGTCTGGACGCGCTGGAACTCGGGGACGAGGCCATCGTGGACGTCGCCGAGTTCACCCTGGAGGGGCGGGCGATGCGCACCGTCCGGCAGGCTCACAACCGGGTGAAGCGGGCCGGGTACCGGGTGCGCGTCCGGCGGCACGAGGACATCCCGGCCGGTGAGATGGCCTCCCTGGTCGAGCGCGCCGACCACTGGCGCGACGGGGCGACCGAACGCGGGTTCAGCATGGCGCTCGGCCGGCTCGGCGACCCCGGGGACGGCCGGTGCGTGATGTGCGAGTGCACCGACGCCCAGGGGCGGCTGCGGGCGCTGCTCTCCTTCGTGCCGTGGGGGCCGCACGGGCTGTCGCTCGACCTGATGCGGCGCGACCGGGACTCCGACAACGGGCTGATGGAGTTCATGGTCATCGAGCTGCTGCGGCAGGCCGGCGAGATCGGGATCACGCAGGTCTCGCTCAACTTCGCGATGTTCCGGTCGGTCTTCGAACGTGGCGCGCGCCTCGGGGCCGGACCGGTGCTGAGGCTGTGGCGGTCGCTGCTCAGCTTCTTCTCCCGCTGGTGGCAGATCGAGTCGCTGTACCGCGCCAACGCCAAGTACCGGCCCATCTGGGAGCCGCGGTTCCTGCTCTTCGAGAAGAGCGCGGACCTGCCGCGCATCGGCCTCGCCTCGGCCCGCGCGGAGGGCTTCCTGCGGGGCCTGCCGACGTGGCTGCGGCGCGGCCACCTGGACACGCACCGGTGAGGGACGCCCGATGAACACGCTCGCCCGCTGGGCCCGTGCCGAGTGGGGGCCGCTGTGCGCCGCCGCGCGCGGACCCCTGCGCCGGCGGGGGCCGCGGGCGCTCCCGATGACCCTCGCGGCGGTGTGCCTGACGGCGCTGCTGCAGTACGCGCAGAACCGGCCGTGGGGCTACGAGGTGGTGCAGGACCTGGGCGCCGTCCGGGCCGGGGACCCGCTGGGGG
Source organism: Streptomyces sp. NPDC006193 (assembly GCF_040613915.1). Classification (NCBI taxonomy): domain Bacteria; kingdom Bacillati; phylum Actinomycetota; class Actinomycetes; order Kitasatosporales; family Streptomycetaceae; genus Streptomyces; species Streptomyces sp. NPDC006193. The sequence continues at coordinate 20,130 of NZ_JBEXTB010000046.1, forward strand.
CCGCCCTGCTGCGCACTCCCCTGTCGCTGTTCGTGCCGGCGCCGGACCTGCCGGTGTGGGGGGCGCTGGCGCAGATCCTGCTGGTGTTCGGGATCGCCGAGGTGTGCCTGGGGCGGTGGCGGACGCTGGTCATCGCCTACGCCGCCACGCTCGCCGGCACCCTGTACGCGCGCGTCGGCGTCACCCTCGGCCCGCACGCCCCGTTCGGGCTGCCGTGGACCGACGGCCAGGTGGTGGACACCGGCCCGTCGGCCGCCGTCGTGGGGCTCGCGGTGTTCACCGGCTGGCGGTACGGCGCCTACGCGACGGTGGGCGCGGTGACCCTGGCGATGGTCGTCGAGGTGCTGGTGAAGGAGAACCTGGCGGGCAAGGAGCACCTGGCCGCGCTGACGGCCGTGGGGCTGCTGTGCCTGTCGGCGGCGCTGCGGCACCGGGGCGGGGGGCTGCCGCGCCCGGCCCCTCACCGGTGGTCGGGCAGGCGCGCCGGGCGGGGGTCGGGCTTGCCGCCGATGAAGTCCTGAAAGGCGCGGCGCGGCCGGGTCCAGCGCCGGTCGTGGCGGTAGGCGCGCAGGGCCGCCCGGGCGCGGGCGCGGGGGCGGCGGCCGTAGAAGCGGCGGGCCCACAGGGAGCCGGGGCGGGCCAGGCGGAGCGCGCCGACGAGCGCGACCAGCGGCACGATCACCCCGAACACCGCGACGCGGGCCTTGCCCTTGACCAGGGCGACGAGGGAGAGGAGGAAGTTCCCGGCGATGCTGGAGACGACCGTGCCCCGGTCCGCCAGCTCGTCCCGGCTGAGGTCGTCGACGCCGAACGGCGCGAATCCGGCGAGCAGCAGGCCGACGAGGGCCGCGGTGAGCACGACGGCCTCGACGCTCTTGCGGCCCTCCTCGGTCCAGTAGACGTCGTCCAGGTGCAGGATCAGCGCGAACTCGTCCAGCACCAGTCCCGCGCCCGCCCCGAACACGACGGCCGCGACGGCCCCGCCGGCGCCGTGCCGGTCGCTGGCCACCGCGCCGAAGCCGCCGACGACGGTGAGGACGACCCCGGGGACGACGTGGTGGATGTGCACGCCGCCCGCCTTGACGTTGCCGAACGGCCCCCTGCCGGCGCGGATCAGGCGGGTGACGGCCCGGGTGAGGACGAAGGTCAGCACGAAGGCGCCGAGGGCGAGCAGCAGCGGAAGCTTGCCCGGCTCCACGATGTTGCGCACCCACCAGTGCCCCATGTGCGCACTTTATCCCCACCGGCCCGCGGGGGCCCGCCGTCCCCGGCGGGGGGGTGGGGGCCCGGGGGCGGCGGGTAGTCTGCGCCGGTGTCCTCGTCCTCCACGTCCTCTCCGTCGTCGTCCTCTCCGTCGTCGTCCTCCGCGTTCGACGGGCTCCGGTTCGCCTTCGGCACGCTCACCGTGCTGCCCGTGCGGGTGCGCCGCTGGGACCGGGGCGCCGCACGCGGGGGCATGCTGTGGGCCCCGCTGGCCGGGCTGGTCGTCGGCGGCTGCGCGGCCGGGCTCGGGCTGCTGCTGCTCGTCCTGGGGGCCGGTCCGCCGCTCGCGGCGGTCGCCTCGGTCGCGGTGCCCGCCGCGCTGACCCGGGGGCTGCACCTCGACGGACTCGCCGACACCGCCGACGGGCTGGGCAGCGGGAAGCCCGCCGAGGACGCCCTCCGGATCATGAAGCAGTCGGACATCGGGCCGTTCGGGGTGCTCACCCTGGTCCTGGTGCTGCTGGCCCAGGCGGCGGTGCTGGCGCAGCTCTACGACGGCTCCTGGGCGCGGGGCGCCCTGGCGGCCGTGGCCTCGGCGGTCGCGGCCCGGCTGGCGCTGACCCTGGCCGCCCGCACCGGCGTCCCGGCCGCCCGCCCGGAGGGACTGGGGGCCGCGGTGGCCGGGGTGGTGCCGAGGGGGGCGGCCCCGGCGCTGGCGGCCGGCGCGGTGGCGGCTGCCGGGGCGGCGGGCGCCTGCCTGGGCGGTCACGACGGCGTCCGCGCCGCCCTTGCGGTGGCCGCCGCCCTCGTCGCCGCCCAGCTGCTGCTGCGCCGCTGCGTCCGCCGCTTCGGCGGGGTCACCGGGGACGTGTTCGGCGCGCTGGCGGAGACGGCGGCGACGACCGCGCTGGCCGTGCTGGCCCTGGGCCCTTAGGACGCTCCGGGCGCCGCACCCCCCGGCCCGCCGCGCTCTCGGGCCGTACGGCGGTTTCCCACGATCCGGCGACATCGCGCGCACCGGCGGCCGGCGCGCGCCCGGGATCCGGTGCGCCGCGGCTCAGGTCACGGGGGTGCGGACGGGAGGAGCGGACCGGGCGCCGGGCACGGAGGAACACCCGAAGGAATGAGCGAAAGCGCGCACGCGCGTAGTCTCGTCCCGGGTGTTCGCCGGCAGGCTGAAGGCCCCGGTGCCCCCTGTTCCCAGGCCGGGACCAGGGCCGGCTCCGGGCCCGTCCGACCCACCCCGTTTCGGCCACAGCAACTTCACATCGGAAGCGAGATCTCACCACCGTGACTGCTCTGACTCTCAGCACCGCCGCGGCGCCCGGCCTGCGGGCCGACGCGATCGTGATCGGTGTCGCCAAGGGCGCCCAGGGGCCCGTCGTCGCGCCGGGCGCCGAGGCCGTGGACAAGGCGTACGACGGCAGGCTGGCCGGCCTCCTGGAGACCCTCGGCGCCTCGGGTGCCGAGGGCGAGCTGACCAAGCTGCCCGCGCCGGCCGGCTTCAAGGCCCCGCTCGTGGTGGCGGTGGGCCTGGGCGCCGAGCCCGGCGCGGGCGAGGACGAGGACGAGGACGCGGCCCCCGGCTACGAGCCGGAGGCGCTGCGCCGGGCCGCCGGCGTGGCCGCCCGCGCGCTCGCCGGGTCCAGGAAGGCCGCGTTCGCGCTGCCGGTCGACGGCCCCGGCGCGATCGGCGCGATCGGCGAGGGCGTCCTGCTCGGCGCGTACTCCTTCGACGTCTACAAGGGCGGCGCGCAGGACGCCCGGGCCAAGAACGGCAAGGCGCCGCTGGCCGAGGCCGCGCTGCTCGGCGGCAAGCCGCGCGACGCCGCCCACAAGGGTGCGGTCGCCCGCGCGGTCGCGGTCTGCGAGGAGCTGAACCGCGCCCGCGACCTGGTCAACATGCCGCCGAACGACCTCACCCCCGCCGCCTTCGCCGACCTCACCCGGACCGCGGCCGAGGAGCACGGCCTCACGGTGCAGGTGCTCGACGAGAAGGCGCTGATCAAGGGAGGCTACGGCGGCATCCTCGGCGTCGGCGGCGGCTCCGCGGCCGCCCCGCGCCTGGTGAAGCTGTCGTACCGGCACCCCGAGGCGAAGAAGCACCTCGCCTTCGTCGGCAAGGGCATCACCTACGACTCCGGCGGCATCTCGCTGAAGCCGGCCGGCCACAACGAGACGATGAAGTGCGACATGAGCGGTGCGGCCGCGGTGTTCGCCGCCGTCGTCGCCGCCGCGCGCCTCGGCCTGGAGGTCGACGTCACCGGCTGGCTGGCGCTGGCCGAGAACATGCCGTCCGGCTCGGCGGTGCGCCCCGGTGACGTGCTGCGCATGTACAGCGGCAAGACCGTCGAGGTGCTCAACACCGACGCCGAGGGCCGGCTGGTCCTCGCCGACGCGCTGTGGGCGGCCTCCCAGGAGAACCCGGACGCGATCGTCGACGTGGCCACGCTGACCGGCGCGATGGTGCTGGCGCTGGGCAGCCGGACGTTCGGCGTGATGACCAACGACGACGCGTTCCGCACCGCGGTGCACGAGGCGGCGGAGGAGGTCGGCGAGCCGGCCTGGCCGATGCCGCTGCCGGAGCACCTGCGCAAGGGCATGGAGTCGCCCGTGGCCGACATCGCGAACATGGGCGAGCGGTGGGGCGGCGGGCTGGTGGCCGGTCTGTTCCTGCGCGAGTTCGTGGGCGAGGGGATCACCTGGGCGCACCTGGACATCGCCGGGCCGGCGTTCAACGAGGGCGGGCCGTTCGGGTACACGCCTAAGGGCGGCACCGGATCCGCGGTGCGCACGCTGGTGCGGCTGGCGGAGCTCACGGCCGAGGGCGACCTGGGCTGACGGGCGCCCGCCGGGCCGGGGCCGCCGCCCGCACCGCGACCTGCGGGGGCCGTACCGTGCCGCGCGGGCCGCACCGCGGCCGCGGGGGCGCGGGGTCCGTTCGCGCAGGTCCCCGCGCCCCGGCCGGGCCGGCCGCCGCCGGACCGGGGCGGCGGCCGGGCGCGGGGGCCGTCCGTCTCCGGTGGACGTGGGACGTCTCACACCCCGGCCCGGCGTCTCGATCGCGTCCGACAGGTGCAAAGATGGAGCCCGGCAGGACAGGGCCCCCACCGAAGGGCCGAAGCATCAAGCGGCCGGACACCAGCCGACCGGCCGGTCACCTCCCACAGGGACAAGGGTGTCCGGCGTGCGGCGCACATGCATGGAGGACGTGACGTGGCGAACGACGCCAGCACCGTTTTCGACCTAGTGATCCTCGGCGGTGGTAGCGGTGGTTACGCCGCGGCCCTGCGCGGGGCCCAGCTGGGCCTGGACGTCGCCCTGATCGAGAAGGACAAGGTCGGCGGCACCTGCCTGCACCGGGGCTGCATCCCCACCAAGGCCCTGCTGCACGCGGGCGAGATCGCCGACCAGGCCCGCGAGAGCGAGCAGTTCGGCGTCAAGGCCTCCTTCGAGGGCATCGACATCGCGGGCGTGCACAAGTACAAGGACGAGGTCATCTCGGGCCTGTACAAGGGTCTGCAGGGGCTCGTCGCCTCCCGCAAGGTGACGTACATCGAGGGCGAGGGCCGGCTGTCCTCCCCCACCTCCGTGGACGTCAACGGCCAGCGCGTCCAGGGCCGCCACATCCTGCTGGCGACCGGCTCCGTGCCGAAGTCGCTGCCGGGCCTGGAGATCGACGGCGACCGCATCATCTCCTCCGACCACGCCCTCGTCCTGGACCGCGTGCCCAAGTCCGCGATCATCCTGGGCGGCGGTGTCATCGGTGTCGAGTTCGCCTCGGCGTGGAAGTCCTTCGGCACCGACGTCACGATCATCGAGGGCATGAAGCACCTCGTGCCGGTCGAGGACGAGAACTCCTCCAAGCTCCTCGAGCGCGCGTTCCGCAAGCGCGGCATCAAGTTCAACCTGGGCACCTTCTTCCAGAAGGCCGAGTACACCCAGGACGGTGTGAAGGTCACCCTGGCGGACGGCAAGGAGTTCGAGGCCGAGGTCCTCCTCGTCGCCGTCGGCCGCGGCCCGGTCTCCCAGGGCCTGGGCTACGAGGAGGCCGGGGTCGCCATGGACCGCGGCTACGTCCTCGTCGACGAGTACATGCGCACCAACGTCCCGACCATCTCCGCCGTCGGCGACCTCGTCCCGACGCTCCAGCTCGCGCACGTCGGCTTCGCCGAGGGCATCCTGGTGGCGGAGCGTCTGGCCGGTCTGAAGGTCGTTCCGATCGACTACGACGGTGTCCCGCGGGTGACGTACTGCCACCCGGAGGTCGCCTCCGTCGGCATCACCGAGGCCAAGGCCAAGGAGATCTACGGCGCGGACAAGGTCGTCGCCCTGAAGTACAACCTGGCGGGCAACGGCAGGAGCAAGATCCTCAAGACCGCGGGCGAGATCAAGCTCGTCCAGGTCAAGGACGGTGCCGTGGTCGGCGTCCACATGGTCGGCGACCGCATGGGCGAGCAGGTCGGCGAGGCGCAGCTGATCTACAACTGGGAGGCGCTGCCGGCCGAGGTCGCCCAGCTCATCCACGCCCACCCGACGCAGAACGAGGCGCTGGGCGAGGCGCACCTGGCCCTGGCCGGCAAGCCGCTGCACTCCCACGACTGAGCCTTCGGTCGACGGGCGCGACGACACAGACTTCCGTAATTCGTTAGGAGCAACCGAAACCATGGCGGTTTCCGTAACCCTTCCGGCGCTCGGCGAGAGCGTCACCGAGGGCACTGTCACCCGCTGGCTGAAGGCGGAGGGCGAGCGCGTCGAGGCCGACGAGCCGCTGCTCGAGGTCTCGACCGACAAGGTCGACACCGAGATCCCCTCGCCCGCTTCCGGCGTGCTGGCCTCCATCAAGGTCGCCGAGGACGAGACCGTCGAGGTCGGCGCCGAGCTGGCCGTCATCGACGACGGCTCCGGCGCCCCCGCGGCCGGCGACGCCCCGGCCGCCGCCGAGGCCGCGGCCCCGGCCCCCGCCCCGGAGCAGGCCCCCGCCCAGGAGCAGGCCCCCGCCCCGGAGCCGGCCCCGCAGGCCGCCCCCTCCACCGAGCAGGCCGCCCCCGCCCCGGCGCCGACCGCCGAGGCCGCTTCTGGCGCCTCCGGCGCCGAGGGCACCGACGTGGTCCTGCCCGCGCTGGGTGAGTCCGTCACCGAGGGCACGGTCACCCGCTGGCTGAAGTCGGTGGGCGACTCCGTCGAGGCCGACGAGCCGCTGCTCGAGGTCTCCACGGACAAGGTCGACACCGAGATCCCGGCGCCCGCCTCCGGCGTGCTGCTGGAGATCGTGGTGAACGAGGACGAGACCGCCGAGGTCGGCGCCAAGCTCGCCGTCATCGGCGCCCCGGGCGCGGCTCCGGCCGCCCCGGCCCCCGCCGAGGCCCCGGCGCCCGCTCCCGCCCCGGCGCCCGCGCCCGCGCCTGCTCCCGCACCCGCCCCGGCGCCCGCCCCGGCCCCGGCCCCGGCCGCCCAGGCTCCGGCTCCGGCTCCGGCTCCGCAGCAGGCGGCGGCCCCCGCGCCGGCCCCGGCCGCCCCGCAGGCTCCGGCTCCGGCGCCCGCCCCGGCCCCGGCCCCGGCCCCGGCCGCCCAGGCTCCGGCCCCCGCCGCCGCCCAGGCGACCGACGAGGGCGCCTACGTCACCCCGCTGGTGCGCAAGCTCGCCGCCGAGAACGGCGTCGACCTGTCCACCGTCAAGGGCACCGGCGTCGGCGGCCGTATCCGCAAGCAGGACGTCATCGCCGCCGCCGAGGCCGCCAAGGCCGCCCCGGCCCCGGCTCCGGCCGCCGCCCCGGCCGCCGCCAGGAAGACCCCGGCGCTCGAGGTCTCCCCGCTGCGCGGCCAGACCGTCAAGATGACCCGCATCCGCAAGGTCATCGGCGACAACATGGTCAAGGCGCTGCGCGAGCAGGCCCAGCTGTCGTCGGTCGTGGAGGTCGACGTCACCCGCCTGATGAAGCTGCGTGCCCGGGCGAAGGACGCCTTCGCGGCCCGCGAGGGCGTCAAGCTCTCCCCGATGCCGTTCTTCGTCAAGGCCGCCGCCCAGGCGCTGAAGGCCCACCCGGTCATCAACGCCCGGATCAACGAGGCCGAGGGGACCATCACCTACTTCGACACCGAGAACATCGGTATCGCGGTGGACTCCGAGAAGGGCCTGATGACCCCGGTCATCAAGAACGCCGGCGACCTCAACATCGCGGGCATCGCCAAGGCCACGGCGGAGCTGGCGGGCAAGGTCCGCGCCAACAAGATCACCCCGGACGAGCTGTCCGGCGCGACCTTCACCATCTCCAACACCGGTTCGCGCGGCGCGCTGTTCGACACGATCATCGTGCCGCCGGGCCAGGTCGCGATCCTCGGCATCGGCGCCACGGTCAAGCGCCCGGCCGTCATCGAGACCGAGGAGGGCACGGTCATCGGCGTCCGCGACATGACGTACCTGACCCTGTCCTACGACCACCGCCTGGTCGACGGCGCCGACGCGGCCCGTTACCTGACGGCGGTCAAGGCGATCCTGGAGGCGGGCGAGTTCGAGGTCGAGCTCGGCCTGTAACGGCCCGCCGCGAGGCGACGCATCGGCGCCCCTGTCCGGAACCGTCCGGGCAGGGGCGCCGGCGTTCGGGGCGCGGGACGCCGCCCGACCGGCCGCGCCTGTCTCAAACCCCATGTGCGCCTCGTCTCACCTGCGCCGAAGCGCCCCCACGCGCCCTACCCGCGGAGCGAACCCGCCGTATTGTCTAACCGTCAGCCCCCGGGAGGAGCACCTCATGACCGCGCCCGTCGTCCACTCGCTGCGCGAGCAGATCCGCGAGCACATCGTGGAGGGGATCGTCAGCGGGCGCTGGCAGCCGGGCGAGCGCATCGTGGAGCGCCGGATCGCCACCGAGCTGGAGGTCAGCCAGACCCCGGTGCGCGAGGCCCTGCGGGAGCTGGAGTCCCTGCGGCTGATCGAGTCGGCGCCCAACAAGGGCGTGCGGGTACGGAACCTGTCCGCGGCCGACCTGGAGGAGAGCTACCCGGTGCGGGCCGGACTGGAGGCCATCGCGGCGGAGCTCGCGGCGGACCGCCTGGCGCAGGACTGCTCGGCGCTGGAGCCGCACGTCCTGGCCCTGTACGAGGCCGACCGCAACGCCGACGGCACCGCACAGGTGCGGCACACGGTCGGCTTCCACCGCGAGCTCGTCCGCGCGGCGCACAACGCGGTGCTGCTGCACACCTGGGAGGGGCTGGGCATCGAGGTCTTCACGGCCCTGTCCATCCGCTGGCTGGGCACGGTCCAGCAGTCGTACGCGGAGGAGCACGAGGAGCTGGTGCAGGCGTTCAAGCGCCGGGATCCGCGGATCGCCGAGCTGGTGAAGGCGCACGTGCTCGGCTGCGCTCCGCGCGCCTGACACAGACGGGCCACACAGACGGGCATCCTGCCGCTCAGCTGCCCGCTCAGCTGCGGAAAGCAAGGAAAACCACGTCACCCGGTGCCATCCTCGAAGGCACCGGGTGCCGACTTTCTCCAAATCAAGAGGTTTTGGCCCTCAACCCTTTGATCGATCATCGATCAGGGAGTTACAGTCGCCGACGGACTTCCACCGAAGTCCCACAGCCCTGTCCTGCCAAAGACCTAGGGCACCCCCGAACCCCATGAGGGAACCCCCTTCGACTGAGGAAGGCGGCGACATGACCGACCCCAACGCCATCCAGCCGAGCGAGCTCGACCAGCTCCCGGACCGCGACCCCGAGGAGACCGCCGAGTGGCAGGCCTCCCTGGACGCCGTGGCCAGGGAGGCCGGGCCGCACCGTGCCGCGTACCTGATGCGCCGCACGCTGGAGCGCGCCGAGGCGGGCGGCATCGCGCTGCCGAAGCTCCTCGAGACCGACTACGTCAACACCATCCCGACCGCCGCCGAGCCCGCGATGCCCGGCGACCCGGAGATGGAGGCCCGGATCACCGCGTGGAACCGCTGGAACGCGGCCGCGATGGTGACCCGCGGCTCCAAGTACGGCGTCGGCGGCCACATCGCCACCTTCGCCTCCGCGGCCTGGCTGTACGAGACCGGCTTCAACCACTTCTTCCGGGGCAAGGAGGGGGACGGCTCCGGCGACCAGCTCTACATCCAGGGCCACGCCTCCCCCGGCATCTACGCCCGCGCCTTCCTCGACGGCCGGCTGGGCGAGCACCACCTGGACAACTTCCGCCAGGAGGCCGGCGGCAACGGCCTGCCCTCGTACCCGCACCCGCGCCGGCTGCCCTGGCTGTGGGAGTTCCCGACGGTGTCGATGGGCCTCGGCCCGCTCTCCGCGATCTACCAGGCGCGCTTCAACCGCTACCTCACCAACCGCGGCATCAAGGACGTCTCCGCCTCCCACGTCTGGGCCTTCCTCGGCGACGGCGAGATGGACGAGCCGGAGTCGACCGCGGCCCTCGCGCTCGCCGCCCGTGAGGAGCTGGACAACCTCACCTTCGTCGTCAACTGCAACCTGCAGCGCCTCGACGGCCCGGTCCGCGCCAACTTCAAGATCGTGCAGGAGCTGGAGGCCCAGTTCCGCGGCGCCGGCTGGAACGTCGTCAAGACGCTGTGGGGCTCCGCCTGGGACGAGCTGTTCGCCCTCGACACCACGGGCGCGCTGGTGCGCCGCCTGCGCGAGGTGCCGGACGCGCAGATCCAGACGTACCAGACCCGCGACGCCGCCTACATCCGCCAGGACTTCTTCGGCAAGGACCCGGCGCTCGCGGAGATGGCGAAGCTGCTGAGCGACGACAAGATCATCGAGTGCTTCCACTTCTCGCGCGGCGGTCACGAGGCCCGCAAGGTCTACGCCGCGTACAAGGCCGCCGTCGAGCACAAGGGCGCGCCGACCGTGATCCTGGCCCAGACCGTCAAGGGCCACACCCTCGGCGAGGGCTTCGCCTCGAAGAACGCCAACCACCAGATGAAGAAGCTGACGGTGGACGAGTTCAAGGCGATGCGCGACCGGCTCGACCTGCCGATCAAGGACAGCGACTTCGTCGACGGCGTGGTGCCCTACGGCCACCCCGGCGCCGACTCCCCCGAGGTCCGCTACCTCCAGGAGCGCCGCGCCGCCCTCGGCGGCCCGGCCCCGGCCCGCCGGGTGCACCCGGTCGCGCCGCTGCCCGCTCCGGCGGAGAAGGCGTTCGCGTCCTTCGACAAGGGCTCCGGCTCCCAGAACGTGGCCACCACCATGGCCTTCGTCCGCCTGATCAAGGACCTGGTCCGCGACAAGGAGACCGGCAGGCGCTGGGTGCCGATCGTCCCCGACGAGGCGCGCACCTTCGGCATGGAGTCGCTGTTCCCGTCCCTCGGCATCTACTCGCCCAAGGGCCAGACGTACGAGCCGGTCGACCGCGACCAGCTGATGTACTACAAGGAGGCGACGAACGGCCAGATCCTCAACGAGGGGATCACCGAGGCCGGTTCGATGGCCGACTTCATCGCCGCGTCGACGTCGTACGCGACGCACGGCGAGCCGATGATCCCGTTCTACATCTTCTACTCGATGTTCGGCTGGCAGCGCACGGCCGACCAGATGTGGCAGCTCGGCGACCAGCTCGGCCGCGGCTTCCTCGTCGGCGCGACGGCCGGCCGCACCACCCTGACGGGCGAGGGCCTGCAGCACGCCGACGGCCACTCCCCGCTCATCGCCGCCACCAACCCGGCCGCGCTGACGTACGACCCGGCGTTCGCCTACGAGATCGCGGTCATCGTCCGCGAGGGTCTGCGCCGGATGTACGGCGAGGCCAGGCCCGGCGAGGACCAGGACGTCTTCTACTACCTGACGGTCTACAACGAGCCGCTGCCGCAGCCCGCCAAGCCGCAGGGCCTCGGCATCGACGAGGGCATCGTCAAGGGCCTGTACCGCTTCAACACGGCGGAGTCCGCGGGCCTGTCCGTGGCCGCCGACTCGCCGCGCATCCAGCTGCTGGGCTCGGGCACCGCGATCCACTGGGCGCTCCAGGCGCAGAAGCTGCTGGCCGAGGAGTGGGGCGTGGCCGCCGACGTGTGGTCCGCGACCTCCTGGACGGAGCTGCGCCGCGACGCGCTCGAGGCCGACGCGGCCCTGCTGCGCGGCGAGGAGCGGGTGCCGTACGTCCGTCAGGCCCTGCAGGGCGCCGAGGGCCCGGTGCTGGCCGTGTCCGACTACATGCGCCAGGTCCCGGACCAGATCGCGCAGTGGGTCGAGCAGGACTGGTCCTCGCTGGGCGCCGACGGCTTCGGCCTGTCGGACACCCGTGAGGCCGCCCGCCGCCACTTCGGCGTCGACGCCCCGTCGATCGTCGTCGCGGCCCTGGCCCAGCTGGCCCGCCGCGGCGAGGTCAAGGCCACCGCGGTCAAGGAGGCCCGGGACAAGTACGGGCTGTGAGGCGGCCGCCGGGGCGACGGCGGGTCCGGCGCCCCGGCACCGCACCATCGCGGCCGGGCGCCGTCGTGGCGGGGACCCTCCCCCGCCGCGGCGGCGCCCGGCCGCGACGGCGTGGGCGGGCACTGCGGGTCGGGCGCCCGGCCCCGCTGCCGCGCACCGCGGCATCATGGGGGGCATGCGTGCCGCCCGGCTGATCAAGATGGTGCTCCTCCTGCAGTCCCGGCCCGCCATGACGGCCGCCGAGCTCGCGCGGGAGCTGGAGGTGTCGGAGCGGACGGTCACCCGGGACGCGCAGGCGCTGTCGGAGGCGGGGGTGCCGGTCTACGCCGACCGGGGGCGGGCCGGCGGGTACCGGCTGGTCGGCGGGTACCGGACCCGGCTGACCGGGCTGGCCCGGACCGAGGCCGAGGCGCTGTTCCTGAGCGGGGTGCCGGGCGCGCTGCGCGAGATGGGGCTCCAGGACGCCGCCTCCGCGGCCCGGCTGAAGGTGTCCGCCGCGCTGCTGCCCTCCCTGCGGGACGCCCCGGACACCGCGGCCCAGCGGTTCCACCTGGACGCGCCCGCCTGGTTCCGGGAGCCGGAGACGCCCGCGCGGCTGCCCGTGATCGCCGAGGCGGTCTGGGACGACCGGCGGATCCGGGCCGTCTACCGGCGGGGGGACTCGGCCGTCGAACGGGAGCTGGAGCCGTACGGGCTGGTGCTGAAGGCGGGCGTCTGGTACCTGTGCGCGCGGGTCGCGGGCCGCGGCGTCTTCCGGACGTACCGGATCGACCGGTTCGACTCCGTGGACCCGCTCGGCGAGCGGTTCGACCGCGACCCGGACTTCGACCTGCCCGGCCACTGGGCGGAGCACGCCGAGCGGTTCGCGCGCTCCATCCTGCACGCCGAGGTGGTCGTCCGGCTGTCCCCGGACGGTGTGCGCGCACTGCCGCACGCCGTCGACCCGCTCGCCGCGCGGGAGGCGCTGGACGGCGCGGGCGAGCCGGACGCCGAGGGCTGGGTCACGGTGACGCTGCCGGTGGAGTCGGAGGAGGTCGCGCACGACCAGCTCAGGGCGCTCGGGCCGGAGGCGGAGGTGCTGGCCCCGGCGGGTCTGCGGGAGCGGTGCGCGGCGGACGCGGCCCGGCTCGCCGCGCTGTACGGGCGCCCGCGGGCCCGGTGACGGTCCGCGGCACTCCGCGTGCGGGCCGCCGTCGCAGGCCCGATGCTGGTGCCGTGATGGACGAGACGGAGTTCTGGGAGCTGATCGACGCCACCCGCGAGGCCGCCGGGGGCGACCCCGAGGAGCAGGCCGACCTGCTCGTGGACCGGCTGCTCCAGCTGGAGCCCGAGCTGGTCCTGGACTTCGCCCGTCACTTCGAGGCCCGGTACAACCGCGCCTACCGCTGGGACCTGTGGGGCGCCGCCTGGGTGCTGCTGGACGGGTGCAGCGACGACGCGTTCGACTTCTTCCGGTGCTGGCTGATCGGCCAGGGCCGCGAGGTCTTCGAGGGCGCCCTGCACGATCCGGACTCCCTGGCCGGACTGCTGGACGACTTCGACGAGGAGGTCGACGGCGACGGCGAGGAACTGGGCTACGCGGCGGACGAGGCGTACGAGCAGCTGACCGGCACCGTGGCGCCCGACCTGGGTGTCGCCCCGCCGCCGGCCGACCCCGCGGGCGACCCGCTGGACCTGGAGGACGAGCGGGCGCTCGCCGCCCGGTACCCCAGGCTCTGGGAGCGGTTCAAGGCGTGAGACCGGCCCCGCCGCCCGTGACGGTGCGCGGCCCCGCCCGCCGCCGGGAGCCGCGGGCCGGTCCGGCCCGTGCGGCCCGTCCGGTCCGTGCGCGCTGTGTGCTGCGCCACCCGGTGGAACCATCGCCGCGGGCCGGGACGTTCTGCGGACGGAACCCGTACGCGGCCGGTCGCTCCGCCCGGTGGGCGGCATGCGCGCGCGGCTGATCAGCGGGCCCGTCCCGTCCGTACTCAGGGGTCCGAGAGAAAGGCGGCTCCGTGGATCTGCTCGACCTGCTGCTGGTGCTGGTGATCGTCGTCTACGCGGTGGCCGGTTACCGCCGCGGGCTGGTGGCCGGGTGCGTCTGCCTGGCCGGGTTCGTCGGCGGCGCCGTGGCCGGGGTGTGGCTGCTGCCGTGGGTGACGGGGCAGGTCGAGCGGGGCACGCCGGAGGCGACGGTGCTCGCCCTGCTGACGGTGCTGGCGCCGGCGACGGCGGGGCTCCGGCTCGCGGGCCGGCCGGCGGTGCGGCTGCGCGGCGAGCTGGACCGGGGGCCGCTGCGGGTGGCGGACGGGGCGGGCGGCGCGGCGGCGAACTCGGCGGCGGTGCTGATCGTGGCCTGGGTGGCGGCGAGCGTGCTGGGCGCGGCCCCGTCGCAGACGCTGACGACGGCGATCCGCGACTCGACGCTGCTGGGCGCGGTCCAGCAGGCGATGCCGCAGACCACGCCCGGGTGGTTCTCGCGGGCCACGTCCGCGCTGACCGAGGCGGGTTTCCCGCAGGTGTTCAACCCGTTCGAGGACGAGTCGGCGGCCCGGGTGGCCCGGCCCTCCGGGGACAGCGTGACACCGGCGGCGACCGACGCCGCCAAGGCGAGCACGGTGAAGATCGAGGGGGCCACGGGCACCGAGGGGCGCGAGGGCAGCGGGTTCGTGTACGCGCCGCGGCACGTGATGACCAACGCGCACGTGGTGGCCGGCATCGACCGCCCGACCGTGCGGGTCGGCGGGGTCGGGCGGCCGTACCCGGCGCGGGTGGTGCTGTTCGACTCCGGCCGGGACGTCGCGGTGCTGTACGTGCCGGGGCTGCGCGCGCCGGCGCTGCGGTTCGACACCGCCGCGGCGCACGGGGACCCCGCGGTGGTGGCGGGCTACCCGCAGGACGGGGGCCTGGACCTGCAGGCGGCGACCGTCGCGAACCGGGTGCGGGCCACCGGCCGGGACATCTACAACGACCGGACGGTCACCCGGGAGATCTACTCGATCCGGTCCACGGTGCGGCCGGGCAACTCCGGCGGTCCGCTGCTCGCCGCGGACGGGCGGGTGTTCGGCGTGGTCTTCGCCCGTTCCACCTCGGACGCCGAGACGGGGTACGTGCTGACGGCGGACGAGGTGGCGGGCGACGCCCGGCGCGCGGCCACGGCGACGGCGCCGGTGGACACGGGCGAGCTGGTCAGTTCCTGACGAGTCCGCGACGGCTCACAGCGGGCGGCCCATGAACACGTCGTCGACGTACTCCCCCGCCACCAGGAACTCCCCCGGCAGCACTCCCTCGACGGCGAACCCCTCGGACTCGTACAGCCTGCGCGCCGGGGTGTTGTGGGCGAGCACGCGCAGGGTGAGGCGGCGCGCGCCGCGCCTGCGGGCCTCCTCGGCGGCGGCCCGGACCAGGGCCCGGCCGACGCCCCTGCCGCGGGCGTCCTCGTGCACGGCGAGGCCCTGGATCTGCCGTACGTGCGCGTTGGAGGCGAGCGGCGTCGGCCGGCCCAGGTTGACGTAGCCGACGACACGCCCGTCGAGTTCGGCGACCAGGCAGTCCTGCGGGCCGTGCCGGTCGCTGAAGAAGGGGGCGTGGGGCGGTCGCGGCTGCGGCGTCACGGCGTGCAGCGCGGACCAGGTGAGTCGGTCGAGGAGGGAGAGCTGCTCCTCGTCGCCGGGCAGGGCGACGCGTATGTACGGCTCGGGCATGACGGTCACCCTACGGCGGGCGGCCGGGGCGTCCCACCGCATGCGCGCGGTCGGGCGGTCATGCTGGGGGCATGGAACGTATCCGTATCGCGGTGGCCGGCGCGTCCGGTCTCATCGGCAGCGCTCTGGTGCGGTCTCTGGCCGCGGACGGGCACCGGGTCGTGCGCCTGGTGCGCCGGGAGCCCCGGAACGCGGAGGAGGTCCGCTGGGACCCCGGGCGGCGGCACGTCGACGCGGCCGGGCTGGCCGGCTGCGACGCGGTGGTCAACCTGGCCGGGGCGGGCATCGGCGACCGGCGCTGGAGCCCGGAGTACAAGCGGCTGATCCGGGACAGCCGGGTGCTGGGCACGGCCGCGCTGGCCGAGGCGGTGGCCGCGCTGCCGACGCCCCCGCGGGTGTTCGTGTGCGGCAGCGCGATCGGCTTCTACGGCGACACCGGCGACCGGGTGGTGGACGAGGACGCGCCGCCGGGCGACGGCTTCCTGCCCTCGCTGTGCGTGGAGTGGGAGGAGGCGGCGGAGCCCGCCCGGCGGGCGGGGGTGCGGACGGTGTTCCTGCGCACCGGGCTGGTGGTGGCCCGCGGCGGCGGGGCCTGGGGACGGCTGTTCCCGCTGTTCCGGGCGGGACTCGGGGGGCGGCTGGGCGACGGGCGGCAGTACTGGTCGTACATCGCGCTGCACGACGAGGTCGCCGCGATCCGGCATCTCGTCGACGACGACGGGCTGTCCGGGCCGTTCAACCTGACGGCGCCCGAGCCGCTGACGAACCGTGAGATCACGGCGGCGATGGCGCGGGTGCTGCACCGGCCGGCGGTGTTCGCGGTGCCCGATCCGGTGCTGCGGGCGGTGCTCGGGGAGATGGCCGGGGATGTGCTGGGCAGTCAGCGGGTGGTGCCGAGGCGCTTGCTGGAGTCGGGCTTCCGGTTCGCGTTCCCGGGCATCGAGGAGGCGATCCGCGCGGCCGGGTGAGCCGTCCGGCAACACCGGCGAACGAAAGTGACCGTATGCGACCTCCATGCGACCGTGCCCTGTCGATGCGCGACCCCTCCCGACCGGATGCAGCCCTACGCTCGACCCGAACTCGGGTATCCCTGGAGCCAGTTGGGGGCATGCCGTCTCCACCGGCCGCGCATACCACAGGAGGGGCCTCGTGCTTGAGCCCGCGTACCAGGTGGACGTCGTCATCGTGGGAGCCGGAATCGCCGGCCTCTCGGCGGCTCATCGGCTGACCAGCGCAGGAATCACGACCGCGGTCCTGGAGGCCGCCCCGTACGTCGGCGGCCGCATGTCGACCGAGAAGGTCGACGGCTTCCGGCTCGACCGCATCGGACAGCTGCTGTCCACGTCCTCCCCCGAACTGCGTCTCACCCCGGGCCTGGACGCCCTCGCCGTGCGCCGCTTCGCGCCGGGCGTCCTGCTGCACCGCGACGGCCGCACGCAGCGCGCGGGCGCGCCGGCGCCCGCAGGGAGCGCGCGGGGCGCACGCGGCGCTCTCCATGTGGCGCGGGCTCTCGCCGGCACCCCGAGGGGGCCGGCCGCCGCGCCCGGCCGGACCGCCGCGCCGGTCGGCGGCGCGGTGGACCAGGCCCGGCTGGGCGCCGCGCTCGGCCGGATCGCGGCCACGCCCGTCGACCGCATCCTGGCCCGCCCCGAGATGCCGGCCGGCCTGTCCCTCGCCCGGCGCGGGGTGCCGGCCCGCACCCTCGACGGCTTCCTGCGCCCGCTGCTCGCCGCGCTGCTGTGCGACCCGGAGCTGAGCACCTCCAGCCGGTGCGCCGACCTGGCGCTGCGCGCCTTCGCGAGCGGCGGGCTGTGCGTCCCGGAGGGCGGCGCGGAGGCCCTGCCCGAGCTGCTGGCCCGGACGCTGCCGCCGGGCACCGTGCACACCGGGGTGCGGGTCACCTCCGTGTCCACGACCACGGTCACCACCGCCGAGCACGGGCAGATCCGCTGCCGGGCCGTGCTGCTCGCGACCGACGCGCGCGCGGCGGCGCGGCTCCTGCCGGGGCTCAGGGTCCCGGACTTCCACCCGGTGACGGTGGTGCACCACACCACCGACGACCCCGCGGCCGCCTTCCCGACCGGCGCCTCGCTGCTGCTGGACGCCGACCGCGGCGGTCCGGTCGCGCACACGGCGGTGCTGAGCAACGTGGACCCGAGCCGGGCGCCGGCCGGCCGGGTGCTGATCTCCTCGACCGTGCTGGGCGCCCCGCCCGAGGACGTGGACACCGCCGTCCGCATCCACCTCGCGCGGCTGTACGGCACCTCGACGCGCCGCTGGGAGACGCTGGCCGTGCACCACACGCCGGAGGCGGTCCCGGCGATGCGCCCGCCGCACGACCTGCGCCGGCCGGTACGGCTGCTGGCGGGCCTGTACGTGTGCGGCGACCACCGGGACACGAGCACCGTCCAGGGCGCCCTGCGCTCCGCCCACCGGGCGGCGGCGGCGATCCTCGGCGACCTGGGCGTGCTCGGCTCCCCGCACCACGCGGACCCGGCCCCGACGCTGCCGCGAGCGGCATGAGCCACGCCGGCGGGGCCCCCCCCCCCCCCCCCCGGGCCCCCCCCCCCCCCCCCCCCCCCCCCCCCCCCCCCCCCCCCCCCCCCCCC
>NZ_JBEXTB010000047.1:0-28241 GCF_040613915.1 Streptomyces sp. NPDC006193
CCGACGGCACCGAGGTCGTCCTGGTGCACCACCAGGTCCCCGGAGCCCGCACCGCCGCCGTCCGCCGGCACGTGATTGACACGCATGCGGGTCGACCTCTGCTCAGCGGCCTGCGCCTTGAGCTGCTCCCACTCGTCCCACGCCATGGAAGGACCCCTTCCCCCGTGTTATGCGGTATCGAGTCAACTTAGCAATGCTGAGGAGAACACTGCACCATGCCTGCCGCGTGGGATACGTCAGGCACGGAAAGGCGGCGCAGGAACGTCAGTCGACCCGCCGGCGAGTGTCGGGCAAGGCTGGGCCGACTGTCCCGCAGGGGCCAATCGTCCCGAAACACGTTCCGAAGGGTGTCTTGATCGCCGCGCCCGTTACGGGACATATACGGCTTCTTGTCGCCCCGACTCCCTGTGTTGACTGCCCCCTCGCCGCCGCAGAAAATGCCAGTACCGAGTCACCGGCGTCGGTGGGCTCGCCACTGTCTACTTCACGGAGGCTGCGCAAGCCAGTCAGCGGCATACTTTTGATCGCTGCACCGTCTCCGTGAACTCGGTGATCAGTTTCTTCATCGCTGCCGCATCGCTGTGGTGTGAGCCCGTGGCGAGCACAGCCGTGTACAGGACTTGGTCATGATCATTGCGACAGTGTTGTGTCTTGCCGAACGCTGCGTTCCCCGAGTACGCGAAGCGGCCGTCGTCGGTTCGGTGGCCCACCTTGTCGAGAGTCAGCCCTTTGGCGAACTCCACCACCGGCATGTCGTTCCACCACTCCTGCGCGGTGTAGACGATCCGTTTGCCATCGACGGAGACAGCGCAGCGAGTGGCCCTGGACGAAGCGGTTGTGACCTTCGTCGAGACCGTTTTCCCAGGGGGGAGGAAAGCGGTGAGCGCCTCGGAGTCGACAGCGGTACCACACGCTGACCGAGGCGTGGAGTAATCGCGTTGCTGCCCTCCTCCGGAACAACTGGCGAGCGCGAGGAGCAGGACAGGGACTGAGGCGGCCGCCCGGGCGAGACGGCCTCGAGGTGGAGAGACGGGTTTCGCCCGTTTCTGCCTTGCCGCGTGCTTTGCGAAGAATCCGCGAAGGTGTGTCCCGTTTCGAGTCACCGCGGCATCCGCTCAGCGGTACGAGGGGGATGCGGCATGACCGGCCTACGAGCATTCATCGGACTCCCCGACGGCTGAGGTGAAGGCGGTCGCCAGCTTTTTCATGGCGGTGGTGTCACCCAGGTCCGGGTTATTGAGCAGGACTGAGGTGTACAGCAGATGTCGGGAGTGCTCGCGGTTCTTGCAGCCTTCGACCAACTTGACCGCTCCACTTCCCGTGTAGAAGAAGTGGTCGCCGGTCGACTGTGGGGACTTGTCCGTCTGCGGGTTGGCGGACACGACAGCGGAAATGTCCACGTCCTCCTCCCACCATTGAAGGTTCGCCATCAGTGCCCACTTACCGTCGACTTCCACCCTGCAGATCTTCCTGGAAGGCACCGGACGTGATTCCCGGACGTCGACCCTCTTGCCGGCCGGCAGGAAGGGGGAAAGGAGGTCAGGATCCAACGGCACGTCACACAGAGTCCTGGGCACGGCGTAGTCCTTTTTCGCCACCGGCTCCGAGCATCCGGCAAGCAGGCCGAACAGCGCAATGACGCCTGTGGCTGCCACGACTCGCCGAGTCACCGCATTTCCGCCCTTCACGAGGTCGCTCACTGCCGACATCAGATGTCCGTGACGAGTTCGGGTCCGACCTGCTTCATGTAGTTGCCGCCTTCCATGAACCCCTGCGACGAGGAGTCCTCAGCCCATGTGGACACATCACCAGTGTTCGAGAGGTGGTAGGCCCTGGCTGCGTTGTAGGCAGCCTTCCTGGTGTACTTGATGTTGTTCTCGTTACCGAGCTGCCAGTTCTTGCCCATTTCAGTACCGGCGTCGTCCTTGGCGCTGCCCTCGGCGTCCTTGAAGAGCTCTTCCAGCATCATGCTGGTGGCCGTTCCAGCCACGCCGCCCACGCCAGCGCCGACTGCCGGCGACGCGATGAAAGAGGTGCCGACACCCACGCCGGTACCGACAGTCCCGGACAGCAGGT
Organism: Streptomyces sp. NPDC006193; assembly: GCF_040613915.1. Classification (NCBI taxonomy): domain Bacteria; kingdom Bacillati; phylum Actinomycetota; class Actinomycetes; order Kitasatosporales; family Streptomycetaceae; genus Streptomyces; species Streptomyces sp. NPDC006193. Next base: position 2,077 of record NZ_JBEXTB010000047.1, read on the forward strand.
TCTTCCACTGGGCTACGGAGTGGTCGAAATCCTTGTCCTTGGCATCGGCGGGACCGGCGACCGCCTCGTTGCGCCCCATGGCAAGTGTCCCGGAAACCTGCCCGGAATGCCGGGCGATGTCACGAATCGCAAGCTCGACGTCCTGGTTGGGGCGTTGCTCCGCAGGAAGATCCGGGTTGAGGTGGTATTCCATCAGCCTGCCCATGTACGCTTTCTGGCCGACCTCGACGGCTGCGTAGCCCTTCGGGTCCTGCCCGACGGCGAAGAGGAAACGCGTCGCTTCGCGCCGGTCGAGTTCGGCACCTGTGCCCTGAACGGGGTACAGCTTTTGGACGCGGTCCCACGCCGCCTGACCGTCCGCATCGCCCTTGTCCGGATGCGGATCGACATCAGTTGTCGCTCGGTCGATGTCCGGCAGGTACTCCGAAGCGATTTGACCGATACTGTCCGCCATGTAGCCGTGATCCGTGAGGCGAGCATTGTCGTCCGAGATCGAGGACACGATGCTCTCGAACAGCTTTACCTGCCCCGCATTGTGCGCGGGGGTGTCGTCGGTGGGCAGTTCACCCGCGGGATGCCCGGTCGTCGCGGCTTCCAGCGCCGCGGCGAGGTTGTTGCGGCCGTCGTGGCTCCAATCGCCGCTGATGTCGCTCTTGATCGCCTGCGGCCAATGGCGATCCTCGAACAGGTACTTGAAGTTGGAGACGGCGTGCTTGTGGTCGCCGTCCTTCGGGATGAAGTCGTCGTTGAAGAAGTCGGTGGCCGCGGCCGGATTGTTCGACAGACCTTTCAGATAGCCGCTCAGCGGATCCCAGCCCGTGTCGCCGCTCATCCGGTTCAGGTAGGGGTTGGTCGGCAACTGCTGCCAGCCGGTGTGGGCGCCGTCGTGGGTGAACTTCCGCTCCGTCGCCATCAACCGCTTGCCGTACGCGGTCAGGAACGCGTCGTCGTAGTCGCCCACGCGCATGAGGTTGCTCATCACCTGGACGCCGAGGACGTCCGCGCGGTGCCCGATCGGTCGGTCCCCCAACTCGATGACGTCCTGCTTCCACCGAGTCATCGACGGTGTGTCGCTCCGGCTCGCCGTAGCCAGGGTCAGACCGAGACTCTTCTGCAGTTCGTCGAACTGCTCCCGTCGCTCGCGGGTGAGGTCCGGTGCCACCATCGGGTCCGTGACGCCGGCCCAGAACTCCAGGGTCCTCTTCGCCCCGAGGCGGGCCGTGAAGCGCTCGGCGAACAGAGGGTCGTCGTGGTACTTCTTCAGCCCGGCGTTCACACGGTCGAACTCCTCGACCGTGAGGTCGTCCGGGTCCTTCCTGGCCAGCTTCGCCAGCTCGTCGGCTTCCTTCACGGCCGCCGCCGCGGTGTCCCGGTCCTTGTAATGGGCGTCGGAGAAACCCGTCCGGGTCTGATCGGCGATCGCGACGAGGACGTCTCTGGCCGTGCTGTCGCTCTCGGTGGCCTTGCTGAGGATGCCCTGAATCTCGTCGCGGAGGGCGTCGACGTCCTTCTGGTCGGTCGCGCCCGTCTTGCCGCTCGGGTCGGAGGCCCAGTCCGGCCGTGTGCTGCCCATGACCTGGAACGCGCCGTCACCCCGGTCGATGACGGTCAGGTTCTTCTTCTGCCCGCGGGAGACGGCATCCGTCAGCTGCCGGTGGTACAGCTTCAGCTCGTCCCGGGTGTCCAGCAAGATCCGGTAAATGGTGGTCGCCTGTGTGTGGGCGTCGCCGAACTCGCCGGCCGTCTTGCCGACGAACTGTTTGGACACCTGCGCATTCACCCCGGCCCAGTCGGCCTTGACAGCGGCTTTGTGGAGGTGGTCCTCGGCATCCTTCTTCAGATCCGCGAGGTGCTTCACGAGGGTCGACCAGTCGCTGACGGCGTCGTCGAGCAGTTTGAAGTTGGCGTGGTAGAGGGTGTTGAAGTCCATTGGTGGTCATCCCGGGATAGCGGTGCCGATGGTGTGAGCGTCCCTGTCGTCTCCGACCCGACGCCGCTACTCCTTCTTCTTGCCCTTGCCCTTGCCGTCGTCCCCATAGTCGTTCTTCGCGCCCGGTGCTCCCACCCGTTCGTCGAACCCGGCGTCCAGCGCGTCGATGCTGCTCATCTGGCGCTGGATGTAGTGCTCGTCGTTCGCGTGCACGGCCTTGGTGGTCTGCATGTGGTTGGAGATCTGGGCGCAGGCGTCCATCAGGGACTTCAGCTGCTCCTCCCAGCGGTTCGAGACGTGCTGGAGTCCGGCGCCGAGGGCGAAGCCCTGCTTGGAGAGGTCGCCGGCTGCGGAGTCACTGCTCGGGGTGGCTACGCGGGCCTTGTCCCACAGCTGGTCGTAGAGGTGGTGCGCCGCCCTGCCGATCTTTTCCAGGTCCTTGTGCCCGACCTTGAGGTCACCCGTCCTGCTGGGGATGACGTAGGGGCCGTAGGTGCCGCCGCCCGCGTCGACATGGTTGAGCTGCATGTGCGCCGACTCCCCCTGAGCAGCCTGCGCCTTGAGCTGCTCCCATTCGTCCCACGCCATGGAAGGGCCCTCCCCCGTGTTTCACTGCGATGCTGGGCCAAAGTAGCAACCGGGACCGCTGAGGCCAGGCGCCATATCCGCTATGGGTGATGTTTCGGTCGTGAAGGTTCCGCGGAGGCGACCTCGCCGGCCCACCGGCTGCGCTGCCCCCTCCTGGCCGTCGTCCGAGCTGTTCGCTCTGTTCGGCAATCGCGCGCCTTGCCCGTCGGAGTGAGGCTTCGTCATGGCGAAGACGACTCTCAGGTGGCGCCCTGCGTCCCGGTCACCGTGCGGATGTGAAGCTTCCGCGTAGATGCCGGGCCCCTTCTGTCTCTTTTGGTCGCCCTGTCGGTCTTGCGTGGCTCTGAACCGGTCATACATGGACGCCATTGCAACTGAACTGTCGCAGAGTTCAGTTGGCCGCGAAATGCACAGTGACTACAGTGGTCGGCGATGGACCGGTGCCGCGGTTGTGCGCCGCCCGGTCCGTCGAGCGGTACCAACGGGGAAACGGGGAAGGAGTCGCGGTGGGCGGCGGTAGCGGCTCGGGCATGAGGCGCGGCATCGATGCGCTGGCGAAGTTCAAGAAGAAGGTCGACGACGCGCTGACGGCCTTCGAGGGTGCTCCCGGCAGCCCGTCCAGGCTCGCGGAGCACAGGCTCAGCGCTTCCTCCTTCAGCGGTTCGAACATCCCCTTCCACGAGGCGACCGAGCTGCACGGCAAGTACGAGCAGGTGCACGAGCGCCTCACCTCGCTGTCGCGGAACCTCGGGATGCAGATAGAGGCCCTGACGCTCGCGGCGCACGCGGCCGACGCCACGTACGACGGTACGGAGGACGAGGTGCGGCGCCGGTTCTGGCAGATCCGCTCGCACCTCGTGCACGAGCACCAGCAGGCGACGGCGTCCGAGCACAAGCACACCGAGCACAAGCACGCCGAGCCGAAGCCGGTCCGGGCTGGTGAGCACGCCGGCGACGCAACGTCCGCGGGGGATCCCATTGACTGACAACTGGCAGCAGAAGCCCGAGTACAAGACGGACGTCGAGCAGGCGGACCGCCAGGTCGGCGTGGTCAATGCCATCAGCCATCTGCAGACCGCCTTCCGGGGCACGCCGATCGGATCGGCGCTCTCCCTCGGCCGGACCGACTTCGAGGACCACGATCTCAACGCGATGATCGACCTGGTCCGCCACGCCAACCCCGAGCACCTGGAGATGGCCAGCAAGGCCCTGTGGGACGCCCGTACGGCCATCCACGACGCGGCGACGGACCTGGCGACGAACCTCAAGGGGGTCGACTGGGAGGGCGAGGGCGCCGAGCAGTTCCGCACCTGGACCGCCGGCCTCATCGACTGGACCAAGGGACTCGCGACCTTCGCCGACGTCGCCGCCACCGAGATCTCCGCCGCCGCCACGGGGCTGGCCTCCGTGCGCAGCTCCATGCCCGAGCGCGACCCCCGGCCCGCGGCCGAGCAGAAGCGTCCCCATGAGCTGCCCAAGTCCAAGCAGGTCGACGGCGACCCGGACTACGCCGCCGCGCTGAAGGTCGAGAAGAACCGGCAAGAGGCGATCAACCAGATGAACCGGTTGGCGTCGTTCTATGCGGTCTCCGCCTCCACGCTGGGCACGGCCCTGGAGGCCGACCCGAAGCCCTACAAGCCGATCCCGGACGTGGGCGTGCCGAAGCCGGTGGGGCGCTCCAAGGGTGGGGCGGGTCCGTACGGGTCCGGCCCGAGCGGGAGCCGAGGGCTGGTCGGGGGAAGCCGCGGAACCGCCGTGGAAGGCCACCACGGTACGGCTGCCGTGGACGCAACGGGGACCGGCGGGCATGTACCGCCGGTCAGGGAAGTGCACGAGCCCAGCGCGAGCGTGCCTTCCGACGGAGACATCGGCACGGCGATCGACAGCACGGCCACGCTGCCTCCTCAGGCGCCCACCGCACCGCCCGGTTCCCCGGTGCCCACTGCCCCGGCCGCCGGTGGTGGCGGGCAGACGCCGCCGCTGCCGACGGGACCGATGGCGCCTCCCCTCGCCCCGACCGCCGGCCGTACCCCCGGCTACGGGCCGACCAGCCGGTTCCCCGTGACCGCACAGGGACGCAGCGGTCCGTCGGGAGCCGGAAGCGGCCGGGTGCCGCAGGGTGCCGCGGGCCAGGCGGGGCGTGCCGTCTCCAGCGGCCGCGTTCCGCAGGGTGCCGCGGGCCAGGCGGGGCGTACGGTCGCCGGTGGTCGAGCGCCTCAGGGCCCGCTGGGACAAACCGCCCGTGCCACGGGACGCGCGACCGCGGCGGGTCAGCCGGGCGCACGCGGGCCCGTCCAGTCCGGGCGCCCGCCGATGGGGCGTCCCGTCACCGGTGGAACGCCGACGAGCACCGGCGCACCTGGCGGACGCACGGGAGCGACCGGTCCCGCCGGCCCGGCGCGCAACGGCGTCGTGGGCGGCAAGCCCGTCACGGGCGGGAGGCCGGCGGGCACGGCCAACCCCCGTGTCCCGCGCGGAATGGTCGTCGGCGCAGAGGAGCCGGGCTCCTCCGCACCGGCGAAGGGCGCTCTCGGGCAGCGGGGAGTGGTCGGCGCCCCCAGGCCGAACCCGGAGCCCGGCGCGGGCCAGGCGGTGCTGCGCTCGGCCAGCAACCCCGAGGGCGTCGTCGGCGCGCCCCGTGCTGCTGCCGGTTCCCGGGGCGCCGAGGCCGGCGCAACGGGGCTGGGACGCGGCGCGGTGGGCGGCCGGCAGGCTCCGGGCGGTGAGGCGGGCAGGGCTTCCGGCACCGGACAGCACCGATCGTCGCAGCAGCGGCGTGATGTGCCCCAGAAGAACGACTGACACGAGCGAGGACGTACACAGGCATGAAGCCAGGGACCGGCCGGCGCGGCACCAGGACCGCCCTCTTGACGAGGCGCAACGCGAGGCGACTGTCTGCCGTGTGCTCGGTGCTGGGCACGCTGGTCATCGCGTCGGCAGGACTGGCTCCCGGAGCCGTGGCGTTGGACGACGTTCGAACCAAGCAGTGGTATCTGGACGCGATGGGCGCCGACGAGATATGGAAGCACAGCACCGGCAAGGGGGTGAAGGTCGCTGTCATCGACACCGGGGTCAACCCGAACACCTCCTCGCTCAGGGGCCAGGTGCTGGTCGACGAGGTGCCGAAAGCAGCGAAGTACCACGTCACCCAGGACTATGACGGCCACGGTACTTCGATGGCCGAGCTCATCGCGGGCACGGGAGCCGGCGGAGGCATCAAGGGCCTCGCTCCGGGAGCGAAGATCATCCCGATTCGGGTGGGACTTGATCAGATGAAGGATGAGCGCGAGCGGTTGAGGTCCCTCGACTCGCCCCAGGCCATCAGGGCTGCCGCCGACACCGATGCCAAGATCATCAACATGTCCTACGGCAGCGAATTCCCCGATGAGGCGGAGCAGGCCGCCGTCAAGTACGCGGCGTCCAAGGGCAAGTTGCTGTTCGCCGCCACGGGTAACGACGGAGCCAAGGGCAACAAGGCCAACTACCCCGCCATGTATCCGTACGTTGTGGGAGTCTCTGCCATCGACCGGCACGCCACCGTGGGCAAATTCTCCACCTACGGGAACCAGGTGGACTTCTCGGCTCCTGGCATTGAGGTCCCGACCTGGTGCGACGCCACGTTCACCAGGTACTGCCGCACCTTTGGCACCAGCAACGCCTCCGCCATCGCCTCCGCCTCCGCCGCCCTCGTCTGGTCCGCGCACCCCGACTGGACCGCCAACCAGGTCCTCCGCTCCTTCATCGACACCGCCGGCCGCAGCTGGCCCAAGAACAAGCCCAGCAAGTACCTCGGGTACGGCGTCATCCGGCCCCGCCGGGTACTGATCGCCAAGGACATCGACCCGGGCCCGGCCAACCGCGACCCCCTCGCCGCCGAGAACGGGACGGCGCCGGACGAGGACATCACGGCCACCGGCGGTTCCTCGGCCGCGCCCTCCTCGTCGCCCTCGTCCGGGGCGTCGGCGAAGCCCTCGAAGGAAGCCGGTTCCGCCGACGGCCCCACCTCCGCCGCCGCGCAGGACACCGCGTCCGGCGGCGGCACCCGGACCTGGGTGATCATCGGCGCCGCGGCAGCCGTACTCATCCTCGGAGGCGCCGGTTTCGCCGTGCTGCGCGCACGCCGTAACGCCTGAGCGGTCTCCCGCATACCTGTTCATTCGCCGAGTGAGCAGAAGCCCGCTTGCCATCCGTGCTGACGCCTTGACGCAGCACCCGGCAAGGTCAGTTCGCAACGAAAGGCATGGAAAATGGCCACAGGGCGCCAGAAGGTAAGCGACAAGGACATCATCGTCCTCGAAAAGGAGCTTCTGCACCGCTTCGAGGGCATCAAGGGCCAGCTCAAGGAGCTCCAGGCGATCATCGACAGCCTGGAAGGCCACTGGAAGGGCATCGGCGCCGGCGCGTTCAACGCCAAGCAGACCGAGATCAACGAGCGCATGGTCCGGATCGGCAACATCCTCGCCAAGTTCATCGAGGCCATGAGCACCACCCGGAAGATCAAGGACGGCACGGAGGACGAGGTCCGCTCGCAGGTGCAGAGCATCGACATCGGCGCCGGCGGCTCGGCCCTGTCCAGCTACTGATCCGCAGACCACCACTTCTCGACAACGGAGCAATCATGGGCGTGAACAACAGCGGCGAGCTCGAAGTTTCCTACGGGGGTCTCGACGAGACCGCCACCCAGCTGGCCAACCACGCGCGGCGGCTCGAAGAGGGCCTCGAGGCCATCAAGCAGAAGGTCGCCGGCGTCGCCAGCATGTGGGAGGGCGAGGCCCACAACGCGTACACCGAGCAGCAGGCCGCCTGGGACCGTGAGGCCAAGGGCATCCACGAGGCCCTCGTCGCCATCGGCAAGGTCGTGCACGCGGCCGGCGGCGACTACCAGGGCGGCGACCGGAAGGCCGCCAGCTACTTCATGTAGGACGGCTGACCGGCCGGCACGGCGGAGCAACGGGGTGGGCACGCACGGGAGGTGCCCACCCCGTGGTGTGCGTGCCCCGGCCGACGTCCCCGCTACGTTCCCCCGCCGGGGTGCCCGTGCCCCCGGCGCCGGCCCGTCGCCCGCACCGGTGACGGCCGGCACCCGCCCCGGCCACCCCGGACGAGCGGCTCTGGCACCAGGTCGACGATCTTGGTGCGCCCGCCCCCACCGCGTACGGCAGCCCGCCCGAGCGGGGTACGCGCTGGCGTGCCCCTCGCCGAGGCACCGGCCGTCCGTCCCGCACGGCAGCGCCTCACCGCAGCCGAGCACTCTCCGCGGCCGCCCTGCCCGCCACCGACGGCCTTCCCGACCGGCCTCCACGCGGCAATACGGGCCGCGCCCCCCACGCGGTACTACGGGCCGCACCCCGAACAGGCCACGCCCCCGACCACTCACCCGGAACACCCACGCCCTGGACCCGCGCCGCCACCCCGTGCGCGCACAGTGCCCGGACGGGACCCCCGCGACCGCCCACCCCCAGCAAGCCGTACTCCATGAGGAAGCGCGCACAGCGGGCGGATACGCGTACCGCCTGCCCGCCCTGCCCGCCGGCCGCACCGCACCCGCCAAACGCCGAACCCGGCGGCCCTCCGGCCGCCGGGTTCGCCACGGGAATCCCGTCAGTACTCCACGTCCACCAGCCCCGTCTGGACCAGCGGCTTGCCCCGCTTGCGGGAGACGAAGACGCCCCGCCCCGCGGGCATCGGCCGCGGCCGGACCCCGCCGAGGATGTCGCCCTCGGCCGGGTCGCCCGCCAGGACGATGCCCTGGGCGCCGAGTTCCTTCATGCGCTGCATGAACGGCTCGTAGGAGGCGCGGCCGGCGCCCGCCGAGGAACGGGCGATGACGAAGCGGACGCCGACGTCGCGGGCGAAGGGCAGCATCTCGGTCAGACCGCTGAGCGGGTTGCCGCTGGACGTGGAGACCAGGTCGTAGTCGTCGATGACCACGAACACCTGCGGCCCCCGCCACCAGCTCCGCTCCCGCAGCTGCTGCGGGGTGACGTCGGCCGTCGGGGTGCGGCGCTGCATGAGGTCGGCCAGCGCCACCATGTGGTGGTCCATCTGGCTGGACATCGGGATGTACTCCGCCAGGTGGGAGGCAGGGGTGACGTCCAGCAGGGAGCGGCGGTTGTCGACCACGAAGAACTTCGCCTCGTCGCCGCCGTACCGCAGGGTCAGCTGCTTGATCAGCAGCCGCAGCAGGTTGGACTTGCCGGACTCGCTCTCGCCGAAGACGAGGAAGAACGGGTCCTGCTCGAAGTCGACGAACACCGGCTCCAGGTTGTCCTCGTCCAGCGCGAAGGCGACGCCCCGCTGCGGGAACCTGTCGCCCGGCGGCAGCTTGACCGCCTCCAGCCGGCGCGGCAGCAGCCGCACCTTCGGGGCGCCCGGCGCCTGCCAGTGGCGTCCGACCTCGGTCGTCAGCGCGGCGGTGGCCTCCGCCAGGTCCGTGTCGGAGGTGAGGCCGTCGATGCGCGGGACGGCCGTCATGAAGTGCAGCTTCTGCGGGGACAGACCGCGGCCGGGGACGCCCGCGGGGACGTTCGCCGCCACCTTGCGGTCGATCTCCGAGTCCATCACGTCACCGAGGCGCAGCTCCAGCCGGTTCATCAGGTGGTCCTTGAGGTTCGCCCGGACCTCCATCGAGCGCGACGCGGTGATGATCAGGTGGATGCCGTAGCCGAGGCCGCGGGCGGCGATGTCCAGGACCGCCGGCTCCAGCCCCTCGTAGTCGGTGCGGAAGTTGCCCCAGCCGTCGATGACCAGGAACACGTCGCCCCACGGCTGGTCCGTGACCGAGATGTCGCCGCGGGCGCGCCGGGCGCGGTAGTCGGCGATGGAGGCGATGCCGGCCGTGCGGAAGTACTCCTCGCGGCGGGTCAGGACGCCGTACACCTCGGAGACCGTCCGGCGGACCCGCTCGGGGTCCAGGCGCGAGGCGATGCCGCCGACGTGCGGCAGGCCGTCCACGGCGGCCATGCCGCCGCCGCCGAAGTCGAGGCCGTAGAACTGCACCTCGTGCGGGGTGTGGGTGAGCGCGAAGGAGCAGATCAGGGTGCGCAGCAGGGTGGACTTGCCGGACTGGGGGCCGCCGATGACCTGCATGTGGCCGGCCGCGCCCGAGAAGTCCAGCATCAGACGGTCGCGGCGCTGCTCGTACGGCTTGTCGACCAGGCCCGCCGGGACGACCAGACGGCCCGCGCCCTCGTAGCCGGGCTGGGTCAGACCGCGGTCCGGCACGGCCGCGAGGCCCGGGAGCAGCGCGTCCAGCGACGGCGGGCTCTCCAGCGGCGGCAGCCACACCTGGTGCGCCGCCGGGCCCTGCGCCTCCAGCCGGCGCACGATCACGTCGAGGACCGTGTCGGCCAGCGCCTCGTCCACCTGGGCTTCGGAGGGGGTGCGCTGCGGCGGGACGGCGGTGTACCGCACCGGCACCTCGGTGGCGGTGAACAGCACCGGCCGCCGGTCCACCGGGAGCTGCCCGCCGGGCAGGGCCGCCTGCCGGGAGCCCGAGCGGTACACGCCCGAGACGTACGCCGCCTTGAAGCGGACCATCTCGTCCGTGCCGTACTTCAGGAAGCCGGAGCCGGGGACGTTCGGGAGTTCGTAGGCGTCCGGGACGCCGAGCGCGGCGCGGGACTCGGCCGCGGAGAAGGTGCGCAGACCGATCCGGTACGACAGGTACGTCTCCAGGCCGCGCAGGCGGCCCTCCTCCAGGCGCTGCGAGGCCAGCAGCAGGTGCACGCCCAGCGACCGGCCGATGCGGCCGATCTGCACGAACATCTCGATGAAGTCCGGCTTGGCGCTCAGCAGCTCGCTGAACTCGTCGATCACCAGGACGAGCGAGGGGATGGGCTGCAGCGGCGCACCGGCCGCGCGCGCCTTCTCGTAGTCGTGGATGTTGGCGTAGTTGCCCGCGTCGCGCAGCAGCTCCTGGCGGCGGTTCAGCTCGCCGCGGATCGAGTCGCCCATGCGGTCGACCAGGGTCAGGTCGTCGGCGAGGTTGGTGATGACGGCCGCGACGTGCGGCATCTGCGCCATGCCGGCGAACGTCGCACCGCCCTTGAAGTCGGCGAGGACGAAGTTCAGCGTCTCCGAGGAGTGGGTGACCGCGAGGCCCAGCACCAGCGTGCGCAGCAGTTCCGACTTGCCGGAACCGGTCGCGCCGACGCACAGGCCGTGCGGGCCCATGCCCTCCTGCGCGGCCTCCTTCAGGTCCAGCATCACGGGCCGGCCGTCCACGCCCACACCGATGGGCACGCGCAGCCGTTCCGCGAGCGCGCGCGGCCGCCAGGTGCGCTTGGTGTCGACGGACGCCGCGTCGCCGAGGCCCAGCAGGTCGGTGAACTCCAGGTTGGCGAGCAGCGGTTCGTCGTCGTCGCCGCCTGAGGCCATGCGCAGCGGCGCCAGTTGCCGGGCCAGCGCCTCGGCGGACTCGTAGGACAGGGCGTCCGGGGCGCCCTCGTAGACCTCGCCGTGCCCGGACTCCAGGCGCAGCAGGCCGGGCTGCACGACGATGGACAGGTCGCCGCCCGCCGTGGTCAGGTCGCCCGGCACCACCTCGAGCACCGTGACGCCCTGCAGCCCCTCCGGGTTGGCGAGCACCGAGTCCGGCAGCAGGGACAGCTCGTCCAGCACCAGGACGATGTGCGGCTCGTCCAGCAGCGGCGCCGCGCCCGGGTGGAAGCGCGGCCGGCCGGTGAGCCGGGCGGCGAGCAGGTCCTCCAGCTCGCGCGGGTCGGAGCCGATCAGCCGGCGGGAGCCCGCGCCGTCCACCGCGCCGGGCGCCTGCGCGTGCGGCAGCCACTTCACCCACTCCCAGTGCGGCAGCGCCTCACGGCCCGCGGCCACCGCGACGACCAGGTCCTCGGGGGAGTGCAGCGAGGCCAGCGAGCCGACCAGGGCGCGGGCCGAGGCCCGCACGGACTGCGGTTCGCCGCTGACGGTGACGTGGTAGAAGGCGCGCAGCGAGACCGCCATCGGCAGGTCGCCGACGGTGTTGTGCGCGGCGAGGAAACGCTGCATCGCGCCGGCGGTCAACGGCTCGAGCTGCTCGACGGGGCCCGTGTCCGGGGCGATGAGCGGGGTCGCCAGCGGCTGCGGGCCCAGGCCGATGCGCACATGCGCGAAGTCCTCGTCGCCGGGCCGCCGTTCCCACACCCGGCTGCCCTCGGCGACGAGCGCCCACAGCTGCTCGGGGGAGGGGTGCAGGTAGTACTGGGCGTCCCGCTGCGCCTTCGCCGTCCGGACGGCGGCCGCGCGCGTCTGCGAGAGGTAGCTGAGGTAGTCGCGGCGCATGTCGGCGAGCTGGCCCTGGGAGCCGCGGCGGAAGCGGACCACCATCGCGATGGACATCGCCACCGTCGACGCGATCATGATCATGCCCATGATCTTCATGAACGGCTGCCCGTTCGTGAAGAAGAACACCACCGAACCGCCCATGCCCAGCGTGGGCAGGAGCTGCATCAGCACGCTCTCCTGCGGCCCCCGCGGCAGTTCGGGAGGGGGCTGGACAACGACCTCACCCGTGGGCACTTCGGACGGTAGCGCCCTAGGGGGGCGCTTGACGACAATCTGGCTCACCGCTCACCAATTCCCTTGCCCGACCCAGGCGTTCCGCCCGCCACCCCGTGTCCGGCGAGCGCAGGCCGCCGCGTGATCCTACTGAGTTCACGCGACGGCGGTGAGCGGTAGGGTGCCGGATGGTCGCGTGAGCACACACCCAGCAGTCCGGACACACCGGGGCGAACGTCCCGATGGCGGGACGGAGACACCCCGGCGATCCCGGCGTGCGGCACCCCGGCCGCCGCGCACGGGGCGAACCGGCACGGGACCTTCACGACACAGACGCACCACCACCACTGAGGGGGAGCAGCAGGTGAGCATGACGGCCGCCGCCACCGGCGGACCCGGGACGGGAACGCCTTCCGGCTCCGGATCCGGACTCGGCTTCTGCCGGGTCACCATCGTCGCGCCGGACAGCCGCATCGACGTGGCCCTGCCCGACGACGTCCCGGTCGCCGACCTCTATCCCGAGATCCTCCGGCTGTCCCGGCAGAGCCCCGAAGCGGGCGCCCCGGTCGGCTACCACCTGGTCCGCACCGACGGCACCGTGCTGGACAGCGCCCGCTCCTTCGCCGCCCAGCGCATCCTCGACGGTGAGCTCCTCACCCTCCGCCCGTTCGCGGAGTCGCTGCCGCCGGCCGTCTTCGACGACGTCGCCGAGGCCGTCGCCTCGGCCGTCACCAGGCAGCACAGGCTGTGGAGCGGCGACCTGACCCGGGCCGCGGGCCTGACCGGCGGCGCCGTGCTGCCCGCGCTGCTCGCGTTCGTCGCCTGGACCGCCGACCCCCGCCACGACATGCACGGCCTCGCCGGCATCCTCGCCGCCGTCACCGGCATCCTCCTGGTGGTGCTCTCCGCGGTGCGCGCCCGCGTCTACGACGACCGCGGCTCGGCCGTCGCCCTCGGTCTCGGCGCGCTGCCCAACGTCGGCGTCGCGGGCAGCGGCCTGCTGCCGCTGAGCGCCGGCGAGGGCATCGGCAGACTGCAGTTCCTGCTGGCCTGCGCGGCCGTTCTCGTCGCCGCGCTGATCCTCGCCCTGTGCTCACCCCACGGCGACGGCCCCTTCGTCGCCTTCCTGTTCGCCTCCGCGATCGCCCTGGTCGTCGTCTTCGTCGCGGCCCTCACCGGCTGGGCCCCCACCGAGACGGCCGCCCTGTGCGCCCCCGTCGCCGTCGGCGCCCTGGCCTTCCTGCCCGGCATGTCGATGCGCTTCGCGCGTCTGCCGATCGGCTTCGAGAACCCCAGCAGCGGCGCCCCCCGCTCCGCCTACGGCGGCGCCGACTCCGCCGCGCCGGAGTCCGTGGACACCGAGCGCATCGAGGCGCAGGCGCGGCGCGGGCACGAACTCCTCGTCGGCCTGGTCGGCGGCTGCGCGCTGCTCGCCGTCGCGGCGACGGCCGTGCTCGGCTTCTCCGACGACGTCTGGGCCCAGCTGCTCGCGTTCGCCACCGCGGTCGCCATGATCATGCGCGCCGGCCTGTTCCGCTACACCGCCCAGGTGGCCTCGCTGCTGGCCGCCGGGCTGGCCTCGCTGGTGCTGCTCGGCCTCGGCCTCGCCCTCAACCCGCCGTCGCACCTCATGCGCGCGGCGCTGGCCGGCGACCGCACCGACCTCCAGATCCGCACCGTCTGGCTGATCGCGGCCATCGCCCTGGCCGCGGCCCTGGTGACCGCGCTGGGCCTGATCCTGCCGCGCGGCGGGCTGACCCCCTTCTGGGGCCGCTTCCTGGAGATCTGCGAGGGCTTCGTCCTGCTGACGCTCATCCCGCTGACGCTGGCGGTCTTCGACGTGTACGCGACGGCGCGGTCGATGACCGGCTGAGCGGACGGCGCGGTCCACGACCGGTGGACGGCCACCCCGACGCAGCCGGGCCCCGGCTCCGCGCGAGCCGGGGCCCGGCGGCGTGCGGGCGCGGGCTCACTGCCCGTCGAGCCCCCCGTCGCGCGCCGTCGGCTCCAGGTCGAACTCCCCGTCCCGCGCCCCCAGCACGAACGCCCGCCACTCCGCCTCGGTGTAGCGCAGCACGGTGTCCGGGTCGAGAGAGGACCGCATCGCCACCGCCCCGCCGGGCAGGTACGCGATCTCGACCCGCTCCTCGTCCTCCTCCGTGCCCGGCGCGCAGTGCCACTCGACGCCCGAGATGTCGAGCGCGTACAGCTCGTCGCGCTCGCGCTCCTTGCGCGCCTTGATCTCCGCTTCCGTCTCCGCCATCGTGCAGCGACCCCTTCCCGAGGTACGTACGTCCGGCGCACACCCTAGTGGCCGCCGCCGCCCCGCCAGGGCGGTTCGCCGACCGGGCGAAAGAGGCCCGCCACGGCCTGGTACCCTGAGTGACGGCCGTTCGTGTACGCACCCCCGGAGCCCCAGGCTCTGGAGGCCGCGCCCAGCGGATCCCCGCCTTCCGAGTAACGGAAGCTCCCCCGAGACGAAGACCGGGGGCACTCGGTGGCCACTCAGAGACTATGAGGAGTACGCGTGTCGCTCGACGCCGCTACGAAGAAGCAGATCATCGCCGAGTTCGGTACCAAGGAGGGTGACACCGGCTCCCCCGAGGTCCAGGTCGCTCTGCTGTCCCGTCGGATCTCCGACCTGACGGAGCACCTCAAGACCCACAAGCACGACCACCACTCCCGTCGTGGTCTGCTGATCCTGGTCGGTCAGCGCCGCCGCCTGCTGCAGTACCTGGCGAAGAAGGACATCCAGCGCTTCCGTGCGCTGGTCGACCGCCTCGGCATCCGCCGCGGTGCGGCGGGCGCCAAGTAGGACGCCCGTGAAGGGAGCGGTTCCCGGAAAGACTCGGGGGACCGCTCCCTTTGCCGTATGCGGGGATTTCCCTGGCATACCGCGAAACCATCGTGGTACGTGCGGAAACATGCGGAGTGTCACTCACGCTTTGTAGTGTGGTAGCACAACGCGGTACGCACCACGCAGCATCACGCAGCACCGCGTACGACACACAACGAGGAGAAGCGCACCTCGCCGCCGCCGGTCCTCGGTAGTGGCCCCCGGGGAAATCGAGTCCCGGGTGCTTCGATCGAAGACCGGCCCGCACCGGACGGAGCGCTTCTCCGCCACCGTCCCCCTGCCACACGGGCAGCCGAGGGACGAAAGACGACAAGCAGACAAGTAACGGAGAACACGCTGGTGGAGAACGAGACCCACTACGCCGAGGCCGTCATCGACAACGGCGCCTTCGGCACCCGCACCATCCGCTTCGAGACGGGCCGCCTGGCCAAGCAGGCCGCCGGTTCCGCCGTGGCGTACCTGGACGACGACACCATGGTGCTGTCGGCCACCACCGCTTCCAAGCAGCCCAAGGACCAGCTCGACTTCTTCCCGCTCACGGTGGACGTCGAGGAGCGGATGTACGCCGCCGGCAAGATCCCCGGCAGCTTCTTCCGCCGTGAGGGCCGGCCCTCCGAGGACGCCATCCTCACCTGCCGCCTCATCGACCGCCCGCTGCGCCCCTCCTTCAAGAAGGGCCTGCGCAACGAGATCCAGGTCGTCGCCACGATCATGGCGCTCAACCCCGACCACCTGTACGACGTCGTGGCGATCAACGCCGCGTCCGCGTCGACGCAGCTGGCCGGTCTGCCCTTCTCCGGCCCGATCGGCGGCGTCCGCGTCGCGCTGATCCGTGGCCAGTGGGTCGCCTTCCCGACCCACAGCGAGCTCGAGGACGCCGTCTTCGACATGGTCGTCGCGGGCCGCGTCCTGGAGGACGGCGACGTCGCGATCATGATGGTCGAGGCCGAGGCCACCGAGCAGACCATCAAGCTGGTCGAGGGCGGCGCCGAGGCGCCGACCGAAGAGGTCGTCGCCGCCGGCCTGGAGGCCGCGAAGCCGTTCATCAAGGTCCTGTGCCGCGCCCAGGCCGACCTCGCCGCCAAGGCCGCCAAGCCGACCGCCGAGTTCCCGATCTTCCTGGACTACCAGGACGACGTGTTCGAGGCGCTCACCGCCGCCATCCGCCCCGAGCTGGCCCAGGCGCTCACCATCGCCGGCAAGCAGGAGCGCGAGGCCGAGCTCGACCGCGTCAAGCAGCTCGCCGCCGAGAAGCTCCTGCCGGAGTTCGAGGGCCGCGAGAAGGAGATCTCCGCCGCGTACCGCTCGCTCACCAAGCAGCTGGTCCGCGAGCGCGTGATCAAGGAGAAGAAGCGCATCGACGGCCGCGGTGTCACCGACATCCGCACCCTGGCCGCCGAGGTCGAGGCCATCCCGCGGGTGCACGGTTCCGCCGTCTTCGAGCGCGGCGAGACCCAGATCCTGGGCGTGACCACCCTGAACATGCTCCGCATGGAGCAGCAGCTGGACACCCTCTCGCCGGTGACCCGCAAGCGCTACATGCACAACTACAACTTCCCGCCGTACTCCACCGGTGAGACCGGCCGCGTCGGCTCCCCGAAGCGCCGCGAGATCGGTCACGGCGCCCTCGCCGAGCGCGCGCTCGTGCCGGTGCTGCCCTCGCGCGAGGAGTTCCCCTACGCGATCCGCCAGGTCTCCGAGGCGCTCAGCTCGAACGGCTCGACCTCCATGGGCTCGGTCTGCGCCTCCACCATGTCGCTGCTGAACGCCGGTGTGCCGCTGAAGGCCCCCGTCGCCGGCATCGCCATGGGCCTGATCTCCCAGGAGATCGACGGCGAGACGCACTACGTCACCCTCACCGACATCCTCGGTGCGGAGGACGCCTTCGGCGACATGGACTTCAAGGTCGCCGGCACGCGGGACTTCGTGACCGCCCTCCAGCTCGACACCAAGCTGGACGGCATCCCCGCCTCCGTCCTGGCCGCGGCCCTCAAGCAGGCCCGTGACGCCCGCCTGCACATCCTCGACGTGATGATGGAGGCCATCGACCGGCCCGACGAGATGAGCCCGCACGCCCCGCGGATCATCACCGTCAAGATCCCGGTCGACAAGATCGGCGAGGTCATCGGCCCCAAGGGCAAGATGATCAACCAGATCCAGGAGGACACGGGCGCCGAGATCACCATCGAGGACGACGGCACGATCTACATCGGCGCCGCCGACGGCCCCTCCGCGGAGGCCGCCCGCGCCACGATCAACGGCATCGCCAACCCGACGATGCCCGAGGTCGGCGAGCGGTACCTGGGCACGGTCGTCAAGACGACCACCTTCGGTGCGTTCGTCTCCCTGCTGCCCGGCAAGGACGGTCTGCTGCACATCTCGCAGATCCGCAAGCTGGCCGGCGGCAAGCGCGTGGAGAACGTCGAGGACGTCCTCGGTGTGGGCCAGAAGGTCCAGGTCGAGATCGCCGAGATCGACTCCCGCGGCAAGCTCTCCCTCGTCCCGGTGATCGAGGGCGAGGAAGGTTCTGACGAGGCGAAGGACGACGCCGAGCAGTGACGTCCCGTGGCTCCAAGGTGACGGCCCGCCCCTCTTCGGAGGCGCGGGCCGTCGCCCGTACCCAAACCCTCATCCAGGGCACAGGCGGCATCGGCACGGTCCGCAGGACCACCCTCCCGGGCGGCCTGCGCATCGTCACCGAGACCCTGCCCTCGGTCCGCTCCGCCACCTTCGGCATCTGGGCGCACGTCGGCTCCCGCGACGAGACCCCGTCGCTGAACGGCGCCACGCACTACCTGGAGCACCTGCTCTTCAAGGGCACGTCGAAGCGCAGCGCGCTGGACATCTCCTCCGCGATCGACGCGGTCGGCGGCGAGATGAACGCGTTCACCGCCAAGGAGTACACGTGCTACTACGCGCGCGTGCTCGACACCGACCTGCCCCTCGCCATCGACGTCGTCTGCGACATGCTGACCGGCTCGCTGATCCGCGAGGAGGACGTCGACGTCGAGCGCGGCGCGATCCTCGAAGAGATCGCCATGACCGAGGACGACCCCGGCGACTGCGTGCACGACCTGTTCGCGCACACCATGTTCGGCGACAGCTCCCTCGGCCGCCCGGTCCTCGGCACGGTCGACACCGTCAACGCCCTCACCGCCGACCGCATCCGCCGCTTCTACCGGAAGCACTACGACCCGACCCACCTCGTGGTCGCCTGCGCCGGCAACATCGACCACACCCGGGTCGTACGCCAGGTCCGCGCGGCCTTCGAGAAGGCGGGCGCCTTCCGCGACCCGGACGCGCAGCCCGTCGCCCCGCGCGAGGGCCGCCGCACGATCCGCACCTCCGGCAAGGTCGAGCTGCTCGCCCGCAAGACCGAACAGGCACACGTCGTCCTCGGCATGCCCGGCCTCGCCCGCACCGACGACCGCCGCTGGGCGATGGGCGTGCTCAACACCGCCCTCGGCGGAGGCATGTCCTCCCGGCTGTTCCAGGAGGTCCGGGAGAAGCGCGGGCTCGCCTACAGCGTGTACTCGTACACCTCCGGCTTCGCCGACTGCGGTCTGTTCGGCGTCTACGCCGGCTGCCGGCCCAGCCAGGTGCACGACGTGCTCAGCATCTGCCGCGACGAACTCGACCACGTCGCCCGGAACGGTCTCACCGACGACGAGATCGCCCGCGCCATCGGCCAGCTCAAGGGCTCCACCGTCCTGGGACTCGAGGACACCGGCGCGCTGATGAACCGTATCGGCAAGAGCGAACTGTGCTGGGGCGAGCAGATGTCCGTCGACGACATGCTGGCGAAGATCGCCGCGGTCACCCCGGACGAGGTCCGCGCGGTCGCCCGCGACATCCTGGGACAGCGCCCGTCGCTGTCGGTCATCGGCCCGCTGAAGGACAAGCAGGCCGCCCGGCTGCACGACGCCGTCGCCTGAAACACCACCGGTTAGGAAGCAGGAACATGAGCAAGCTGCGCGTGGCGGTCCTCGGGGCCAGGGGCCGGATCGGGTCCGAGGCGGTCAAGGCGATCGAGGCCGCCGAGGACATGGAGCTGGTCGCCGCCCTCGGCCGCGGCGACAAGCTGGAGACGCTGGCGGAGACCGGCGCCCAGGTCGCCGTCGAGCTGACCACCCCCGCCTCGGTCATGGGCAACCTCGACTTCTGCGTGCGCCACGGCATCCACGCGGTCGTCGGGACCACCGGCTGGACCGAGGAGCGCCTCGCGCAGCTCAGGGGCTGGCTCGACCGGTCCCCGGAGATCGGCGTGCTCATCGCGCCGAACTTCTCCATCGGCGCGGTGCTGACCATGAAGTTCGCGCAGATCGCCGCGCCGTACTTCGAGTCCGTCGAGGTGGTCGAACTGCACCACCCGAACAAGGTGGACGCCCCGAGCGGTACGGCCACCCGCACGGCCCAGCTCATCGCCGAGGCCCGCCGCGCCGCGGGCACGGCCCCGGCGCCGGACGCCACGGTGACCGCCCTGGACGGCGCCAGGGGCGCCGGCGTCGACGGAGTCCCCGTGCACTCGGTGCGGCTCCGGGGCCTCCTGGCCCACCAGGAGGTGCTGCTGGGAGCCGAGGGCGAGACCCTCACCGTCCGGCACGACTCCCTGCACCACAGCAGCTTCATGCCGGGCATCCTGCTCGGCGCGCGCCGCGTGGTGACCACTCCGGGCCTCACCTTCGGCCTGGAGCACTTCCTCGACCTGAGCTGAGCCACCTCGTCATGCGCGCGAAGATCACCTATATCGTCACGGCCGCCGTCCTGGTCTTCTACTTCGTCCTGGTCGGCAGCCGTGGCGTCTGGCTCATCCAGTCCGGCACGCCCCTCACCGTCGCCTTCGGGGTGGCGGTGCTGATCCTGCCGGCCATCGGCCTGTGGTTCCTGTGGAAGAACACCCAGTTCGTCCGCAGGGCCAACCAGCTCGCCGCCGAGCTCGACGCGGAGGGCGGGCTGCCGGCCGACGAGCTGAAGCGTCTCCCGAGCGGCCGCGTCGACCGCGACTCGGCCGACGAGGTGTTCGCCCGCCGCAAGGCCGAGACGGAGGCGTCCCCCGACGACTGGCGCTGCTGGTTCCGCCTCGCCGTCGCCTACCACGACGCCCGCGACACCCCACGCGCCCGCAAGGCGATGCAGCGCGCCATCGCCCTGCACGACGGCAGACCGGCCGCACACGACGACCGGCCCGCGTCAAGGCACTCCTGATCCGCCCAACCCGCCGGGCAGACCGGACAGAACCAAGCCGCCCCCACCCCGGCAGGCCCGCCGAGCCCCGGCCCGAACCCCGCGCGTGCCCGGCCCCCGCCTTGGAGGCAAGGGGCCGTGCACCGAGCCGGAGCGGGCCGAGCGCGCGCGCCATCGGCTCCCGGCCCCGGCGGACTCGCGGAGTGCCCGATGCAAACCGCATACGCCTCCGCAGACTGCCGGTGCTTCACCCCGCCCGGACCCGGCCCCGGAAAGAGCCCGGCTCCGGGACGGCTGCGCCACCGGCCCGCATGCCGGACCCCGGCCTGCGGAGGTGAGCCGAGTCCCGAGCTGGGACGGCTGAGGCAGCTTCACGCCTGGCTCGCCCCTTTGACCTTCTGAGGCCGCGGGGCCGAGCCGGGTGCCGGCTCAGCCAGCCTGTCCGCCGAGCCCTCACCCAGAAGATGATCGGGCCTGCGGCCGCGTGAGCCTGCGTGCCGGCCCCGGTTCCGGAGGCCGACCCGCGTGCCGGCCTCGGAGGCGAGCCGAGTCCCGAGCTCAGACGGCTGAGGCAGCTTCGCGCCCGGCTCCTGGCCCGGCTGCCCGGGGCGAGTCAGATATGGAGACTGCTGAGCCAGCCCGCTGTCTGCCCAACCCAGCAACCCGGGAGGCTTGGGAAGGGCCGAGCCGACGCGACATGGCCCGGCCGCCGGTCAGGAGCGCCTGCGTGCTCGGCCCCGCCTTCCGGAGGCCGGGAGAGGGATGAGTCGGGATCGTCCGGCCCCGGTGGCGGGCGGAACGAGCCCCTGTGCCGGGGGCCCCGGACGCTCGGGGGCCGACTCCACCCGGCACGGCGCGGGGAGAACCGAGCCCCGCCGAACGCGGCCCAGGCCGTGAGGGCCGACCCTCGGTGGCCGGGCCTCGGGGTACTGA
This sequence comes from Streptomyces sp. NPDC006193, assembly GCF_040613915.1. Taxonomy (NCBI): domain Bacteria; kingdom Bacillati; phylum Actinomycetota; class Actinomycetes; order Kitasatosporales; family Streptomycetaceae; genus Streptomyces; species Streptomyces sp. NPDC006193. Next base: position 23,067 of record NZ_JBEXTB010000047.1, read on the forward strand.
GCCGCCGGGCCAGGGCTGGAAGCCGTACGTAGCCGGGAGGAACCGGTCCGCCCCTGCTGCGGACCCCCCGTCTCCCCGCTGTCCAGCTCCCGCCTCGACGCCCCACCGAGAACGAGACGGCCCAAGGCGGGCCGGGACCGGGGGCGATCAGCCGCGCCGGTTCTCCGCGGCCCACGCCTCCACCGCGTCCGCCGCCCGGTCGAAGGCCACCGGACGGCCCAGGAAGTCCAGACCGTGCGTGGTGAGCAGGGGAGACGTGTCCTCGGGACGCCGGTCCTCGCGGACGAGCGCCAGCGCCTGCCCCTGCACGGTCCGCGGCAGCCCCAGCCAGCGCACCGGCTGCTGCACCGTCCGCACGGAAACCACCCGCGCCCACGGCACCGTCCGCGTCACCAGGAATCCGGTCCGGCGCAGCCCGCGCCCGCTCACCCACACCCCCATGCGCAGCAGCCGCAGTGCCCCGGCGACGATGACCAGGCCCGCGGCGAGGACCCCGCCGGCGGAGGACACCGAGCCGGTCAGGGCGATGAGGATCGCGGAGAACAGCACGAACGAGGCGAACAGCAGGCCCAGCGCGGCCAGACCCACCCGCCACGGCCCCGGCCGATAGGGGCGCCGCCAGCGGTCCGGATCGTCGTACGGCAGTGCGCTCTCGGAAGCCGACTCGAAGGTGCGGTCGGCCGTCAGGAAGGGCAGGGGCACGGCTGGTCCTCACTCGGTCCTCAGCTGGGGCTGTGCCGGTGAGGCTATCCGGCCGTGTTCCCGCCCACCACCCTTGGGCGTCCTAAAGGGGCGGCGCTCCCGCTCAGTGCCCCTGGGACGCCTGGGACTGCTGCGTCGGCGCGGCGGGCGGCGTGGACAGCGCGGGCATGCCCACGACGAGCGCGCCGATCAGCCCCGCGACGATGGTGAGACCGAGCAGCCAGCGCCCGGCCGTCTCGCCGAAGGACGCGCGCCGGCGGGGCGGGGGAGTGACATTGCTGCGGAACCTGTCCGCCTCGGCCAGGAAGGCGAAGGGTACGGGCTCGCGCCGACGGAACATCGTGATGACCTCTCCTCACGGGGTTGGTGGTGGTCGCAACGTGCGGCTTCACCGGTACAGACGACCGCATGACGCAAAAGGTGCCCATGTCGGGAAAACAGGCCGGTGCGCCCTGGGGGCGAGGTGCCGCTCCGGCCTCCGCGGGTGCCCCGTAAGGTGGGCGCGAACCACAGAAGTGAGGGAAGGACCCCGATCCCCGTGACCACCGAGTCGCTCACGTTCCGCAGTGACGTCACCGTCGAGCTGGTGAAGTCCAGCGCTTCGGACGCCGACGTCCTCTTCGCCGCCCGCGTCTCGACCGCCGGTGAGCAGTCCCTGGACGAGGTGAAGAAGGACCCCGAGCGCTCCAAGGGCCTGATCAACTACCTGATGCGCGACCGGCACGGCAGCCCGTTCGAGCACAACTCGATGACCTTCTTCATCAGCGCCCCGATCTTCGTCTTCCGCGAGTTCATGCGGCACCGCGTCGGCTGGTCGTACAACGAGGAGTCCGGCCGCTACCGCGAGCTGCAGCCGGTCTTCTACGTCCCCGACGCCTCACGCAAGCTGGTCCAGCAGGGCCGTCCGGGCAAGTACGTCTTCGTCGAGGGCACCCCGGCCCAGCACGAGACGGTGAGCCACGCCCTCCGGGACTCCTACGAGCAGGCGTACGCGGCCTACCAGAAGCTCCTCGCCGAGGGCGTCGCACGCGAGGTGGCCCGTTCGGTCCTGCCCGTGGGCCTGTACTCCTCGATGTACGCCACCTGCAACGCCCGCTCCCTGATGCACTTCCTCGGGCTGCGCACCCAGCACGAGCTGGCCAAGGTGCCGTCCTTCCCGCAGCGGGAGATCGAGATGGTGGGCGAGAAGATGGAGGCGGAGTGGGCGAAGCTCATGCCGCTGACGTACGCCGCCTTCAATGCGAACGGACGTGTGGCCCCGTAGCGAAGCCCTGTTCCCCCACGCGGAACGGATGTACGGATCAGCCGGGCGAAGTGTCCGTATTGCGGCATTCAGAGAAGTTCATCTAGCCTGATCAAACGGACCCGGCACTGCTTGAACCCCCGAGCAGGCAGTGCCGGGCTCCTTTTGTCCTGACTTACCCGACACCCCGAGGGCGCACCTCGCATCGAGCACCGAGTAGCGTGTTACCCATGGCTCCGACCTCGACTCCGCAGACCCCCTTCGGGCGGGTCCTCACCGCCATGGTCACGCCCTTCACGGCGGACGGCGCACTCGACCTCGACGGCGCGCAGCGGCTCGCCGCCCACCTGGTGGACGCAGGCAACGACGGCCTGATCGTGAACGGCACCACCGGCGAGTCACCCACCACCAGCGACGCGGAGAAAGCGGATCTCGTACGAGCCGTCCTGGAGGCCGTCGGCGACCGCGCCCACGTCGTCGCCGGCGTCGGGACCAACGACACCCACCACAGCCTCGAGCTCGCCCGCGACGCCGAGCGCGCCGGCGCCCACGGCCTGCTGGTCGTCACGCCGTACTACAACAAGCCCCCGCAGGAGGGCCTGTACCGGCACTTCACGGCCGTCGCCGACGCCACCGGACTGCCGGTCATGCTCTACGACATCCCCGGCCGCAGCGGCGTCCCGATCGACACCGAGACGCTCGTCCGTCTCGCCGAGCACCCCCGGATCGTCGCCAACAAGGACGCCAAGGGCGACCTCGGCCGCGCCAGCTGGGCCATCGCCCGGTCCGGCCTCGCCTGGTACTCCGGCGACGACATGCTCAACCTGCCGCTGCTCTCCGTGGGTGCGGTCGGCTTCGTCTCGGTCGTCGGCCACCTCGTCACCCCCGACCTGCGGGCCCTCGTGGACGCCCATCTCTCCGGCGACGTCGTCAAGGCGACCGAGATCCACCAGAAGCTGCTCCCGGTCTACACCGGCATGTTCCGCACCCAGGGCGTGATGACCACCAAGGCCGCGCTCGCCCTCCTGGGCCTGCCCGCCGGGCCGCTGCGCCCGCCCATGGTCGAGTGCTCGCCCGAAGAGGTCGCCCAGCTCAAGATCGATCTTGCTGCCGGCGGGGTACAGCTCTGACAACAGACTTTGCACCACAGGGGCTTCACAACTGAAGAACAACTGAAGACGCAGGTCCACCGGTGCCTGTGGCCCACCACCTACAACTGCTTCTGCACGAACGTCATGCGCGCCACGTGCCCACCGGTACGTGGCGCGTGTGGTGAGGAGAGTCTTTTGAGTCATCCGCATCCTGAACTGGGCCCGCCCCCGCCGCTGCCCGAGGGCGGCCTGCGGGTCACCCCGCTCGGCGGCCTCGGCGAGATCGGCCGCAACATGACGGTCTTCGAGTACGGCGGCCGCCTGCTGATCGTCGACTGCGGAGTGCTCTTCCCCGAGGAGGAGCAGCCCGGAATCGACCTGATCCTGCCGGACTTCTCGTCCATCCGGGACCGCCTCGACGACATCGAGGGCATCGTGCTCACGCACGGCCACGAGGACCACATCGGCGGCGTCCCCTACCTGCTGCGCGAGAAGCCGGACATCCCGCTGATCGGCTCCAAGTTGACCCTCGCCCTCATCGAGGCGAAGCTCCAGGAGCACCGGATCCGCCCGTACACCCTCGAGGTGGCGGAAGGCAACCGGGAGCGCATCGGCCCCTTCGACTGCGAGTTCGTCGCCGTCAACCACTCCATCCCGGACGCCCTGGCCGTCGCCATCCGCACTTCCGCGGGCATGGTGGTGCACACCGGCGACTTCAAGATGGACCAGCTCCCGCTGGACAACCGCCTCACCGACCTGCACGCGTTCGCCCGGCTGAGCGAGGAGGGCATCGACCTGCTCCTCGCCGACTCGACGAACGCCGAGGTCCCGGGCTTCGTCCCGCCGGAGCGGGACATCTCCAACGTCCTGCGCACGGTCTTCGCCAATGCCCGCAAGCGGATCATCGTGGCGAGCTTCGCCAGCCACGTCCACCGCATCCAGCAGATCCTGGACGCGGCGCACGAGTACGGCCGCCGGGTCGCGTTCGTCGGCCGCTCCATGGTCCGCAACATGGGCATCGCCCGGGACCTCGGTTATCTGAAGGTCCCGCCGGGGCTTGTGGTGGACGTCAAGACGCTGGACGACCTGCCCGACCACGAGGTGGTCCTGGTCTGCACCGGTTCCCAGGGCGAGCCGATGGCGGCCCTGTCCCGCATGGCCAACCGCGACCACCAGATCCGCATCGTCGACGGCGACACGGTCATCCTGGCCTCGTCCCTGATCCCCGGGAACGAGAACGCGGTCTACCGGGTGATCAACGGCCTGACCCGCTGGGGCGCCCACGTCGTCCACAAGGGCAACGCGAAGGTGCACGTCTCCGGCCACGCCTCCGCGGGCGAGCTGCTGTACTTCTACAACATCTGCCGCCCGAAGAACCTGATGCCGGTGCACGGCGAATGGCGCCACCTGCGCGCCAACGCCGAGCTGGGCGCCCTCACCGGCGTCCCGCACGACCGCATCGTCATCGCCGAGGACGGCGTGGTGGTCGACCTCGTCGGGGGCAAGGCGAAGATCTCCGGCAAGGTGCAGGCCGGTTACGTCTACGTCGACGGCCTCTCCGTGGGCGATGTCGGCGAGCCGGCCCTGAAGGACCGCAAGATCCTCGGCGACGAGGGCATCATCTCGGTCTTCGTGGTCATCGACTCCTCCACCGGCAAGATCACCGGCGGTCCGCACATCCAGGCCCGTGGCTCCGGCATCGAGGACTCGGCCTTCGCCGACGTCGTTCCGAGGATCACCGAGGCCCTGGAGCGGTCCGCCCAGGACGGCGTCGTGGAGCCCCACCAGCTCCAGCAGCTCGTCCGACGGACCCTGGGCAAGTGGGTCTCGGACAACTACCGCCGCAGGCCGATGATCCTGCCGGTGGTCGTGGAGGTCTGACGCCTCGTCGCCTGCCGGCGGACACCGGACCGGAGCGGGGCCCCTCGATTTGCATCGGGGCGCCCCGCTCCAGTACGTTTACGGCTCCGCCCGACCGGGAACCCCAGCACTTCATGCGCTGGACGCAGGTGCCCGGAGCGGACGGGAAATCCGACTCAGAACCTCTGATAAAGTCGGAACCGCCGGAAAGGGAAACGCGGAAGCGGGAACCTGGAAAGCACCGAGGAAATCGGATCGGAAAGATCTGATAGAGTCGGA
>NZ_JBEXTB010000048.1:0-25639 GCF_040613915.1 Streptomyces sp. NPDC006193
GGCTTCCGCTACGACTCCAGCGGGGTCAACGACCAGGTATGGCCGGAGAAGAAGCAGGGCCTGTGGGACCTGTCGATGCAGTTGGTGCCCTTCCCCCCACGCTCCAGGCGCTGACGTCCTGGATCGCGACGCGGTACATGCCGCCGGTCTCCGGGATGCCGAGGCTGCCCTGCAGGATGCGGGCGAGATGGAAGTGCAGATGTGTGGGCGCCTCACCGCGATCGGGTCGGCTTCCCCGCGGGCCGCGGGTGAAGACGTCGGAGAAGGGGCCGAGGCGGTCCGAGTCCTTGAGGACCTCCGCCACCCGCTCCCGCCATACGGCCTCGGGAGCCAGCCGACCGGTGATGACGGCACCGTCGACGACCACGGTCAGCGACATCTGATTGCTCCGCTCGGACTCCACAGCGGCGGAGATGGCGACGAGCAGCTCATCAGGTTTCGACATGGCAGCAGAGCTTATTCGGCCGACGGGCCCCGGAGCGCCGGCGGGGCGGTGAGCGGCGACGCGGACGGAAGCGGGCGGCCGCCGGACGGCGGCACGGACCGGCCCGCCGGCCCTTCGCCGCGCATGACGGCGTGCAGGGGGGCCGTGCCGCAGGCAGCAGGGTTTCGGCTCCGCCGGAAGAGTGAAATCTACCTTTGTCACAGTAGATTTCCGGGGCTGGCGTGGGTACGCTGCACCTCGTAGACACGGTCGAAGAGACCCGCCGGACACGAACCGGCGGGTGACTGGACAGAAGTACGCAGGCGGCTCCCGAGCCTCGAAGCCACGGTGTTTCGCAAGGGTGACGGGACTGGGAGCCGCACCGGGCGGCTCGCGCGTCGAGGAGCTGCCGACAGCAGTACCGCAACAGCAGAGGTCGGTAGAGAGAACGGAGGAGCAGACGCCATCAGGATCGCCCGGCCCGAGAAGCACTCGGTCCGGGTACCGCAAGACCCCGGAAGGGATGGTGGTCCCCGGTCAAGCAGCTGCGATCCCCCGCTCCGCCCTGCCGGGCCGGGTAGCGGGAACAGAAGGTCGGCAGAGCAGTACGGCCGACAGATGGTGTTGAATTTCCTTCGGGGCCCTGGTGCCGTACGGCGCCAGGGCCCCTGGACGCGTTGCACAGCGAGGTGACATGACAGCGGACAGCCCTCTCAGTGATCGTCTGGATGACGACGACTACCCCGCATACACGATGGGCCGGGCAGCCGAGATGCTCGGCACCACCCCGGGATTCCTCCGAGCCATCGGTGAGGCCCGTCTGATCACTCCGCTGCGCTCGGAGGGAGGACATCGCCGGTACTCCCGCTACCAGCTGCGGATCGCCGCTCGCGCCCGGGAGCTCGTCGACCGGGGGACCCCGATCGAGGCCGCCTGCCGCATCGTCATCCTCGAGGACCAGCTGGAGGAGGCCCAGCGCATCAACGCCGAGTACCGCCGTGCCGCGAGCGAGGCCGCGGGCGGCACGGGCGCCGGCTCCGGCTGAGCCCGCGGCGCGGATACGGTCCGCGACGCGGGCGGGCACCGAACCAGAGCGCGGTCCGCACAGCCGGTCCGGTGCGTTGCGCGCCGCGTGCCTACCAGCGGTCACCGCATTCGGAGCCGATGTCGGTGAACTGCGCGCCCGGGCTGCCCTCGCCGTTCAGCAGGTTGCCGCCCAGACCGTTGAGGACACCCACCTCACCCAGGATGTCGATGTTCAGGTCGTGGGACGTGCACCCGCCGCCGTGCCGGCCGTGCCCGGACTGGGCGGTGGCCGAACCGGCGCCCGCGAGGCCGACGCCACCGATGACCGCGACCACGACAGCGGCCTTGCGAAGCTTGCGCATAACTCCTCCTTGAGCCGAATGAAGCGCACACGTCGAAGATCAACTGAGTGCTCATTCCGGAGGCTAGATCGACCTGACCCCCGCCGCTCCCCGGGCGAGCCATCCGGGGGCTCCCCGCGGAGCGCGGTCACGGCCGGCCGGCGGTGAGGATGCCGGGGTGCCCGCGGCCGGGACCGCCGGGCCGGGTGTCCTCCCGGCGGCCGAGGACGGCGAGGCGGCCCCCCGTGCCGCCCTGTGCCCTACCGGCGGCCGAGGACGCGGTACTCCCAGCCCGCCGCGCGCCACTGGGCGGGGTCGAGGGCGTGGCGTCCGTCGACGATGCGCCGGTGGGTGACGACGGCGCCCATGGCCGCCGGGTCGATCTGCCGGAACTCGTTCCACTCGGTGAGCAGGACGACGACGTCGGCGCCGGCGGCGGCCGACAGGGCGTCCGTGCCGTAGTGCAGCTCCGGATGGCTGCGGCGGGCGTTGTCCGTGGCGGCCGGGTCGACGACGGTGACATGCGCGCCGAGCCGGTGCAGGGTGTTCGCCACGTCGAGGGCCGGGGCGTCGCGGATGTCGTCCGAGTCGGGTTTGAAGGCCGCGCCGAGGGCGGTCACCCGGACCCCGCCGAGGCCGCCGCCGGCCAGCTCGCGGACCAGGTCCACCGTGCGGGCGCGGCGGCGCTTGTTGATGCCGTCCACCTCGCGCAGGAACGCGACGGCCTGGCCGACCCCGAGTTCCTCGGCCCGGTGCGCGAAGGCCCTGATGTCCTTGGGCAGGCAGCCGCCACCGAACCCGAGACCGGGCCTGAGGAAGCGGCCGCCGATCCGGTCGTCGTACGCCAGCGCCTCGGCGAGGCCGGTGACGTCGCCGCCGGTGGCCTCGCAGACCTCGGCCATGGCGTTGATGTACGAGATCTTCGTGGCCAGGAAGGAGTTGGCGGCGACCTTGACCAGTTCCGCCGTGGTCAGGTCGGTGACGACCACCGGGGTGTCCCGGGCGATGACCGGGCCGAAGGCGGCGCGCAGCCGCTCCTCGGCCCAGGCGGAGGCGGTTCCGAAGACCAGCCGGTCCGGGCGCAGGGTGTCGTCCACGGCGTAGCCCTCGCGCAGGAACTCCGGGTTCCAGGCCAGCTCCACCCGGTCGCCGGCCGGCGCGATCCGCTGCACCAGTCCGGTCAGCCGGGCCGCGGTCCCCACCGGCACGGTGGACTTGCCGACCACCAGGCTGCGCCGGCGCAGGTGCCGGGCGAGTTCGGTGACCGCGGCGTCCACGTATTGCAGGTCGGCGGCGTCCGAGCCCTGCTGCTGGGGCGTGCCCACGCAGATGAAGTGGACGTCGCCGAACTCCCCGGCCTCCGCGAAGCTCGTGGTGAAGCGCAGCCGGCCCGAGTCGAGGGCCTTGGCCAGCAGTTCGGGGAGGCCGGGCTCGAAGAAGGGGACCTCGCCGCCGCCGAGCCGCTCGATCTTGGCGCGGTCCACGTCCACGCCCAGCACGTCGAAGCCGAGGACGGCCATGCAGATGGCGTGGGTGGCGCCGAGGTAGCCGGTGCCGATGACGGTGAGCCGGGGAGCGGTCCCGTCGCCGCCGGGGTGCGCGCCGGCGGCGCCTTCCGGGAGGGTGATGGCTGCCATGAACATCTCCAAGGGTGTTTCGGTGGTGAACGGTCTCGGGAGCCCGCACGGGAGCCACGGGCCGCAGTGCCGCGGGCGTCCGCGGCCGCGGGCCGAGCCCGCGCGTGCGTCCCGGGCTGCGCTGGCTGTGCCAGGTAGCGGCGGGGCGTCGGGTGGCCTGCTGCGCGCCGGGGGAGGACGGGTCGTGCGGGGCCGACCGGCGCGCCGGGGGAGGACGGGCCGTGCGGGGCCTACCGGCGCGCCGGTCCCCGCGTTCCGGGCGCTCGGGTGCCTCCCGCAGGCGTGCTCGGGCGTGGCGGGGCGCCGCGGCGGCCCGCCGTGCCGGCGGGCCCCGCGTGGCGGAGGGAGGGAGAAAGCGGGCGGTCAGGCGGTGCAGTCGGTGTTGGCGAGGCCCTTCGCCGCGCCGGTGACCTTGTTGTCGCAGGTCACCTTGTTGCCGTCGACGGGGGTGAGGTGGAAGCCGTAGCCGGGGCCGTCGACGTGGGCGATGTTGCCCCGGAAGGTGTTGTCCCGGCCCCAGCCGTCGAGGATCTCGTGCGTCTGGAACCCGTCCTCGCTGGTGTGGCGGCCGGTGTTCGAGGAGATCGTCCAGCCGTTGCCCTTCACGTCGACCCAGGAGTCGTTGTGCGACCCGGACAGGTCCGATCCGTCGAAGGTGTTGCGGGTGACGACGCCTCCGGTGGTGCCTTCCTTGATGTCGACCGCCTCGGCCGTGGTGGCGCTGATGTGGTTGCCGGCCACCACGTTGCGGTCGCTGCTGTCCGGCTCGCACCGGGTGACCGTGCACCAGTTGGACCTGGCGGAGCCGACGTACACGCCCTCCCCGAACTTCGGTCGGCGCAGCCCGGTGTCGCGGACGGTGTTGTCGCGCACGACGTTGTCCGAGCTGAAGGCACGCAGGTGGATGGCCTCGTCGCCGATGTGCTCCACCGTCAGCCCCTGGACGACGGCGTGCCGGACCCGGTCGGCCATCACGCCCTTCTGGGCGTTGCGCACGGTGAAGCCGACCAGCCGCCAGTGGTCCGCGCCGTCGAGGTGGACGGCGTAACCGCCCTTCGCGCCGCCGGCGTCGATCACCGCGCCGGGGCCGCCGCAGACCCAGATGGGCTTGCCGGCGGTGCCCGGCGTCCTCGCGGTGAACCTGCCCTCGTAACGGCCGTCGGCGAGGTGGATGACATCACCGGGCTCGGCGGCGGCGAGGGCGTCCTTCAGCGCGGTGGCGTCCCCGGCCTCGACGGTGGCCGCGGGGCAGGTGACCGCGTCGGCGGACGCCGGGGCGGAGCCGACGGGGCGCGGGGCGGTCGCGGTCCCGGTGGGGGCCGGATGCGTGGCGAACGCGGACGGCCCGCCGCCGGCGCCGCCGCGGGAGGCCGGCGGCGCGCTGGCCGGACCGGCCCCCGGGCGCGCGGAGTCGCCGTCGCCGCCGGTGGCCAGGACCACGACGAGGGTCGCGATCGCCACCGCGAGGGCTGCTCCCGCCAGCCACACCGCACGGCTCGCGGCGTTCACTCGGACATCACCGGGACCCGCGGCCGGCCGGTCGGCGGGACTTCGCGCACGGTGTGCCGGGGCAGGGGCGCCTTGTCCAGGTAGGGGTGGACGCCGGGCCCGGCGTGCCTGCCGCGTCCGCGCCGTCCCCGGACCGCGGAGAACAGGATGAGCAGCAGGATGCCCGTCCACAGGAGGGTCATCGGGCTGGCGTAGTGGCGGAGCTTCACCCAGAAGGAGCTGGTGTCGTACCAGGCGAAGGTCTGGTTCTCCCTGACGGAGACGGAACCGTGGGCGCGGGAGGTGTCGACGGCGCTGGGGCCGACTCCGGCGATGACGTTGTACGAGACCGTGGAGCCGTCGATGCCGCCGACCAGGGACACGCCGTGGTTGCCGGCCTCCTCGACGGTGTTGCCCCGCACCTCGGCGACCGAGTCGCGGACGTAGACGGCGGTGTCGGCCTTCTCGACGATGTTGCCGGTGACCTTGGCGCCGGTGACGCCGTCGCGCACCGAGACGCCCTGCCGCGACTGGCCCACCAGGCGGTTGCCGGTGACGGCGACCTTCTCGGCCTCCTTGCGGGCCACGATGCCCATGTCGCCGCCGATCACCGTGTTGTCCTGCACGCCGACGTCGGTGCCGCCGACGACCTCGATGCCGTAGTGGCCGTTGTCCTCGGCGAGGCTGCTGGAGACCGAGTTGGAGCCGTAGCTGCCGACGGACTGGCCGGAGGCGGAGGGGCCGTGGGCGAGCGGCTGGCCGCTGATCGTGTAGCCGTTGCCGCCGTTGTCCAGCGCCTTGGAACCGGTCACACGGACCTGCTGGGTGGCGCGCGCCATCACGAAGCCGTCGCCGCCGTTCTCCCGCGAGGTGGTCCGCTCGACGACGGCGTTCGTGACGAAGCGGTGCAGCACGAGGCCGTCCTGCCGGCTCCTCTCGATGGTGGTGGACTCGACGGTGACCCCGGTGGCGCCGGAGGCGAACAGCCCGTACACGTTGCCGGACACGGTGGAGTGGCTGATGTCGGCCGACACGTAGGACAGCTGGGGCGTGCCGAACCGGCTGTCGGGGGTGGTCAGCCTGCCCGAGGGGCCGGTCAGCACCCCGCTGCTGCTGAGCCGGCCGTCCTCGCCGGTGGGAGCGTCCGGGCCGCTGAGGCTGCCGGTGTTGGGCCGGTCGGTCCCGGTGAGGCTGAGCCCGCCGGTGCGGCCGCTCCAGAAGCCCAGGTCGGAGATGTCGGCGTAACTCATGGAGAACTGGCCGCCGATGGCGCGGATGTAGGCGCGCCCGTCCCGGACGTCGGTGTCCGGCTTGTTCTTCCGGGGGTCCCAACTGCTGACCTTGACGTGTGCCTGCTCGGCGCCGTCGATCACGATCCGGCCGCCGAAGGAGACGATGGACACGAAGCCCTGGCGGTTGCTGGCCATGTGCAGGTTCAGCCCGCCGGGGTTGGACAGCCGCAGCTTGGCCCCGGAGTTGAGGTAGATGTTCTCGGTCAGCAGGTACGACCCGTCCGCCTTGCGCACGAAGGTCTGCGGCGCGAGCTGCAGGAGGTCGGCGACGGAGTACGGCCGGCTCCGCCGGGTGAGCACCAGGGTGTAGCCGCCGGTGGTCTCGGTCCGGTACGGCCTGGTGTACCGCGGGTCCTTCAGCGGGGCGACCGCGGCCACCGCGCGGACCTGGTCGAGCCGGTGGTCCTCGGCGGCGACCAGGGCCGCCTGGGTCTCGGACTCCTCGGCGGTGAACCGCTGTCCGGCCGGGTCGTCGGGGCCGGCCGCCGAGACGGCGGCGGCCGGGGCGAGCAGCAGTGCGGCGGCCACGGGCAGGGCCGCGGCGGCACGCAGGGCCGGACGGACGCCCCGTGCGCGGGCGCCTGCGCCCGGGCGGGTCGGGCGGGTCGAGCGGTCCGGGCGGTCCGGGCGGGTCGGATGCGGAGGGGTCGGCTGGGTCGGGTGCGGGCGGGCCGCGTCGTCGAGGCGCTTCGGGTGGGTCATGACGGGAGTGCCTCCATACCGGACGTGGCGGGGACCGGCGTCGTGCCGCCGAGCGAGGCGGAGTCCTGGCCCTCGCCGCCGATGGTGCCGCTGCCGCGGGTGAGCCAGCCCTGCTTGTTCATGGTGACGAAGGCGTACAGCTTGATCGGCAGCGAGATCATGACGACCACGAGCGCGAGCAGCGGCAGCAGGAGCACTTCCTGCGGGTGCCTGCGCAGGTGCGAGTAGCCCCGCACGCCACGGCCGACGAGCAGCCAGATCAGCGCCAGCGCGACACCGCGCCCGGTCGGTTCCAGGCGGCTGAGGAGGAGGTAGCCGATGGCCATGCCCATCGTGACGGGGGTGAGCAGGATCTGCAGCACGGTGATCTTGGTGACCAGCGGGACCCGCCACAGCCAGCCCTTGTACAGGGCGGTCAGGTAGCAGCGGTAGGAGTTGCGGCTCCAGCGGACGCGCTGCTTGACGAAGGCGCGGAAGGAGGAGGGGAACATCGACAGCGCCCGGGCGGACGACTGGTGCACCGTCTTGTAGCCGGAGGCCAGCACCAGCCAGGTCAGCCGGCCGTCGTCGCCCGCGACGCACCGGCGGCCCAGGAAGAACTCGTCCTCGAGGTTGCCCAGCACGGGGACGACCGCCGCCCGCCGGTAGGCCGCGGTACGGCCGGAGAGGCACGCCACGGCGCCGGCCCGGCCCATCGCCGGGACGTAGTCGTGGTAGCGGAGGTTGACCAGCCAGTCGGCGACGCGCCGCCAGACGCTGGAACGGCGCCGGTAGACGTTCTGCTGGGTGCCGACGCCGCCGACCGCGGGGTCGGCGAACGGCATCTGCACCGCGTCGAGCAGCCCGGCCTCCCAGCGGGTGTCGGAGTCGGCCAGGACGACCAGTTCGCCGGCCGCCGCCCGGATGCCCACGCCCAGCGCCGAGCGCTTGCCGCGGTGCTCGAACGCCAGCACCCGCACCCGGGGGTCGGTCACCTGCGCCAGGCGGCGCAGCACCTCGTGGTCCTCCACGTCCGGGACGATGATCACCTCGGTGGGGTCCTGCGCCAGCCAGGTCCGCAGGCAGTCCAGGAGGATGTCCGGGTCCTCCCGGTAGGCGGGCACCACGACCGAGGTGGTGGTGCGGTAGTCGTTCACCACGGGCCTGGCGAACCGGGAGAGCACCGCCCGGTAGAGCCACAGTCCCCATACGAAGGCGCCGGCGATGCCCAGGGGCATCACGTCACGCCAGGATGTCTCGCCGACGGCTTGCACCAGCCACGACCAGACCACGTCGAAGAAGCTCGTCATTCAGGCAGTCCCCACCCCAGAAGTGATCAGCGATTACCGCGGACACCGCACGCGACGTCCGGCGTGAAGGAACACGGGGCGTCGCGCACGCTTCCTTCACACGAGTGACGCAAGGGCCGCTCACACGGCGGCCGCGTACGGCGGGACCGCGCGGCATCGGCGGCCCTGGGGGCGGCGCGCCGACCCGGCCCGGTACCGCGCGGGCATGCGGACGAGCCCGCGGTCGAACCCGTGGCTGAGCACACGCATGTGCATGGTGATCCCTCCCCTTGTTCCGGCGCGCGGGCGGACCCGGCCCGGAAAACGGCGCCCCTGAAGTGCGGTCGCCCGCCTGCGAGGCGGGCGACCGCGGCGTCGGGTACTGCGTGGATCTCGGCGCGGGGATGCCGTGCACCGGCCCCCTTCGCGTCCCGGCGGAGACCCCCCCTGGGTCACCGCTCGGTCACCGACCCGCCCGGACCCCCTGCCCGAACCTGTGCGGGACGCACGCGACGATCTTCACAATCCCCCCTCATTCGAGGACCCTCAGGATTGGGCACGGAGTGGGAGCCGAGGGGCGTCTTTACCCCTTCGATACCTTTGCCTCCTCCATACGGAAGAAAGCGGACTCAATACGACCTTCTTCGATCACTTACTGACCTCTGAGGGGGCCGGCGCCTCGGCCTGCGGGGTCGTCCGGCGACGTCCTCCGGCCGGTCGCGGGAGCACGCGGCGACGCCGGGCGGGTGCGAGCAGCGGGTGGGCGACGCCCCAGGCCGCGCCCTTGCAGATGAGTTCCTTGTAGGCGGCGGCGATCCGTCCCGTCAGGGCCGCCGGGACGGCGCGGTCGTCCGCGGTGACGTACTGGATCAGGCCGTCCCTGCGGCCCAGGGAGATGCACTGGTTGAAGTAGCGCAGCGGCACCTTCGGCAGCTTCCCGCCGGTCAGGCGTGCCGCGATGGCGTCGGCGGCCTGCCATGCGGTGGGGACGCCGGAGGCGCACGACATCCGCAGCGGCTTGCCGCCCGCCCCCGTCGCACTGGCGGCGTCGCCGATGGCGTACACGTCCGGGTGCGACACCGAGCGCATGGTCCCGTCGACGACGATCCGGCCGGCGTCGGTGACCTCCAGGGTGGTGGCCCTCGCGATCGGGTGGACGGCGAAACCGGTGGTCCACACGGTGACGGCGGCCGGGACGGCCGTGCCGTCGGCGACGGTCACGCGGTCGGCCTCGACGGCGGTGACGGCGGTGTGCTCGTACACGGTGACGCCGAGCCGGGCGAAGACCTTCCGCAGGTGCCGGACGCCCTTGTCGGACAGCCGGTCGCCGAGGCCGCCGCGGGCGACGAGGGCGACGTCGAGGTCCGGACGCGACTCGGCGATCTCGGTCGCGGCCTCCAGGCCGGTGAGGCCGCCGCCGACCACGACCACGGGCTGTCCGGCGTCCAGCCGGGCCAGGCGCTCGCGCAGCCGCAGCGCTCCGGAACGGCCGGCGATCTCGTGGGCGTGCTCGGCGGCGCCGGGAACGCCCTGGTCGTCCCAGGCGCTGCCGAGGGCGTACACGAGGGTGTCGTAACCGAGTTCCTCGGCGCCGTCGGCGTCGACGACGGTCACCGTCCTGCGCTCGGCGTCGACGCCGGTGACCTCCGCGATCCTCAGTGCGACGCCGGTGCCCGCGAACATCCGGTCCAGCGGCCGGGGTTCGAGGCGCTCGCCGGCCGCGAGCTGGTGCAGACGGATGCGTTCCACGAAGTCGGGCTCGGCGTTGACGAGGGTGATGGCGACGTCTTCGGGACGCAGCCGCCTGGCGAGGCGCCCGGCGGCGATGGCTCCGGTGTATCCGGCTCCGAGGACGATGATGCGGTGCTGCATGTGCCTGCTCCTGTCTTTCGCGGATTCGCCACCTGAACCGGACGGCCCGCCGTTTCCTGACAGGAACGGGATGTGAAGCACCTCACACCCCGTTCGGGGCCGGGCGGGCCGGACGCCGGACCTCCGAGGAGGCGGAAGCCGGACCTCAGAAGAGGTGGAGCAGGGGCGTGCCGTGGTCCGCGGCCGCCCATCGGCGGGTGGCGCGTGCGAGCTTGTCCGGGTTGGCCTGGCTGCGGACCGCGGCGATGCCCCCGGCGGTGACCTCCAGGCACATGACGCCGACGATCCTGCCGTCGACCACGGCCACGACGGCGGGTTCGCCGTTCGCGGTCGTGGCGTGGATCTCGGGCGAACCGCCGACCAGGGCGCGCTTGGCCTTCCCGGGCTTGAACAGGCCCCGCATGAAGGACGCGACCGCGCGGGCGCCCTCGAACGCCTTGGTGCGGGCCGGGACCTTCCCGCCGCCGTCGCCGACCGCGACGGCGTCCTGGGTGAGCAGCCGGACGAGCGGCTCGGTCCGCCCGCTGGTGGCGGCCGCGAGGAACTCGTCGACGATCCGCCGGGCCGCTGCCTCGTCGACCACGGCGCGGGCCTTGCCGTCCGCGACGTGCTTCTTGGCGCGGTGGAAGAGCTGCTGGCTGGCGGCCTCGGTGAGGTCGAGGATCTCGGCGATCTCCCGGTGCGGGTAGTCGAAGGCCTCCCGCAGCACGTACACCGCCCGCTCATTGGGGGAGAGGCGTTCCAGCAGGGTGAGCACGGCGTACGACACCGACTCGCGCTGCTCGGCGGTGTCGGCCGGGCCGAGCATCGGGTCCCCGGCGAGCAGCGGCTCGGGCAGCCATTGGCCCACGTAGGTCTCGCGCCGTGCGCGGGCCGAGGTGAGCTGGTTGAGGCACAGGTTGGTGAGCACCTTCGTCAGCCAGGCCTCGGGCACCTCGATGCGGTCGGCGTCGGCGGCCTGCCAGCGCAGGTACGTCTCCTGCACGGCGTCCTCGGCCTCGCTCGCGGAACCGAGGAGGCGGTAGGCGATGGCCTCCAGGCGGCGCCTGGAGCCCTCGAACCGGTCCGCGTCGTTCATGGTCGGGGCCATGCCCGGATCCTAGGCCCTGCCGTCCCCGTTGCGCCCGGTGCGGTGTGGTCCCGCGCGCAGGAGCGGGGCCCGCCGGGCGCGCGGCCGCCGGACCCTGCCACGGGCGGGCCCGGCGGCGGTCAGCCGCGGGGCCGGACGCCGAGGTCGGCGAGCAGGCCGCGGACGCGGGCCTCGATCTCGTCGCGGATGGGGCGTACGGCGTCGACGCCCTGCCCTGCGGGGTCGTCCAGCTCCCAGTCCAGGTAGGTCGTGCCGGGGAAGACCGGGCAGGCGTCGCCGCAGCCCATGGTGATCACGACGTCCGACGCCTGCACGGCCTCGGCGGTCAGCCGCTTGGGCGTCTCGGCGGTCAGGTCGACGCCGACCTCGCGCATCGCCTCGACGACGGCCGGGTTGACCGTGTCGGCGGGGGCGGAGCCCGCCGAGCGGACCTCCACCGCGTCCCCGGCGAGGCGGGCCAGGAACGCGGCGGCCATCTGGGAGCGCCCCGCGTTGTGGACGCAGACGAAGAGGACGGAGGGGCGCGCGGTGGCGGCGGTGCTCATGACGGTGTCTTCCAGGGTGTCGTTCGAAGAGGCCGGCGCAGGCCGGCGCAGGGCGGGACCGGCGAGCTCCGGCCGGTGGAGGCCGGCCGGAAGGGGCGCCGGGCGGTACGGGCGGGGGCGCCCGGGGTCCGTGCGGGCGCGGCCCGCGGTGACCGCCGGCCGCGGACGGCGCCCGAAGGAGGCGGTCACACGAGGGCGTCCGCGGCCGTCGGCGTCCTCAGGAACCCGGCGAGCCGGTCGAGAGCCCCCGGCAGGACCCGGTAGTAGACCCACGTGCCGCGGCGCTCGCCGTCGATGAGGCCGGCCTGGCGCAGCAGCTTGAGGTGGTGGGAGATCGTCGGCTGGGACAGGTCGAAGGCAGGCGTCATCTCGCACACGCACACCTCTCCGCCCTCGCGCGAGGCGATCAGCGACAGCAGCCGGAGCCGCACCGGGTCGCCCAGGGCCTTGAAGACCTTGGCCAGCTCCGCCGCCCGCTCGTCGTCCAGCGCCGCCGTGGACAGCGCCGGGCAGCAGGCGGCGTCCTGACCGGCCGCCTCGGTCGTTCGCTTCGACATGCCTCTATGTTGACGAACTTCGATACAGGGCGCAATCTTGCATCGATGAACGTCAATACAAGCTGCGGGGTGCCACCACCCCCGACTCACCCGGGAGCGACGCCATGAGCGATCAGCCCGACGAACTGCGGGAGACCGTCCGCCGGCGGTACGCGGCGGCGGCGAGGAAGGTCAGCGAGGGCGGCGCCGCCTGCTGCGGCCCGCGGCCGGTCGAGACCGGCGGGGACTTCGGCCCGGCGCTCTACGGCGCCGACGAGCGGGCCGCGCTGCCCGCCGAAGCGGTCGCCGCCTCCCTCGGCTGCGGCAACCCCGTCGCCGTCGCCGGACTGCGCGAGGGCGAACGCGTGCTGGACCTCGGCTGCGGCGGCGGCATCGACGTGCTGCTGTCCGCCCGCCGCGTCGGCCCCACCGGGCAGGTGTACGGCCTGGACATGACCGAGGAGATGCTCGCGCTGGCCCGGGCCGGCGCGGAACGGGCCGGCGCGACGAACGTGGAGTTCCTCCGGGGCGCCGTCGAGGCCGTCCCGCTGCCCGCGGACACCGTCGACGTGGTGATCTCCAACTGCGTGATCAACCTGTCCGTGGACAAGCGGGCGGTCTTCGCCGAGGCCTTCCGGGTGCTGCGGCCGGGCGGGCGGATCGGGGTGTCGGACGTCGTCGCCGACGACGCCCTGACCGCCGGGCAGCGCGCCGAGCGCGGTGACCACGCCGGCTGCCTCGCCGGCGCCCTGTCCTTCGCCGAGTACCGGCGGGGCCTGGAGGCCGCCGGCTTCGCCGAGGTCCGGATCACCCCGACGCATCCCGTCGCCGACGGCATGCACTCCGCCGTCGTGCGCGCGGTCAAGCCCGCCGGCTGCGACGGCCCGGGGGCGGCCGCGGACGCCTGCTGCGGCGTCACCGCCTGCTGCACGGCGGACGAGCGGGCCGTCGCCCCCTCGACCACGGTCGCCGAGGCGACGGCCGCCTCCGGCTGCGGCTGCCGGCGCTGACCGGGTCGTCCCGCGGGCGGCCCGGGGCCGTCCGCCCCGCGCCTCCCAGGTGCGGGGCGCGGACGCGCGGGGCACGGAGATGCGGCACGGACGCGCGGGGCACGGACGCGCCGGGCACGGACGCGAGGGCCACGGATACGCGGACGCGCCGGGCACGGACGCGCGGGGCACGGACGCGCCGGGCACGGACGCGAGGGCCACGGATACGCGGACGCGCCGGGCACGGACGCGAGGGGCACGGATACGCGGACGCGCCGGGCACGGAGATGCGGCACGGACGCGAGGGCCACGGACGCGCGGGCCACGGACGCGCGGGGCACGGATGTGCGGTGGCGGGGGGGCAGGGATGTGCGGCACGGACGCGCGGGGCACGGATGCGCGGACGCGCCGGGCACGGACGCGAGGGGCACGGAGATGCGGCACGGACGCGAGGGCCACGGACGCGCGGGGCACGGATGTGCGGGGCACGGAGATGCGGCACGGACGCGAGGGCCACGGACGCGCGGGGCACGGATGTGCGGGGCACGGATGTGCGGGCCACGTATGTGCGGTGGCGGGAGGCCGTCGCCCGGTGCATCGTCGTGGCAACCGGGCGGCCGGGATTCCCGCACGGGACCATGGGGCATCCGGAGTTCCTGTGGCCCCCTAGGGGTGCGACCCGGCGGCGGAGCGGTGCGCGAGGGAAGGGCGGCGTGGTGGAGGGCGTGGGACCCGGCGGCGAACACGAGCGGCGGCTGCCGACGGCGGAGCCGGAGCTGTGGCAGCGGGTGGTCGCGCAGTTGGGCACGGCCGTGACCGTGCTGGACGCCGCGGGACGGATCGTCGCCGTCAATCCGGCCGCCGAACGGCTGCTGGGCCGCACGGCCGCGGTGATGCGCGGGGAGGACCTCCACGACCTGTGCCACCGGGACCCGGGCGGCGCCCGTGTCGCGCGGGAGCGCTGCCCGCTGCTGCGGGCGCTGGCCGAGGGACGCCCGGCCCACGGCGACGACGACCGGTGCCTGCGCGGTGACGGACGGCTCGTCCCCGTCTCCTGGTCGGCGTCCCCCCTGGCGGACGACGACGGGACGTGGGGCATGGCGGTGCTGATCGCCGAGACCTCGGCGGACCGCGCCGCCCGGCGGGAACTGGCCGAGCGTGCGGGTAGCGCCGGCCGCCCAGACCCGGAACAGACGGACCAGGCGGAGCGCGCAGCCCGCACGAGCGCCCTGGAGAGTCTCACCGAGCGGCTGACTCTCGTCGCCGAGATCACCGACGTGCTCGGCCAGACCCTGGAGGTGGACGAGGCGCTCGCCCGGCTGGGCCGGCTCCTGGTGCCCCGGCTCGCCGACTGGGCGGCCGTGGACCTCCTGGTCGGCGCCCGTCAGGTGCACCGGGTGGCGGTGACGGGGCCCGAGGGCCGGGCCGCCGCGCAGGAGGACTGGCGGGGCCATCTCCCGCCGGCGACCGAGCCGGCCCACTCCCCGCTGGTCCACGTCCTGAACGGCGGCGACCCCGTCCTGCAGGAGCGGGCGGACCGGGACGCACCGCCCGGCTCCCCCCTGGCCGCCGTCCACAGCGCCTTCCTCCGGGCCATCGGCGCGGCGTCGGTCATCACGGTGCCGCTGGGCGCCAGACGGCAGGCCACGGGCGCCCTGACGCTGGTGCGCACCGACCCGGCACGCCCCTTCGACGCGGGTGACCTGGAGGTGGTGAGCGACATCGGCCGCCGGGTCGGCCTGGTCATCGACAACGCCCGCCGGTTCGGCCGGCAGCGGGCCGTCGCCGAGGCCATGCAGCGCAACCTCCTGCCCCCGCTCCCCCGGCACGGCCGGATCCAGCTGGCCGCCCGCTACCAGCCCGCCCCGGCCGGCTCGCAGGTCGGCGGCGACTGGTACGACGCGTTCGCCCTCCGGGACGGCGCGCTCGCCCTGGTGATCGGCGACGTCGTGGGCCACGATCTGACCGCCGCGGCCGGCATGGCGCAGCTGCACGGCATCCTGCGCTCCCTCGCCTGGGACCACACCGGGCCGACCGGCGCGGTCGTGGACCGCCTCGACGACGCCATGCCGGCCATCACCACCGTGCCGATGGCCACCCTCGTGCTCGCCCGGCTGGAAGGCCCGGACGACGGTCCCTGGACGCTGCGCTGGACCAGCGCCGGGCACCCGCCGCCCCTGCTGCTGACCCCCGACGGGAACGCGCAGTACCTGGAGGCCGGGCAGGCACTGCTCCTCGGAGCCCGCCTGGGCGCCTCCGCCCACCGGCCGACGGCCTCCCGGGCCCTGCCGCCGGGGTCCACGCTGCTGTTCTACACCGACGGACTGATCGAGGTTCCCGGCAGCGACCTGGACGCGGGGTTCGGCCGTCTGCGCCGCCATGCCCTCGCCCTCGCCCACGAACCGCTGGACACCCTGTGCGACCAGTTGTCGGTCCGGATGCCGCCCGGCAGCACCGACGACATCGCCCTCCTCGCCGTACGCCTGCCCGAGCGGTGACCGGGCCCGGCGGACGTCCGTGCCGTGCCCGGCGTTCATGTCCCCGGTGCCAGCACCAAAAGGCGGTACGGGCCGGACGGCCAGGCCGGAAGGACACCGTCCGCGGCGCTGCGCCACCCCCAGGACCGCAGCGCCCGGACCGTGGCGTCGTCCCGCGGATCCACCAGCGTCACGCCGAGCGCACCGCCGTGGTCGGCGAGCAGCCGCCGTTGCAGGCGCCGGGCGAGGTTCCAGGGACGCCCCTGGTACTCCTGGCGCACGCGGGGCGGGACGACGATCCCGGAGACGACGAACAGCCGCCGGGCGGCGGCCCGTGCGGGCGTCCTCCCCGCAGGACGGCCGTCGAGGCGCTCCCCCCACGGCCCGGCCCCGACGGCGGGATAGCCGTAGGCGCATCCGGTCAGCGCGGTGGTCTCCGCGATCAGCAGGGAGAACCCCGGGCGGCGCGCGTCGGCCGCGAGTCGCCGCAGGAAAGCGGGGCGGGCCCGGTTCCACGCCCGGGGGCCGCCGCCGGAGGTCTCCGCGTACAGGTCGCCCAGCTCCCGCAGGCGGTCCTCCACCTGACCGCGCGTCAGCGGGCGGATGCGTTCGCCCACGTGCGGCGACGACCCCCGCTCCCGCTTCGGCCGCGGGCCCGGCCCGCCCGGCGCGGGCCGCGGCGCAGGGAGGTCCGGGGTCGGCGGGAGGGAGGCGTACGCGGTCATCGGGCGGACCCTGCCCCGGGCCACGGTCCAGGACCGGCCCGGCGTCGTGGAACGCCGAGGGCGGCGCCGGTGTCGGGCCCGGCGCACGGCATGCCCTCGGTGTCTCCACGGTACTCCCGGCCGCGCCACGCGGCGGGCGCCGGGACACCGGACCCCGTGCCCCACGCCGGGCCGCCTCCCGCTCTCCCCGGGGGGCACGCCGGACCGACGACGCGCTCCGCCCGCAGGCCACGCCCCGCCGGGGAAGCGGTCCGCGCGAGGCCGCGCGGTGCGGGCCGGCGTCCGGCCGGGCGAGGCCCCGCGGCAGCGACCGGCAGCAGTGCACGCCGGCGGGCAGCGGCACCGGCACCGGCACCGGCACGCACGGCCTTCCCGGCCGGCCCGCCCGGCATACCCTTCACGGGGAGCCGCCGTGGTGGCGCGCACCGCCGCCCGCACCGTTCGCCCGGCGGGCCGGGCGGCGACCGCACCGCGATCCCCGCCGCCGCGCTCCCGTACGCCTACCAGGAGGTCCGTATGGACAACGAGCCCTTGCCCGCCGCGGGACACGCCGAGGTCCGCATCGTCGCCGCGACACCGGAGGTCGCCCGGCGCGTCGCCGAAGTCCTGCGCCGCTGCTTCGCCTCGGGCGAGCAGCGCAGCTACCCCGCCACCCGCGAAGGAGGGACGCGGCTCCACCTCACCCTCGACACCGCGCACGCCGCTGAGCCCGCACGGTCCTGGCTCGCGGCCAGCGCGCCGACGGACCACGACCAGACGCACGCCGACGAGGTGTGACGCCGACGAGGTGCGAGCGGGCGAGGTGCGAGCGGACGCCCCGCGTCGGGACGCCCCGCGGAGCCCGGTGCGCGTCCGGACGTGTCGGGGGGTGACGTGTCCTGCGTCCCACCGGTGCGCTCCGTGCCCGGGCGGAAATCTGTCACGGCGAGACCACATCCGGCGACCGCGCCGGCGCCGGTGCTTCCGCCGGTCGCCGGGGTTCACGGCCCCGCCCGGGACCCGGGCGGGGGAGCGCGCCGACGGCTCGACGAGCGGAGCGCGGCGCGAATATCTCATCTCGCCAGCACAGATAATCCCGCTCCGGCGGGACGAGAATCACCGGGTGATCCCTAAATCACATGCCGCGTCCAGCCGACCTGTGTTAGCGTGATAGCAGTTGCAGTTTTGGTTGCCAGAGATTTTTTCTTTGCAGAGCTTTCCGGATCTTTCCGGAGGGGTGATCATCGCGGCGACTCGGACTTCGCAAAGTGCGGAGCCCGGCACTGCCCCCCAAGGGAGATTCAATATGGCATCTGGCACCGTGAAGTGGTTCAACGCGGAAAAGGGCTTCGGCTTCATCGAGCAGGACGGCGGCGGCGCCGACGTTTTCGCCCACTACTCGAACATCGCCACCAGCGGCTTCCGCGAGCTTCAGGAAGGCCAGAAGGTTACCTTCGACGTCACGCAGGGCCAGAAGGGCCCGCAGGCCGAGAACATCGTTCCCGCCTGACGCTGACGCATCATGTGGCTGGGGCCCGCACTCTAGGGGTGCGGGCCTCAGCCCGTTTTCGCCGCTCTCCCCGCGTGCCCCGCTTTCCCGGACCGCCGACGGTCCCGGCTTCGACGGCGAGAGGTCCGGCTTCTTCGTATTCACTTCGGCTCATTCTTGTGAATCCTCGTGCGGCCGTCCGCCGCTGGCGGAATTCCTCGATACGCCGCATCGAGGAAGGTCCCCCATGAACCGCTCCCGCCGCACCGGCGGCAGTTCCGGCCGCTTCCGCGCGGACCGGAGCTCCGCCCGCTCGACGGGTGCCGCCCGCGGCAGCCGCACACCGGAGACCGGCCGGCAGGCCGCCCGTCCGGGCGCCGGGCGCGCGAGCGGCCAGGCGGCGCGCTCCGCCCCGCGCCGGCAGGAGTTCGCCCTGCCGGTCACCCTCACCGAGCCGCTGCCCGCGGTCGAGTCGTTCGCCGAACTGGACATGCCCGCGCGTCTGCTCGCCGCGCTCGGCGCCGAGGGCGTCACCGTGCCCTTCCCGATCCAGGCGGCCACGCTGCCGAACGCGCTGGCCGGCCGGGACGTCCTGGGCCGCGGCCGCACCGGCTCGGGCAAGACGCTCGCCTTCGGCCTGCCCCTGCTGGCCCGACTGGACGGGCGCCGGGCCCAGCCCCGCCAGCCGCTCGCCCTCGTCCTCGTCCCCACCCGGGAACTGGCCCAGCAGGTCACCGACGCGCTCACCCCCTACGCCCGCGCCCTGCGGCTGCGCCTCGCCACCGTGGTGGGCGGCATGGGGATCGGCCGCCAGGCCACCGCGCTGCGCGGCGGCGCCGAGGTCGTGGTCGCGACGCCCGGCCGCCTCAAGGACCTCATCGAACGGGGGGACTGCCGGCTGGACCAGGTCGCCCTCACCGTCCTCGACGAAGCCGACCAGATGGCCGACATGGGCTTCATGCCGCAGGTCACCGCGCTGCTCGACCAGATCCCCGCCGAGGGGCAGCGGCTGCTGTTCTCCGCCACCCTGGACCGCAACATCGACCTGCTGGTGCGCCGGTACCTGACCGACCCCGTGGTCCACTCCGTCGACCCGTCCGCGGGGGCCGTGACCACCATGGAGCACCACCTCCTGCACGTGCACGACGCCGACAAGCACGCCACCGCCACCGAGATCGCCGCCCGCGACGGACGCGTGATCATGTTCCTGGACACCAAGCACGCGGCGGACCGGCTGGCCAAACACCTGCTGTCGGTCGGCGTGCGCGCCTCGGCCCTGCACGGCGGCAAGTCCCAGCCGCAGCGCAACCGGACGCTGGCGCAGTTCAAGGACGGCCACGTCACCGTCCTGGTGGCCACCAACGTCGCCGCCCGCGGCATCCACGTCGAGGGCCTCGACCTCGTCGTGAACGTGGACCCGCCCGGCGACCACAAGGACTACCTGCACCGCGGCGGCCGCACCGCCCGCGCCGGCGAGTCCGGCACCGTCGTCACCCTCGTCCTGCCGCACCAGCGCCGCGCGGTGGACCGGCTGATGGCCGACGCCGGCATCACCCCGCGCACCGCCCGGGTCCGCCCCGGCGAGGCGGAACTGCAGCGCGTCACCGGCGCCCGCACCCCGTCCGGCGTGCCCGTCGTCCTGGCCCCGCCGGCCGCCGAGCGACGCGAGGGCAAGGAGACCGGCCGCAGCCGCAGGGGCCGGACCGCCGGCCGCGGCGGGAGCGGCCGGTCCAACGCCCGGCCCCGCCGGTCCGCCCCACGGAACGACGCCTGACCCGGACCGGGGGCAACCCCCGGCGGCCCGGTACGAGCCCGTGCCCCTCCCGCCCGCCCGACGACGAGGAGAAGCCCTTGACGCACCGTGCGCACCGCCCGCGAGCCGAGCACACCGACGGCACCGCCCTGACCGCCCGCGACGCCATGCACGCCCCGGGACCCCAGGTCGACGACCACATGGCGGTCGACGTGGCGCTCTCCGTGCTCATCGGCGCCCGCGTCCCGCACCTGCTGCTGCGCGACGAGGACGGGCGGTGCACGGGCCTGGTCACCCGGGCGCAGCTCGCCGCGCACCGCGGCGGCTCGTGGTACAGCGACCGGACCCGGCTGCGGGACATCCCGCTCGACCGCGGGCCGTTCACCCCGTCCCGCGCCGAACTCGGTGACGCCGAGGCCGCCATGCGGGGGAGGACCCTGGACGCGTCCCCCGTGATCGACGAGCACGGCTACGCCCTGGGCGTCCTCGCCCTCACCTGCTGACCGCCGCCCGGCCGCCGCGGCGGCCGTCCCCTCGACTCTCCGTCCCCAGTGTTCCCCCCTCAACTCAGCGGAGGCATTCATGCGCTGTGTCATCGCCCGTTTCCCCTTCGACCTGATCAAGAGCGAGGTCGAGCAGTCGATGAACGGCATCACGCCCGAACCCGTCACCGGCGTGTCCGTGACCATCGGCGGTCACGTCTACCCCGTGATGCAGGTCGGGGAAGTGATCACCCGGCAGAGCCGCCGGGACTTCACCTCCGGCGAGATGCGCCGGGCGCTGACCCGGCTCGGCTTCACCTGCCACGACCCGCGCCCGGCCGCACCGGCCGGGGACACCCGGGCCGAAGGGGGCGTGCTCGGCTGGTGACGGCGTGCACGCGCGACGGCAGCTGATACGCCGCCCCGCGTGTGGGACGCCGGGGGATGTGGCACCCGGCCTGTGAGCGGGTCCGACAGCAAGCCGCGTCCCCGCGCGCGAACGGTTCGGCCAACAGCCGCGAGCCGCACGAGGCCGGCCCGGCCCTCTCCGCCCGGTTGTCGCCGCAGGCTGCCCGGCGACAACCGGTGGGCCCCGCGCTGCTGCGCTCCCCGGGCCGCGCCGTGCGGCCGCGGACCGGCCGGAGGGCGCACGCCCCGCACGGTCCGGTGACCGTGGGCCGGGCGTGGCAGGCGCGGACACCGCCGCGGCCGAGCAGGTCAGGCCGTCGTCCCGCGCCCGTGCCGTCGTACGGCGGCGGTCACGGCGCGGACGACGGCGGCCACCGCGGCGCTCGCGGCGAGGCTCCCCAGCGCGACCATCCCGACGCCGACCGCGAAGAGGCCGCTGGAGTCGTCCGACCAGTCGGCGAAGGCGGCCGCGGTCAGGCCGGCCGTGGTGCCGAGCACCGCACCGGCCGGGTGGCGCCGGGCCGCCGCCCAGCACACCGGCACCAGCAGGGTCAGCACCAGCCCGGCGACCTGCCACGCCTCGTACGGGCCGGTCGCCGAGCCGTCGGGACGCACGTCGTATTGATCGTCCCCGCCGAGCCAGGCGGCCCACGCGGCCGAGGCCGCCGCGGCGGTCACCAGGAAGGGCACGAGCAGGCGGGCGGATGTCCGTTGTCCTCGGCTCATGGGCCCACCCTCGCGGCTCGCAAGGCCACCGCCCAGAGCGCATGTACTCGCCCCGTCTGAGTACTCCGGCCCGGGCAGGACCGGGCCCGCCCCCGCTGCTCCATCCGTGTGCATCCGTCATCCGAACGGCCGTACCTCGGCCGCTCGGGGTCCCGGGCCCGGGCCCGCACGGTGAGGATGGCGGGTGACCGGCGCCAGGGCGTGGGCGGACGGCGGACATCGGGAGACGGACGACTGGTGAGCATCCTCAACGAACCCCAGGGTGGTTCCGCGGCAGCCGAGGACTCGTACGAGAACGAGCTGCCGCTGCGGCGCAAGCAGCCCGGCAACGTGGTGGTGAAGTGGCTGACGACCACGGACCACAAGACGATCGGCACGCTGTATCTGACGACGTCGTTCCTGTTCTTCCTGTTCGGCGGCCTCATGGCGCTGGTCATGCGGGCCGAGCTGGCCCGGCCGGGCCTGCAGATCACGTCGAACGAGCAGTACAACCAGTTGCTCACCATGCACGGCACCGTGATGCTGCTGATGTTCGCGACGCCGCTGTTCGC
Source organism: Streptomyces sp. NPDC006193 (assembly GCF_040613915.1). Lineage (NCBI taxonomy): Bacteria > Bacillati > Actinomycetota > Actinomycetes > Kitasatosporales > Streptomycetaceae > Streptomyces > Streptomyces sp. NPDC006193. Next base: position 21,801 of record NZ_JBEXTB010000048.1, read on the forward strand.
CGGCTTCACCAACTGGATCATGCCGCTGCAGATCGGCGCGCCCGACGTCGCCTTCCCGCGGCTGAACATGTTCGCCTACTGGCTGTACCTGTTCGGCTCGCTCATCGCGGTCGGCGGCTTCCTGACCCCGCAGGGCAGCGCGGACTTCGGCTGGTTCGCGTACACCCCGCTGTCGGACGCGGTCCGCACCCCCGGGATCGGCGCCGACCTGTGGATCATGGGTCTGGCGTTCTCCGGTTTCGGCACCATCCTGGGCGCGGTCAACTTCATCACCACGATCATCTGCATGCGCGCCCCCGGCATGACCATGTTCCGCCTGCCGATCTTCACCTGGAACGTGCTGCTGACCGGTGTGCTGGTGCTGCTGGCCTTCCCGGTGCTGGCCGCGGCGCTGTTCGCCCTGGAGGCGGACCGCAAGTTCGGCGCGCACGTCTTCGACGCGGCCAACGGCGGCCCGATCCTGTGGCAGCACCTGTTCTGGTTCTTCGGCCATCCCGAGGTGTACATCATCGCGCTGCCGTTCTTCGGCATCGTCACCGAGGTCATCCCGGTCTTCTCCCGCAAGCCCGTCTTCGGCTACATGGGACTGGTCGCCGCGACCATCGCGATCGCCGGCCTCTCCGCGACCGTGTGGGCGCACCACATGTTCGTCACCGGCGCCGCGCTGCTGCCGTTCTTCTCCTTCATGACCTTCCTGATCGCGGTGCCGACCGGTGTGAAGTTCTTCAACTGGATCGGCACCATGTGGAAGGGCTCGGTCTCCTTCGAGACGCCGATGCTCTGGGTGACCGGCTTCCTCGTCACGTTCCTCTTCGGCGGCCTCACGGGCATCATCCTGGCTTCGCCGCCGATGGACTTCCACGTCTCCGACACCTACTTCGTGGTGGCCCACTTCCACTACGTGGTGTTCGGCACGGTCGTCTTCGCGATGTTCGCGGGCTTCCACTTCTGGTGGCCGAAGTTCACCGGCAAACTGCTGGACGAGCGCCTCGGCAAGATCACCTTCTGGACCCTGTTCACCGGCTTCCACGGCACCTTCCTGATCCAGCACTGGCTCGGCGCGGGCGGGATGCCGCGCCGGTACGCCGACTACCTGGCGGCCGACGGCTTCACCGCCCTGAACACGGTGTCCACCATCAGCTCCTTTCTGCTCGGCGCGTCGATGCTGCCGTTCCTCTACAACGTCTGGAAGACCGCCAGGTACGGCGAGCCGGTCGGCGTGGACGACCCGTGGGGCTACGGCCGCTCCCTGGAGTGGGCGACCTCCTGCCCGCCGCCCCGGCACAACTACCTCACCCTGCCGCGCATCCGCAGCGAGTCCCCCGCGTTCGACCTGCACCACCCCGACATCGCGATGCGGGAGCACGAGGCGGGCGCCCGTCCGGGCACGACCGGGAGAGAACGGGTGTGAGCGGCCCGCCGAAACAGGGGGCCGGGCACGGGAGCGACCTCGGCAACGAGGTGGAGGGGTACCTGCTGTGGCAGGCGAGGATCGCGGAGGCGCAGGAGCGGGCCCGGGAGTTCACCGCCCGTCTGGAGTGGCTGACCACGGCGCAGCGTGAGGAGATCGAGCGGCGGTACGTCGCCGACGGCCTGCGCCGGGCCCGCGCCGATCTGGAACGCGTCGCGGCCCGGTGCGTGTCGCTGCGGGCCGAGTACGAGCAGCGCTACCGGGAACTGCGGCGGCGCTGCGTGGGCGTGACGCTCGCCGTCTGCGCCTGCCTGACCACGCTGGTCGCACTGCTGCTGTCGCTGCTGCTCTGACGAGGGGCGCCCCGGCCCGAGAAGCGCGTGGGCGCAGGCCGTGCCGGGAGGTGCGCCGGGGAGCCGTTGGGCCGTCCGGGTCATCGGCGCGATGCCGCCGTTACGGCACGGGCGGCACGGGTACTCGGCCGGCCGCCCCATCCGGTGCCAGCCGAGGAGACCCCCATGGGCTTCAACCCCCTCGAACACCGAGGCATCCCCCTCGACCGACAGCTGCGCAACTGGCGCGAGCTGAACGTGGAACCGATCGATCCCGACCGCGGCGACCCCTACACCCGCTGTCGTGTGATCACGATGAACGGCATCGAGGTCGAGGCGATCCTCTTCAGTCACCACTTCGCCCGCACGTGCGCCGACATGGACGTCAAACGCCAGCTGGCGGAGGTCCGCTACATCGAGGCGCAGCAGCAGAAGGCCGTCAACTGGCTGCTGCCCGGCCTCGCCTCGGTGCTCGAGACGACCATCGCCTACGAGCAGGTCGCCGTCGACCTGACCGGCTGGGTCGCCCGCCACGAGCCCGACCCGTACCTGCGGCAGGCGTACGAGTTCGGCGTCCTGGAGGACTTCGACCACCTCTACCGGTACGCCAACCTCTACGAGATGATCGAGCACCGCAAGGCGGAGGCGATCGTCGACCAGCTCACCGAGGTCATGCCGGGCCGCCCCACCAAGTACCACCACCGCCACCCGGCCGACAACGTGCGCGAGCCCTACGACCGCACGACCACCAACCCGCTGTCCAAGCTGCACGCGCTGACGATCATGTCGGCCGAGCAGCAGACCATGAACTTCTACATGAACGTGGGCCCCACCTACATGGAGCCGATCGCCCGCCAGCTCTACCAGGAGATCGGGCTGATCGAGGAGGAGCACGTCACCCACTACGAGTCGCTGGTCGACCCGGGCGAGACGTGGTGGGAGCGGCTCGTCAACCACGAGTACAACGAGTGCTACCTCTACCACTCCTTCATGGAGCAGGAGTCCGACCCGAAGGTGAAGGCCGTCTGGGAGCTCCACCTCAACATGGAGCTGGAGCACCTGCGGATCGCCTGCGACCTGATGCGCCGTCACGACGGCCGCGATCCGCAGGAGATCCTGGCCCCGGAGCTGCCGAACGTGCTCACCTTCGAGGAGAACAAGCAGTTCGTGCGGAACCTGCTGGACACCCAGATCGACCTGACCACGCTGGGCGCGGGCTACGTCCGCGACGCGCACGAACGGTTCGAGAAGCTGCAGGAGCAGATCCACGGCGGTGAGGAGCCGCCCAGCGAGCGGGTCATGGCCCAGCACCGGGAGATGCTCGGCGGCGAGTACCGCATCGAGACCGAGGGCCCGCACCCCGACAGCGCGCTCCGGGAGAGGGGCTGACATGGCCGGTATCGCAGCGTCCGACGCCGACGTCGTCGCCCTGCTCATGCGCCAGCACGGCGACATCCGCAACCTCTTCGACGAGGTCGAGAAGTCCGAGGGGGACGAGCGGCGCGACGCCTTCCGCCGCCTGGTCCGGCTGCTGGCCGTGCACGAGACGGCCGAGGAGGAGGTCGTCCACCCCTTCACGCGCCACTCCGTCCCGGACGGCGAGAAGGTGGTCGAGGAGCGCCTGCAGGAGGAACGGGAGGCCAAGGAGCTGCTGTCCCGCATGGACGGCATGGACACCGACGACCCCAAGTTCCTGACCGAGCTGCGCACCCTGCGGCTGGACGTCATGGCCCACGCCCGCGCCGAGGAACGGTACGAGTTCAACCACATCCGCCGCCATGCCGACAAGGAGCGTCTGGCGTCCATGGCGTCCGCGGTGCGGGCGGCGGAGGCGATGGCCCCGACCCATCCGCATCCCGGCACGGAGTCGGCGGCGAAGAACCTCACCCTCGGCCCGCTCGCCGCCGTGGTCGACCGCACGCGGGACGCCGTCCGCAAGGCCATGGGCAAGGACGGCTGACGACGGGCCGCGGCCGGCACCGGCCGCACACGCCGGCGGGGGGGGGCGGCCCCCGGGGGGGGGCCGCCCCCCCCCCCCCGGGGGCGGGGAGCGGCGCGGGCGGCCGCCCCGGGCCCCCCGGGCCGCCCCCGCGGGG
>NZ_JBEXTB010000049.1:0-25543 GCF_040613915.1 Streptomyces sp. NPDC006193
CGCCGCGGCCGCGCGCGGCTTGCGCCCCGCGGGCGCCCCCCGGCGCCGCGGCGCCGGGGCGCGCCGAACGACACCCGCCACCCGCGACGGCACCGCCCCGCCGCCCGAGCGGACCCACCGCGACGACGGCTCCGCCCCGGCACCACCGCCCACCGCCGACGCACCGGCCCACCGCCCGCGTGAGCCGGACCCGCCGCGACGACGGCCCGGCCGGCACCACCGATCACCGCCGCGGCGGGGCCGCCGTCCGCTCCCTCGACCGGACGCACCACGACGACGATTCCGGGGGGAGGTCTCGGCTCGGCTGCTCGCAGCAGCGCCACCACCGGACGGCCCCCGCCCCACCCGCGGAACCGAGTCGGGAGACGACACCCGGGCCCGCCCCGCCGGCCACCGCCGCCCGAGCGGACCCACCGCGACGGCGACCCGGGCGGCGCCACCGACCGTCCCCGCCGGGGCGGGGGCTCCGGCCCCCGTCCCCGACCGGACCCGCCGCGACGGCGGCTCCGGGGGGAGGCGCCGCCCGTCACCGCCGCCGCGGCGGGTGGGGACGGCTGTCCGCCTGCCCGCAGCAGCGCGCTCCGCCCCCGCCCGCGGGACGCACACCGCCGACCGCCGTCGGACCGGCCCACCGCTGCCAGCGGGCACGCCCCGCCCCACCGGCACGGCACCGGACGGCCGCCGGGCCCGGCGCCGCCCCGCGGGCCTGCCCGCAGCAGCGCGCCCCGCCCCGCCGGCCGGTGCCGGACGGCCGCTCGTCGCCGTCGGGCTGCCCGCGGGGCGGCCGGTGGGCGGTGGCCGGCCCGGTCAGCCGAGTGCCGCGACCCTCTCGCGGTAGCCCCGCACCGGGGCCGCGTCCTTGTACGGCTCCAGGCGGCGCTCGAAGTCCCGCACGTACTCGACCGCGCGGGCGCTGCGCATCTGCGCCGCCTGGCCCGCGGCCTCGGCGGCCAGCGCACACGCCTGGTCGAGCTCGCCGAGGCCGAGGCGGGCGGTGGCGAGGACGACCCGGCAGAACAGCCGGCTGCGGGCGTAGGCGGGCGCGCGGAGCTGCAGGGCGCGTTCGGCGTGCTGGGCGGCGGCCCGGAACTGCTGCAGATCCCGGTGGCAGTGCCCGAACTCGTCGGCGAGCTGCGCCTCGTCGAAGAACGCGGCCCAGTACGGCACCTCGTCCCCGGCCCGCGCCGCCTCCAGGGCGCGCTCGGCCCGTGCCAGCGCGGCGGTGCACGCCCGGACCTCGCCCAGGACGCCGTGCGCCCGCGCCTCGGCGGCGTGCAGCAGCGCCTGCACGACCGGCGGGGCACCCGAGCCGACCCCCTGCTGGGCGACCCGCGCCAGTTGCACGGCCTCCCTGCCGTGGCCGAGGTAGACGGCCTGGCGGCTCATGGTGACCAGGACGAAGGAGCCGTACGCCCGGTCGCCGGCCGCCTGGGCGAGCCGCAGGGCCTGCACGAAGTAACGCTGGGCGAGCCCGTGCGCGGCGATGTCGTACGACGTCCAGCCGGCGAGCCGGGTCAGGTCGGCGGCGGCCGCGAACAGGCGCCGCCCGGTCTGCTCGTCGTAGCTGCCGCGGAGCATGGGCTCGCACTCGTGCTCCAGATAGCGCACCAGCGCCTGCCGGGCGTGGCCGCCGCCGAACCGGTCGTCGAGGGTGCGGAACAGCTCCCCCACCGAGTGCAGCGCGGCGATGTCGCCGCCGGTGACCCGGTGGCCGGGGGCGCGCTCGGCGTGGCCGCGGGCCCGCGCCGGCGTCCCCTGCTGCGGCGGGAGCTTCCCCGCGCCGGGCCGTCCCTGCGGGGGCACCCGGCGTGCCGGTTCCCGGGCCACCTTGTCGTCGGGTCTGCCGATCAGCCAGTCGCGGCTGGGCACGACGAGTCCGGCCGGGGTGAAGGCGATCTTGCGCAGTTCGGCGTGGCTGCCGGAGTCCTTGCGCCACAGCCCGCTGACGATGTCCACGGCCTCCTCCGGGGTGGCCGCGAACTCCAGCCCGGCGTACACCGGCGCGCAGGCGTCCAGGCCGAGGTCCTGGGCGGTGAGCCGGCGTCCGAGCCGGCGGGTGAACACCTCGGCGATGAGGGCGGGGGTCGTGCCGCGCGGCTGCTGCCCGCGCAGCCAGCGGGTGACCGAGGTCTTGTCGTATCTGAGGTCCAGCCCGTGCTCCAGGCCGAGCTGGTCGACGCGACGGGCCAGACCCGCGTTGGAGAACCCCGCTTCTGCGATGAGCGCGGCGAGCTGGCGGTTGGGGGTGCGCTGCGCGGGTCGGTCCGTCATCTGCGGTGCGGTCTCCTGCCTTCCGGGCCCCCGAAGTGCCCGGATTGCTTTGAACAGCCCTTATGGCCTCACGAACGGCGCGAATGTAGCCAAGAGTGAGCAGACGGTCGCACACTTCCCCACCCATTCATCCGATCGTGTGAGGAACGCCCGTAGGGCTGACGCGGCCCGGTCGGACGTACAGTGGCGTGGGCGCGTTGCACGCCTGACACGCCGGTCGCTGAGGGAGGCGCTTGCCGTGAGTGAGTTGCGGTTCGTCCGTATGGGGTTCGGTGCGGATGCCGTCGAGTACCAGGAGGCCTGGGACGAGCAGCGCCGGGTGCACGCGGCGCGGTTCGCCGACGAGATACCGGACACCGTGCTGCTCCTGGAGCACCCGCCGGTGTACACGGCCGGCCGGCGCACCGAGGACAGCGAGCGCCCGCTGGACGGCACCCCGGTCATCGACGTGGACCGCGGCGGCAAGATCACCTGGCACGGCCCGGGCCAGCTGGTGGGCTACCCGATCCAGAAGCTGCCGCGCCCGGTGGACGTGGTCGCGCACGTGCGGCGGCTGGAGGAGGCCCTCATCCGCACCTGCGCCGACTTCGGCCTGGAGACGACGCGGGTCGAGGGCCGCAGCGGCGTGTGGGTGCTGGGCGACCCGGTCGAGCAGCGGCCGGCGCCGGGAGGCGTCGGAGGGCTGTCCCTGGACCTGGACCCGCGGATGCACGACGAGGAGTTCGACCCCCGTCTCAACGGTCCTGAGTACGCCCCCTCGAACGCGGGCCAGCGGCGCGAGGACCGCAAGATCGCGGCGATCGGGATCCGCGTCGCCAAGGGCGTCACGATGCACGGCTTCGCCCTCAACGTGAACCCGGACAACGCCTGGTTCGACCGGATCATCCCGTGCGGCATCCGCGACGCGGGCGTCACCTCGCTCGCCGGCGAGCTGGGCCGGGACGTCACCGTCCAGGAGGTCCTGCCGGTGGTCGAGAAGCACCTGAGGGACGTCCTGGAGAACGCCGAGCTGAAGCCGCGGGCGGTCGAGAAGGCGTCCGCCTGAGCGTCCGCGAGGGGGAATGCGCCCTGCGGTCGTGGGGTTCACCTCAGCGGCAGGGCGCAATGAACACGGGCGTACGCTGGTGTACGCCGAAGAATCGAAGTCACAGGGAGCCGGTCGTGTCCGCAGTCGCACCCGACGGACGCAAGATGCTGCGCCTGGAGGTCCGCAACAGCCAGACCCCCATCGAGCGCAAGCCCGAGTGGATCAAGACCCGGGCGAAAATGGGTCCCGAGTACACGAAGATGCAGAACCTCGTGAAGAGCGAGGGCCTGCACACGGTCTGCCAGGAAGCCGGCTGCCCGAACATCTACGAGTGCTGGGAGGACCGCGAGGCGACCTTCCTCATCGGCGGCGACCAGTGCACCCGGCGCTGCGACTTCTGCCAGATCGACACCGGCAAGCCCGAGGCGCTCGACCGCGACGAGCCGCGCCGCGTCGGCGAGTCCGTGGTCGCCATGGACCTCAACTACGCGACGATCACCGGCGTCGCCCGTGACGACCTGGAGGACGGCGGCGCCTGGCTGTACGCCGAGACGGTGCGCCAGATCCACCGGCAGACCGCGGACCGGGAGGGCGGCCGTACGAAGGTCGAGCTGCTCGCCCCCGACTTCAACGCGGTGCCCGAGCAGCTGGAGGAGGTCTTCTCCGCCCGCCCCGAGGTCTTCGCGCACAACGTCGAGACCGTCCCGCGGATCTTCAAGCGGATCCGCCCCGGCTTCCGCTACGAGCGCTCCCTGAAGGTCATCACCGAGGCCCGCGACTACGGCCTGGTCACCAAGTCGAACCTGATCCTCGGCATGGGCGAGACCCGCGAGGAGGTCAGCGAGGCGCTGAAGCAGCTGCACGACGCGGGCTGCGAGCTGGTCACCATCACCCAGTACCTGCGTCCGTCCGTGCGCCACCACCCGGTGGAGCGCTGGGTGAAGCCGCAGGAGTTCGTGGAGCTGAAGGAGGAGGCCGAGCAGATCGGCTTCTCCGGTGTGATGTCCGGCCCGCTGGTGCGGTCCTCGTACCGGGCCGGGCGGCTGTACCAGATGGCGATCGAGAAGCGCGGCTCCTACATCGCGGCCCAGGCGGTGTGAGCGGCGGGTGCCGGTTCACACACACGCACCTACCGGCCGGTAATGGCCGAGTCGACGCGGTCCCGGGCGTTCTCGCAGATGAGGGCGCTCCTCGGGGCCGCGTCGGCGTTCCCGGACCCCGTACCCGGGCTTCACCGGTGTTTGACCGGTCGGACACCCGCTGGTAACACCGAACCGTGACCTTGTTATCACGCCCCGTACACCATCCGCTCCGAAGGGGGACCACGACCATGCAGGCCGCGCCGGTACGCGCCACCGCCCTCCCGTCCTTCACCGAGGCCCTGCGCGCCGTCGAGTCGCTGCTGATGAGCGGCGGTCAGCGCACCGCCCGCCGCAACGCCTGGACCTCCGTCCTGGAGGACCGCCGCCGCGCCAAGGACCGGGTGGAGGCGCAGCGGGTCCTGGACCAGGCCGCCACCCGGCCCTGACGCCGGGCCCGCGAGGGCACTGCCGTCGTCCGCGCTTCGGGGGCCACGTAGACTGCGTGCCATGGCGAGGAAGGAAACCGCGGCGGACGCCGCGAATGCCGGGCGACTGAAGCAGATCGCCCTCACGTACAAGATGACCCGGAAGGCCGACAAGACGATCGGCCTGGTACTCGCGGCCGTCGGCATCGGCACGCTCGGTGTCTTCCTCGCGATCGGCTTCCTGCTCGGCCACCCGGTCTACCTGGGGATCTTCGGCCTGCTGATCGCCCTGCTGGCGACGGCGATCGTGTTCGGCCGCCGGGCCGAGCGGGCCGCCTTCGGCCAGATGGAGGGCCAGCCGGGGGCCGCGGCCGCCGTGCTGGACAACATCGGCCGGGGCTGGACGACCACGCCCGCGGTGGCGATGAACCGCAGCCAGGACGTGGTGCACCGGGCGGTCGGCAAGGCCGGCATCGTGCTGGTCGCCGAGGGCAACCCGAACCGGGTGAAGAGCCTGCTGGCCGCCGAGAAGAGGAAGATGAACCGCATCGTCGCGGACGTGCCGGTGCACGATCTGATCGTCGGCAACGGCGAGGGCCAGGTCGAGCTGAAGAAGCTGCGCACGACCATGCTGAAGCTCCCGCGCGTGCTCACCGGCCCCCAGGTGACGGCCACCAACGACCGGCTGCGCGCCATGGGCGACCTGATGAGCAACATGCCGCTGCCCAAGGGGCCCATGCCGAAGGGCGTCAAGCTGCCCAAGGGCGGCCCGCGAGGCCGCTGACACCCCTCCCGCCCCGCCTCCTCGGACCGTCCCCGGCTGCCGCCGCGTCCCCCCTGTGGTGACCCGCCGACCGTGGACGGTCCGCCCCTTTTCCACCCGCGGACGCCGCGGACGATTCACGCCAGGAGCGGCGAGAACCGGCCGGATCGGGCATCTCGTCGAACCGCTCCACCGGACGTCCCGTACCAGTCGCTGCGGGTGGCACCGCGCCGCCCGGCGCAGGCGCATGGCGCAGCCACGTCCCACAGGATGGATCGATCCCGGTGCATGCGAGGCGTCCGGTCAGCGGCGGTCCGGGCTCAGCCCCCTCAGCCCCCTCGAGGGGCCGGCGGGAGGGAGCGATCGGGGCATCCGTTCCTGGGCAGGTGCCCGGCCTCGACGGCCTGCGCGGTCTCGCGGCGCTCTATGTGGTCCTGTTCCACTGCTGGCTCTACACGTTCCCGGGCTATCCGGACAGTTCGGCGCCCCCATGGCTGGACGCGCTGATGTTCGGGCGTCTCGCCGTCGTCTTCTTCCTGGTCCTGTCCGGCTTCTCACTGGCCCTCTCCCCCGCGCGCCACGGCTGGCGGCTCGAAGGCGTCTTACGGTTCTTGCGCCGACGCGCACGGCGCATCCTGCCTCCGTACTGGGCGGCCCTGGCCATGAGCCTGATCATCTCGTGGTTCGTGGTGCCCGCCTCGCATCTCGGGCCGCCCACCGGCGCCTCGGTCCTGGTGTACGGCCTGATCGCCCAGGACATGCTCACCGCCCCCACACCGAACGGCGCCTTCTGGTCGATCGCAGTGGAGGCCGAGCTCTACCTCCTCTTCCCCGTCCTGCTGTTCGTCCGACGGCGCATGGGCGCGGTCGTCCTGGCCGCATGCGCCCTCCTGCCGGTGGTCGCCCTCGGTCTGACGGCGGCCGGCGGAACCCCTGCGGAGGGCGACAACCGGCTCACCCCGCATCTCGCCCCGGTGTTCGTCGCCGGCATGCTGGGCGCGGGAATCGTCGCCGCACCCGACCGGCTCCGGCGCCTGCCGTGGGGATGGTCAGCCGTCCTGGCCGCAGTTCCTGTCGTCGCTCTGGGCGTCGTCAAGGGCTCCGTCTGGACGGTCACCCATTACTTCTGGGTGGATCTCGCCGTCGCGCCGGCCATGGCCATGCTGCTGGCCGCTGTCGCCACCGGCAGACCCGCCCTCCTCGTACGGCTCCTCACCGCACGCCCGGTCCAGCGTCTCGGGAGCTTCTCCTACAGCCTCTACCTCATCCATCTGCCCCTCGTGCTGGCCGTCGGCCGCCGAGCGGCCCCGCATCTCGTCGCACCCGGCCTGCCCACGTTCTGGTTCACGCTCATCGTGGCGCTGCCGGTCTCCGTGCTCGGGGCCCGGCTGTTCTCCGTGATGTTCGAGTCACCCTCAGGCCGTCCTCGTGCGCCCGGCGCACCGCCGCGGCCAGCTCCTCCACCGAGGCCGGCGCCACCTGCCGGGCCGGCCGGCGAAGGACCACAGGGTGGAACCGGAGGCAGCCGGCTTCGGACGCTCGGCGCCCTCGCCGCCGCCCTGGTGCGCGGACTTCATCGGCCCCTCCATCCACGCCTGGAACGACTCCTCGTCCCGCCAGCGGGTGTAGACGAGGTAGGTGTCGGTGCCCTCGACGGGCCGCAGCAGCTCGAACCACTCGAAGCCGTCGGAGTTCTCCACGGCGTGGGCCCGCGAGGCGAACCGCTTCTCCAGCACCTCCCGCTGCTCGGCGGGTACGGTCAGCACATTGATCTTCACTACGCTCATGGGCCCATCCTGGCGCACCGACGGGCGGCGCACCGCGTGTCCGGCGCTCACACACCCCGTGCCGCCCCGCACGCGGCCGCCCCGGACCGTCGCGGCGCCCCGCGGACATTCCTCGAACACGCGTACAACCCTGTGGCCTCCCGGCGGGTCTCCTGATCGCCGTTCGTCTCGTGAACCACGGGACAACCCCTGGTGAACACGGACGGACCGCACCCCATTGACTGCGGGCGCCCCGCCGGGCGTCCCCCGCATGCCGCAGGAGAACGCATGCACACGCACTCACGACTCGTCCTCGCGACGGCCACCGCGGCCGCGCTGACGGGCGGTCTGCTCACGTTCGCCGCGTCGCCCGCCACCGCCGCCGACTCCGTCACGGTCGCCAAGGCCGACTTCAACGGCGACGGCTACGGCGACATCGCCACCTCGGCGGCCACCGCCTACGTCAGCAACCGGAAGAACGCCGGACAGGTCGTCGTCGCGTACGGCACGGCCACCGGCGTCTCCTCCGCCAAGCGCACCACCCTCAGCCAGAACAGCACCGGCGTCCCCGGCACCGCCGAGGCCGAGGACATGTTCGGCGGCGACCTCGCCTACGCCGACTTCAACGGCGACCACTACGACGACCTCGCCGTCGGCTCCCCGGGCGAGAAGGTCGGCACCGACGCCAACGGCGGCAGCCTGACCATCCTGTGGGGCTCCCCGACCGGCCTGACCGGCAAGAGCACCGGCGTGTCCGACCCGGCCGCCTCCTCCCACGACTACTGGGGCAAGAACCTGGCCGCCGGCGACTTCGACGGCGACGGCAAGGCCGACCTGGTCGTCGGCAGCTCCGCCGCCACCCTGTACCTGTACCGGGGCGGCTTCACCACCGCCGGCGCCCACGGCAGCCGCACCACCGTGAAGCCGCCCATCCAGTCGGGCACCAACGACTACCCCTACGGCCCGCTGAACCTGACCGCCGGGGACGTCAACGGCGACGGGCGCACCGACCTCGTCGTCGACGGCTACGAGACCAGGACGCGGTACGGCTGGAACACCAACTACTGGCTCCCGGGCACCACCAGCGGCCTGAGCGGCGCCTCCGCCAAGACCCTCAAGGCCGGCATCGTCACCGCCGTCGGCGACGTCAACGGCGACCACTTCGGCGACATCGTCAGCGGCGCCGACTGGGACACCACCCTCGGCGACGGCACCTCCGTCCCCGACTCCGCCACCGGCGGCAAGGTGAACATCACCTACGGCTCCGCCTCCGGCCCGGCCGCCACCACCGGCATCACCCAGAACACCGGCAACGTGCCCGGCGCCTCCGAGAAGGGCGACGCCTTCGGCTGGGAGCTCGACCTCGGCGACATCAACGGCGACGGCTACCAGGACCTCGTCGTCAGCAGCCCGCAGGAGGACATCGACGGCGTGTCCGACACCGGCAACGTCACCGTCCTGTACGGCTCCGCCTCCGGCGTGGACACCGCCTCCGGCATCCAGGCGTTCTCCCAGGGCACCGCGGGCGTCCCCGGCGGCGACGAGACGGGCGACCTGTTCGGCGCCGAGGTCAAGCTCGACGACGTCACCGGCGACGGCAGGGCCGACCTGGTGATCGGCTCCTACGAGAACGGCGGCGACGGCGCGCTCACCTACCTGCCGTCCGACGGCAAGAAGATCACCACCTCCGGTGCGCGGGCCTTCGGGGCGGACTCCGCGGGCGTCTCGACCTCGGGTGCCCCGCAGTTCACCGCCGTCATGGCGGACTGACCCCCGCCGGCCCGCCGGGGCCCGGCGCCGGCCCGCGGCAGGCCCGCACGGGATGCGGCGCGCGCCCGGAGCCGCCCCCGGCGTCACGCCTGACGGTCCCTTAGGGGATGTCACAGGTCGGCCGCAAAGCCGGGCCCGGAGCGCCGGGCCCGGCACGCCGGCGTCCGGGACCAGGTACGTTCGATGACGTGGCTGGATTCAGGATCGGACGCGGGGGCAGGGACGACCGCACCCCCCAAGGACAACAGGCCCCGCAGGGACCGTCGTACGGACACGGGCAGGGGCACGGGCACGGGCGCGGCCCCGCTCAGGCCGGGGGACCGCCGTACGGTCAGCCGTCGTACGGGCGCCCCGGCCCCTCGTACGGCTACCCGCAGGCGCCGCAGCCGCCGTACCCGCAGCCGGGGCGGGCGCACGGCCACCCGGGGCCGGCCGACGACGGGCCGGAGTACTTCGGCGACGGCGGCCACCCGGGCCACGGGCACGGCGCGCACGACCCGTACGCGGCCGACAACCCGGGCCACACCCAGGTGTTCTCGGTCGACGAGGCCGCCGGCTACACCCACGGCGCGACCTACCACGCCGGCGCGGCCACCGCACCCGCCGCGCCGCTCGGTCCGCCCCTGCACTGGAAGGAACTGCTGAAGGGGATCTTCCTCTCCCCCGACCGGACCTTCCTGCGCATGCGGGACTACACGATGTGGGTGCCCGCCCTCGTCGTCACCTTCCTCTACGGCCTGCTCGCCGTCTTCGGCTTCGACGGCGCCCGCCAGGACGCGATCAGCGCGCCCCTCGCCGACGCGGTGCCGATCGTGCTGATCACCGCGGTCGTGATGGTGCTCGGCCTCTTCGTCCTGGGCGTGGTCACCCACACCCTGGCCCGCCAGCTCGGCGGCGACGGCGCCTGGCAGCCCACGGTCGGCCTGTCCATGCTGATCACGGCCCTCACGGACGCGCCCCGCCTGGTCGTCGCCATGTTCTTCGGCGGCGACGCCGGCTTCGTGCAGATCCTCGGCTGGGCCACCTGGGTCGGCGCGGGCGCCCTGCTCACCCTGATGGTCTCCCGCTCCCACGACCTGCCCTGGCCGAAGGCGCTGGGCGCGGCGGCGATCCAGCTGGTCGCGCTGCTGTCGATCGTGAAGCTGGGCACGTTCTAGCCGTCCCGCACGGCGGAGAAGGGGCCTCCGGCACACCGGCCGGAGGCCCTTCGCCCGTCCCGGCCGCGAGCACGGTCACCCGCGCCGGCGCCCCGGTGCCCGCGGCGCCTCAGGCGTCGAGAACCTGCCCGCCCCGCCGCACCACGGGCGGCTCGACGCTCCACGGGAAGTTGATCCAGTCCTCGGTCCGCTTCCACACGTACTCGCACTTCACGAGGGAGTGCGACTTCTCGTAGATCACCGCGGAGCGCACCTCGGCGACGGTGTCGAGGCAGAAGTCGCGGACCAGCTTCAGCGTCTTGCCGGTGTCGGCGACGTCGTCGGTGATCAGCACCTTCTTGTCGGAGAAGTCGATCACGTTGGGCACGGGCGCCAGCATGACCGGCATCTCCAGGGTGGTCCCCACACCGGTGTAGAACTCCACGTTCACCAGGTGGATGTTCTTGCAGTCGAGGGCGTAGGCGAGGCCGCCCGCGACGAACACCCCGCCCCGCGCGATGCTGAGCACTATGTCGGGCTCGTAGCCGTCGTCGGCGATGGTCTGCGCCAGCTCCCGGACCGCGGCGCCGAACTGCTCGTAGGTCAGGTTCTCCCGCACGTCTGCGCTGCTCATGCCGTCGCCTCCCTCACACCTGGGTCCGGTGGAAGTTCAGGTAGGACCGCGAGGCGGTCGGCCCGCGCTGCCCCTGGTACCGGGAGCCGTAGCGCTCGCTGCCGTAGGGGGACTCGGCCGGCGAGGTCAGCCGGAACATGCAGAGCTGGCCGATCTTCATCCCCGGCCACAGCTTGATGGGGAGCGTGGCCAGATTGGACAGCTCCAGGGTGACGTGCCCGCTGAAGCCGGGGTCGATGAAGCCGGCGGTGGAGTGCGTGACCAGCCCCAGCCGCCCGAGCGAGCTCTTGCCCTCCAGCCGCGAGGCCAGGTCGTCGGGCAGGGTGATGACCTCGTACGTGGAGGCCAGCACGAACTCCCCGGGGTGCAGGATGAACGGCTCGTCCCCCTCGGGCTCCACCAGCCGCGTCAGATCCGCCTGCTCGACGGAGGGGTCGATGTGCGGGTACCGGTGGTTCTCGAACACCCGGAAGTACCGGTCCAGCCGCACGTCGATGCTCGACGGCTGGACCATGGATTCGTCATAGGGATCGATCCGTACCCGCCCGGCGTCGATCTCGGCCCGGATGTCCTTGTCTGAGAGAAGCACGTAGCGAGGATACGCAAGGCGCGCGGAGCCGTGACAATCACGACGATCCCGCGCGCCCGCTGTGACAGCCCGGCTACCGCCGGTCCCGCACTCCTGCCGTCACTGCTTCTGCAGCTCGACAGGCACCGCACTGCGCAGCCGCGCACAGCGCGGACAGCGCACGAGGCGGCCGGGGCCGAGCCGCTCGGCCTTCTGCATCGGGAACGAAGCGGTGCTGAAGACGTGCCCGTCCGCGCATCGGACGACGGTGCGTTCCATCAAGTCCCTCAAGTCCCTTCCCCAAGAGCCGCGTCCGGCGTTCCTACCCGGACGACAAAAGCCACATTACGGGATCAAAGAGACGACTCTCCACGCGGCACTCCGGCCCTCTCACACCCTGCCCCCGACGCCCCACCGTACGCCCCAACTCCGCCCGCCCGCAGCCGGATCCCACTCCCGAAAACGCACCGAGACCCCCGGGGTCCGAGCACCGGGGGTCTGCGATGATGTAAAGTGAGCAAGCGTCCGGACACCGGCCCCTCCAGGCCCCGTCCGTACTTACGCGGGTGTAGTTTAATGGTAGAACATCAGCTTCCCAAGCTGAGAGCGCGAGTTCGATTCTCGTCACCCGCTCCATGCTGAAGGCCCAGGTCAGAGACCTGGGCCTTGTTGTTGCGCGTGGTGATCAGTCGCCGCGTGCCAGATCCGTGCCAGAAGGCTCGTCGGCCGCCTTCTTGGCAGCCTCAGCCCGAGCCTTCCGAACGGTGGCATCGAGGCCGGCGGCGACCTCTTCCTGCCGCTCCTCGTCAGAGTGCTGGTAGATCAGCGCGGCCTTCTCGGAGGACTGCCCGGCACGGACCATCGTGTCCTTGAGGGTGGCGCCGGACCGGGTTGAGAGGGTGTGCCCGGTGTGGCGCAGGTCGTAGAAACGGAAGTCGTCGGGGAGCCCGGCGGCGGCTCGGGCACGGTGCCACTTCCGGCCGAAGGAGGTGCGACGGAACGGTGCGCCCTTCTCGCGGACACCTCCGTTCAAGCGGGTCCGGCCCTCCGCTCGTGACGAGCGCCCGGACGGCCTGGCGGGCCGCCAACAGACTTGGAGAGCGTGCGCTTGCGCTCGGGGTACCGTGCTGGTCATGTCAGCCAGACGTGTCTGTCCACGCTGTGAGCAGGACTGGGTCCAGCCATACCGTTTCAAGGCTGATGGGGCATGCTTCGCGCTGTGCACTGAGTGCGACTCGTTGTGGTGGCCCCGCGAGACGCTCAGTGTCGCGCAAGCGCACTTCCTCGACGATGTCGTCGCGGCACGCCTGGGCGTGGTGGGCAACCCATGGGGTGACCGCGTCTGGGCCGACGTCATCGAGCCGGTACCTGTGCTCCAGCGCTGAAGTCCGCCGCACCACAAGAGCACCAGATCGTGCGGGGAACAGCGGGGAACCACGGTCAATGCAGCGGTGCCAGGCAGCGGCCTCCGCCATGGGTTTTCCCAGGTCAGTGCCTGACAAGACGGCCCGTTATCGCAGAATCCCAAGCTGAATGCGCGAGTTCGATTTTCGTCACCCGCTCCATGCTGAAGGCCCAGGTCAGAGACCTGGGCCCTTTGCTGTCGGTGGTGATCTCTTCGCCGATGGACTTGATGTAGTCATCCGGCTCCAGTGGCTCGGAGGCGCAGACGACGTCCGCCTCGGGCCACAAATTCCGGCAGCATCGCAGCGCCATCGGCGTATCTCGCAGCCGAGGGTCCGTCCAGAACGTCTCAGACCGGGTCCGGCCAGGCTGCACTGCAGCCGGGGGCACCGGTCCGTCAGATCACCAGGGCAGGCATTCCGGGCGGCGGTTCCACCACCATCCGTGTGCCGAGGCGGCGTCCTTCCCCGGAAGCGGCTCCTTGCCGAGCAAGCCATCCGTGTCGTCGACTGTCAGGTCGGCAAAGAGGTCGTCCAGCGACTCAAGAGCGTTCTGCAGGAGGACGGTTACGTTCGGGGGGAGCTGATTGCGCAGTTGCTCCAACTTGTCGCGCGCTGCTAGGCGCTCGACGTAGAGGTCGGACGGATACCAGCCGGAGGGGGCCCAGGCGGCTTCCATCTGGCGGACGAGTTTCTCCCAGGCGATCAGGGAACTCCTTGCCGTCCGGAACGGGGTTCCCGGGGTGTCGCTCTCCTTCGGATGCATGCGGTGCAGCTGCGCGGCGAAGACGTCGCTGAGCGGGGTGGCGATCCTCAGTTCACGGACCACTTCGGGAATGCGCGCCACCGTGACGTGCGGGAGCCGGTCGATGGGCGCCTCGACCCTGTCGATCGTGTAGCGGGGTTCTTCGTCGTCGGTCTCATACAGACGTGACCGTGTGACGAGTCCGCTCTCCGTTGCCAGCCAGTACGCGCTCGGCGGTGCCTCCTCGGCGGGGAAGAGGACCAGGGCGCCTGCGGACCGGGCGAAGGCGGATGCCAGCTCTCGCTCGCTGGGTCGCGGCTGCACCGACTCATGGACATAGATGTCGAGAGACGTGGACACATCACCCAGGACGGTCGCCATCTCGCACAGCACCAGGGCATCCCAGTTGCGCAGGTCCTGGTCTGTGTCCTCGTCGGCGACGTCCACCGCCTGGACGCCCACGTCCAGACACTGCGCAAGTGCGGCCGTGACGGCGTCGAGAGTCAGGGGCTCCACGATGAGGAGGTGGTACGTCATGGTGAGTAGGTCCCGTTGTGAATGTCCAGGGCCGTCTGTACGGCCTCTGGGTTGTTCGTGAAGCGCGCAAGCGGGCCGGGCGCCCTCTCACGGGCGCCCGGCTGTGGACGGCCGTCAGCCGGCGGGCATCAGGACGGTGTCGATGATGTAGACGTTGGCATTGGCGGTCTTGACGTTGCCGCAGACGACCTTGGCGGAGTCGTTGACGGTGTACGACTCACCGGACCCGCTGGTCGTGATCTTGCCCTTCTCCAGGGTGGCGAAGGAACCGTCGGCCAGGTCCTTCGGCATCAGCTTCTTGCCGACGACGTGGTAGGTGAGGATCTTCGTCAGCTGGGCCTTGTCGTTCAGGACCTTGTCCAGGGTCGCCTTGGGAATCTTGGCGAAGGCGTCGTTGGTCGGGGCGAAGACCGTGATGTCCTGGGCGTTGTTGAGGGTGTCGACCAAGCCGGCCTTCTTCACCGCGGTGACGAGGGTGGACAGCACCGGGTTGTGGGAGGCTGCGGTGGCCACCGGGTCCTTGGCCATGCCGTCGAACGAGCCGGCACCGTTCTTCGGCACGGCCGCGCAGGCCGGGCCGAAGGGCTGGTCGGCCATCGAGGTGCCACCGGCGCCGGTCCTCCCGTCGTCCGAGGCGGACGCGGAAGCCGGGGCCGAGCCGGACGCCTTGGCGGAGGAGCCGCTGTCGCTCCCGGAGCAGGCGCTGAGCGCGATGGGCAGGACAGCGGCGGCGGTCACGGTGACGGCGATACGACGGATACGAGTGTTCATGGTGTCCTTCTCCTGTGGTTGACGCGGTGGATGCCGCGACGTTGATCAGATGCGGGGGTTGGTTCAGGGGGTCAGTCGACGGTGACCACGACGGAGTGCCGGCCGCTGGCGCCGTCCGGGATGGTCCTGGTGCGGTGTTCGGTCTGGACCTGACCGGTGCGGTCGGTGGCCCGGACGGTGAGGATGTGGCCGCCTTTGGTGGCCTGCCAGGGGAAAGACCACTGGCGCCAGGTGTCGCGGGTGTCCTCGGCGGCCAGGGTGGCTTGCTGCCAGGGGCCGTCGTCGACGCGCACCTCGACCTTGTCGATGCCGCGGTGCTGGGCCCAGGCGACGCCGGCGACCATGACGGTGCCGGTCCTGGGCCGGGCGAAGGGCTTGGGCGTGTCGATGCGGCACTGGGTCTTGATCGGCGCCTTGCGGGCCCAGCCCCGCTTGACCCAGTAGGCGTCGTAGGCGTCGAACGTGGTCAGTTCGATGTCCTGGATCCACTTGCAGGCGGAGACGTAGCCGTACAGGCCGGGCACGACCATCCGGACGGGGAAACCGTGCTCGAAGGGCAGCGGTGCGCCGTTCATGCCGAGCGCCAGCAACGCGTCGCGGCCGTCCATCAGGTCCTCGACGGGGCTGCCGATCGTCATGCCGTCCACCGAGCGGGCCACCAGCTGGTCGGCCGGTCCGCCTCGGGTGGGTGGCTTCACGCCGCACTCGGCGAGCAGGTCGGCAAGGCGTACACCGATCCAGCGCGCGTTGCCGACGTAGGGTCCGCCCACCTCGTTGGAGACGCAGGTCAGGGTGATGTCCCGCTCGATCAGCTCACGGCGCAGCAGATCGGCGAAGGACAGCGTGACCGGGCGGGCGACGCCCTTGCCATGGACGCGCAGACGCCAGGTCCTGGCGTTGACCTTCGGCACCACCAAGGCGGTGTCCACCCGGTAGAAGGCACTGTTCGGGGTGGTGAAAGGGCTGGTGCCCGCGACCCTCACCTGCGCGCCCCTGGGTACCGGGGCAGCGGGTGAGGCCGGCGCGGGGAGTACGACGTCCCGGCGGGACGCGGCCGCGTCCTGGCCGCGTGCTCCGCCGACGGAGCGCCCCAGGGCTCCTACCCCCGCCGACGCGGCGGCGGCCGCGGTGGCCGCGATCACGAACCCGCGGCGGTCCCAGCCGGCTCCGTCCCCGGCGCCCGGTCCGGAAGCGGTCGCGGCTCCGGCCGGGTGTGCCGGCCGCCGCAGGCGTCCGATGAGAAAGTGCAGCAGCAGCGCTCCCGCCAGAGCACCGGCGAGGGACGGCACCGCGTCGACGGGCCCGGAGGAGTCCGGGCGGCTGACAGCGGCGATCGCACCGACGACGCCGATGAGGAGGACGCCCGCGGCGCCCGCGCGCCGGTTCCGCAGCGCGAGGACTCCGAGAGTCAGGGCGAACAGCACCAGTACGGCCAGAATGCCGAGCTGGAGCACCAGCTTGTCGTCGGTCCCGAAGTGCCGGACGGCCCAGTCCTTCACCGGCGCCGGTGTGCGGTCGACGGCCGCGCCCCCGACGGCGACGACGGGCCCGGCCTGCGGCCGCACCCACGCGGACACCGACGCGGCCACCGCCAGTGCCGCTCCCCCGGCCACCAGACCGCTGACCGCGCCCAGCACGCCGAGCACCGGCCGGCGCCCGCGGCCCCGGCCGCCTGGATTCGTCGTCTCGTCCGTCACGCGGGGAATCCGTGCCGCGCAGGGACGCGGATTGGTCCCTCCCCCGATCTGGTGAATGTGTTTCTCGCACCAATCCGGCCGGGCAACGGCTACGTATCAGCTGGTTGTCCGGATAACGCGGGGGCGCTCGCGAAGAGGAATGCGCGGGGGCGCCCAGGAATACGGCTGGATCGGTGCCAGCTGCTTCGACGGTGGCCGCCGATGTCGGCGCAGGTGGTGCCTAACGCCGGGTTGAGCTGGCCGGTGACCAGCGGCGCCCGCGCGCCGCGCCGGTTCGCTCAGGCACTGTGCGAACCTGCGGATCGGCTGACAGCTCCGGCGCACGGGAGCAGCCGTGGAACCCGGTGCTCGGACCAATCCGCGGGCCGAGCAGTATCGGATTCCCCCCGGACAGTGCACGCCGCGGGAGGAGCCTCGTGAAAGAACCGGTGTACATCGGCAAGAACCCTGTCGGCGAGCCGGACCTGCAACAGTTGATCAGCAGCGTGGCGCTCGGCGATCAGGAAGCCTTCGCCGCCGTGTACGACACGGTGGCCGGCCCCGTGCTGGGCGTCGTGCGCAGTGTGCTGCGGGACCGGGCGCAGTCGGAGGAGGTGATGCAGGAGGTTCTGGTGGAGGTGTGGCGTACCGCGGCGCGCTATCGCCCGGACCGGGGTACCGCGATCAACTGGATCCTCACCCTCGCTCACCGGCGGGCGGTGGACCGCGTCCGGTCCGTCGAGGCCTCTGCGGCGCGCGAGACCAAGGCGGCGCTGCTGGATCGGCTGCCGGCGTACGACGAGGTCACCGAGCAGGTCCAGACCCGTATCGAACAAGAGCAGGTGCGGCGTTGTCTGCGCACCCTGACGGGACTGCAGCGCCAGGCCGTGACCTTGGCCTACTACCGCGGGCTGACCTACCGGCAGGTGGCCGAGGCCCTGGCGCTGCCCCTGGGAACGGTCAAGACCCGGCTGCGGGACGGACTGATTCGGCTGCGCGACTGCCTGGGGGTGACCGCGTGAAAGCCACCGAGGATCTGCACACGCTGACCGGTGCGTACGCGCTGCACGCGCTCGGCGAGGACGAGCGGGCCGCCTTCCAGCGGCACATGAGGAACTGCCCGCCCTGCGCGCAGGAGGTCGCGGAGTTCTCCGCCACGGCGGCGCGCCTCGGGCTGGCGGTGTCCGACGCGCCCCGTCTCGCGTCGCGTGGGGAGGTGCTGCGGCGCATCTCCGGGGTGCGGCAGGAGCCGCCCCGGACGGCGGAGCCGGCGCGGCCGAGGTGGACGGTGGTGCTGCGCGCCCGGCGCACGTCCCAGTGGGCACTCGCCGCGTGCGTCGCCGCGGCGGCGGCCTTCGGCGGTCTCGCCGCGTGGCAGCAGGATCAGGCCGATCAGGCGCGCACCCAGGCTCATCGGGCAGAGGCGCGGGCCGAGGCCATGGCGTCCGTGCTGGCCGCGCCCGACGCGCGCACCACCACAGCCCGCCTCGCCGGCGGTGCCCGTGCCACCGTCGTCGTCTCCCGCAGCCTCGACCAGGGTGTCTTCGTCTCGGCGAGGATGGAGCCGCCGCCGAGTGGCAGGGTGTACCAGCTGTGGCTGGACGACCACGGCACCATGCTCTCCGCCGGCCTGATGGACCCGGGCCGCACCAGCCAGGCCGTGCTGCTGCACGGGCCGGTGCAGAAGGCTTCCGGTCTGGGCATCACTGTGGAGCCCGCCGGAGGCTCCGACCGTCCGACCTCGGCCCCGATCGCCCTGGTGGCCTTCCCGGCCTGAGGCCGACGCCGGACCCTCCACGGGCGGGAGGGTCCGGCACGGCGACCCTCACTTCCCCAGATGCGCCGGCAACGGCCGCAGCACTTCGATCCGATCACGCGGCAGGCGCCGGCTGCGGGACAGTGCCGGTGTCAGCTGTCGCAGGCGGTCCGGGGACCGTCCACAGTCTCGTGGACCTTCAGCACCTGATCGGCGCGAGTCGTCGCCGGGACGCGCCGCAAGGATGCGGCACGCACGCCAGGGCCAGCGCGGCGCTGCAGGGCTGCCATCGCGCGCGGTGGAGCCGACGGCTCCACCGCGTGGCAGCAGGCCCGGTCACCCACGTCCGACTGTGAGGGCCCATCGAACGCCGGAAGGCGCTTGCACACTCACGGTTCCTTGCTTGCGGGTGTGCTTCAGGTTCAGCTGGTTGTACGTGCTGCTGACTCCCCCGGCATCGCACTTCAGCCGGAAACTCAGTCCGACTTGTTGGACCAGGATCGCCATCTCACCCTCGCCCTGGCAGTTCACCATGATGGACAACGGTCCGGCTTTCAATCCACCCTTGATGTCCAGCTCCCTGTTGCCGGCAGCGTTCACCGCCTTGGCGACGACCTCTCCGTCCGGCAAGGTCGGCGCCTTGGTGACGGATTCGCCGGGGATGTGATCGGCACGATCCGGGCTGGGTGACTGTGCCGAAGAGGACGCCGTAGAGGCGGAAGACGTGTGGCGGGCATCCGGGGCGTCGCCGTCGCTGCTGGTACAGCCGGCAGCAAGCGCGGCAGCAACGGCCAGTGACGCTGCAGGCATCAGCTTTCCCACAGATACCAACCCACCCGCGAGGACGACGTCTCCAGCTTGCCGCTCACGGCTCTCCCCCTCGCCGGTGACCTGGCGCTTGGCGGCCTGCTCGACGACGGCCAGGTCCACTCTTCCAGCGTGTGGTGAACGCGGCATCATTCCTCACGATGCTGAGCGAACACCCGCTCCTGCTCGTCCCGCCAGGTCCACTCGGCCGGCCGGGAGAAGGGCAGGCTCCTGGCAAGGCGGGAGAACTGGTCGGACGGCTCCCGGCTGGCCTTGTTCACCACGATCGCCGAAAGCATCGGTGCTCGTCCGTCTTCGTTGCCGTAGAGGCAGACGTCCTTGAGCAGATAGGTCATGACTCCGCGGTGAGGCGGGATCGACTCGAAGCCCAGTGCCGCCAGCTCGGCGCTCAGCTCCCCGTACGTGATGACCTGTCCCTGCCGGGCCCGCTTCCGCAGAATATGCACGGCCGCTTCCCTCGCTGCCGGGTACTCCGGATCCTTGCGCCTCATTGGCCCCCCTGTCGCGTGGACACTGCCCAGCCGGCGCATCGTACCGGCCGGGCACCGGGCCATGGCGGTACAACAGCGAAATGCGGCAGCCTGTCCGGCCTCAGCCGACCACCACCGTTCACCAACGGCCTTCCGGCCAGCCCCGATGACCCTCGACAGGCGCTCAGTCAGGAATTCGGAGGGAACAGCCGTGCCGGGTCGCTCCGATGGTCATGCGGAGACCTACGGGGAATCGCGCGTGGTCAGGGCGCTGTGCCGTCTTCACTGACGCCCAGGTCCTCTCACATGGTCGCCCGCAGCGCAGCAAGGGCGTCGTCATAGGTCCGGCGCCCCTCCAGGTACGCGGCATCGGTGACCAGGGCCCCTTCCATCACCCGATCACGGAGGTCACGCAGCCGGCGGAAGGCATCCTCCGAGGCCTCCACGACGCGGCCGGGCGCACTGATCGTCATCTGGTACCGCAAGCCGATGCACGGCCCGAACGCTTCGCGAGCCGTGGTGCGGCGCGTCGAGGGTTCCATGTCCGGGTCCCGCGCGAGGTTGCCGCAGGCGTGACGGGCTGCGGACAAGCGGGCCAGGTACTCCCCGTACAGGGTGCGACGCGCTTGCGTCTCCCGATCCAGGCGCTCCCGCTTCCACCGTTGACGGTCCAGAAGCATGGCGGAGCCCGTGGCGATCGCCGCGCCGACTACGGTGCTGACCAGAGCGAACCACTGCATGGGCCGACCGTAGCCACTGCCAGGGTCCCCGCCGGCCCCGCTCCGCCCGATGCGAGGGGCGTCTCACGCTGCGTCTCGTTCGGCTTCGCGGAGCCACGTGCGCCAGACATGGCGGGTGTTCGGAGTGCCGGGGCGGTCGAGGAGCCACAGCACGTAGCGGGCGTGGCGCCGTGCCGCGGGGTTGTCCGAGCGCTGTGCCGTGTGGAGTCTGTCGCGCAGCTCGTCGCCGTCCACCGCCCGGGCCACACGCACGTACTCGCGGTCCTTGCACCGGTAGGCCCGCTGGACCACCAGGTCGACCAGGTCGACGAGTTGCGCTCTCAGGTGCCGATCGTGCCCAGTGGCGGCCAGGTCACGGATCAGGGTCTGTTTCGCGCCCCAGGCCTTGGCGTGCTCCGTCCACTCCTGTGGATGACGTGCCTCCCACTCCAGGAAGAGCAGGGCGAGGGGCAACCGCGGCCACGCGCTGATCTCCCCGTGCGCGTACCCGCTCCCGCTCCACAGTGCTCCGGGGAAGCAGCGACCGCAGGCTCTGCGGTAAGCCCGCATCCTGGCTCGGGACAGGAGCCTCGGGAGCCGGCCTTCGTGCAACCGTGCCCACGCCTCCTCCGCCTCCGTGCGGGCTCTGGCGTGACGGTCGAGGGCGGCGGCGCGCTCAGCGGGGTCCGGTGACACCAACCCGTAGGCCCACGCCAGGTCCTCGCTCCACCGGTGGTCGTCGTCGAGGCCCGAGCCTGCCGCTTCTTTCATGGGGGAGATCATCCCTTGGCGCATGTCACGGCACCGCAGTCATCGGCCGGACGGTCTCGTCGTCCCGGACGGGGAGCGGGTCGGTGCCGCTCGCCTCCTGCCGGACGTGCTCGTCTCCCGGGCGCCCGCTACGGGGTCAGGACGACCTTCCCCGCGACAGTTCCCGACTCGGCCAGCCGCAGGGCCTCGGCGACGCGGGTGAGCGGCAGTTGCGCGGCGATCTGGGCGGTGAGCTCTCCGCGCTGGAGGGCGGCAAAGACCTCGGTGAGGTCGGCGCGGAGCCGGGACCGGAACCGGTTCCTGGCCAGGGCCCGGCCGGCCCAGACGTTGAAGAAGCAGGCGCGGCGGCGGTTGGGCAGCGCGTTCCACAGCCACACCCGCAGGAGCAGCTTGACGACGGGCCACTGCTTGGAGCCCTCGGCGTCACGGGTGGAGGCGCTGCCGTAGGAGACGAGCGTGCCGCCGGGGGCGAGGAGGCGCCAGGAGTCGACGATGCCGCGGCCGCCGACATGGTCGAAGACGGCGGCCACCCCGTGGGGGGCGAGTTCGCGGATCCGTGCGGCGACGTCTTCGGTGCGGTAGTCGACGGGGACGACACCGCGTTCCCGCAGGGCATCGTGGTGGCGCGCGGACGCCGTGCCGATCACGCGGGCGCCGGCGGCCCGGGCGAGCTGGACCAGGACCGAGCCGACGCCGCCGTTGGCGCCGTGCACCACGACGGTCTGCCCCGCGCGGACGCGGGCCTTGCGGTGGAGCATCTGCCAGGCGGTGATGCCGTTGACGACGAGGGTCTCCGCCTCCGCCGCGCCGATCCCGTCGGGCACGGGCACCACGTCCGCCGCGTCGACCAGCACATGGCTGGCCCAGCCGCCGACCTTGACCAGCGCGGCGACCCGGGTGCCGACCAGGCCGGGGTCGACGCCCTCGCCGGCCGTCAGCACGGTGCCGACCAGGTCGTAGCCGGGCACGAACGGGAACGGCGGCTGGTCGTAGTAGCGGCCGCGGCGCATCTGCTGCTCGGCGAAGGAGACGCCGGTCGCCTCCATCCGGATCACGACCTGGCCCGGACCCGCCACGGGGACGGCGCCGTGCCGGATCAGGAGTCCCTCGGGCTCGACCTTGCCCGGCAGGACGACCTCGACCGGAGTGGTGAGAGTCAATAGTTTGCGTGATAACCTCTAACGGATCTTATGAGTCGGCCGCAGTGGTGCGGAGAGGTGGCAGTCAGTGGCGGATCGAGACACGAAGAGCCCGCGCGAGCGCTACCGCGCCCAGGTGCGCACGGAGATCAAGCAGCGCGCGTGGGAGCAGATCGCCACGGCGGGGGCGTCCGCGCTCTCCCTCAACGCGATCGCCAAGCAGATGGGCATGAGCGGCCCCGCGCTGTACCGGTACTTCGGCGGCCGCGACGAACTGATCACCGAGCTGGTCAGGGACGCCTACCGCAGCCTCGCCGACACGTTCCGCGCCGCCGGCGAGGCCGGCGCCGACGTGACCGCGCTGGCCCACGCCCTGCGGGGCTGGGCGCTGTCGGACCCCCAGCGCTACTTCCTCGTCTACGGCACCCCCGTCCCCGGTTACCACGCGCCCGACGACATCACGGCGATCGCGTCCGAGATCATGGCGACGCTCCTGGACGCGTGCGCGCGACTGCCCTCGGACCTTCCCGCGACAGCGTTCGACGCGCACCTGGAAGGGCGCGGGGCGGACTGGGCGGACGGCCGTTCCGTCCCGCCCGCGGCCCTCCGCCGGGCCCTGTCCTTCTGGACCCGGCTGCACGGCGTCCTGTCCCTGGAGCTCGCCGGGCACTTCACCGGAATGGGTCTCGACCCCGCGCTGCTCTTCGCCGCCGAGCTGGACGCACTGGCCGGCCCGTCGGCGGACTGACCGCCGTGTGTCCTTCGTCTCGTTCCGGGCTCCGGGCGCGGCCGCCGGCGTCTCGCCCGACGGCGGCCACCGCGGCCGCGCACGGGGCGTCGCGCGAGGTCACGGCCCTGGGGGCGGAAACGGCCGACGGCGGCTCGTCGCCGCGCAAAACAATATCTGTGGTCGCGACGTAAGAAATCGGCACGGCGCACGGGAAGTATTCCCGGATGCGGCAGACGGCGCCGAAAAACTCCACCCCACAGGGCCGATGTCCCCGTGCTACTGTCGTCATCAGTTGCAGGTGTGGTTGCCAGAAGGTCTTTCCGACGGCTGATCATCACGGCGACACGGAATGCGCACAGGGTGTATTCCTGACACCGTCTCCGAAGGAGAAACACAATGGCTACTGGCACCGTGAAGTGGTTCAACGCGGAAAAGGGCTTCGGCTTCATCGAGCAGGACGGCGGCGGCGCCGACGTCTTCGCCCACTACTCCAACATCGCCACCAGCGGCTTCCGCGAGCTGCTGGAAGGCCAGAAGGTGTCGTTCGACATCGCGCAGGGCCAGAAGGGCCCGACGGCCGAGAACATCGTCCCCGCCTGACGCACCGGCGCTGACGCGTACTTCGCCGCCGGGGCCCGCACCTACGGGTGCGGGCCCCGGCTCGCTTCATTCCCAGGGTGATTACGCCCTGTCTTTTCCGGCTCGTTCTCGCGATTCTCTGCGCCGCTACTCATGCTGCGGAAATTCCTTGATACGCGCCCGCATCGAGGAAGGTTCCCCATGAACCGCACACGCACCACGCGCGCCCGCACCACTCGCACCGAGGACCGCTTCGGGGGACGCGCCTCCGCGGGCCGTTCCGGCGGCCCCCGCCGCTCCGCCGGCCACGGCGGCCGGCAGACCGCTCCGGGCGAGTTCGCGCTGCCGAAGACGGTCACGCCCGCGCTGCCCGCCGTCGAGTCGTTCGCCGATCTCGACATGCCGGCGCCGCTGCTGGCCACGCTCGGCCGGCTCGGCGTCACCGCGCCGTTCCCCATCCAGGGGGCGACCCTGCCGAACTCCCTGGCCGGCCGTGACGTGCTCGGCCGCGGCCGCACCGGGTCGGGCAAGACCCTGGCCTTCGGCCTGGCGGTGCTGGCCCGTACGGCGGGCCGGAGCGCCGAACCGCGCCGTCCGCTGGCCCTGGTCCTCGTCCCCACCCGGGAACTGGCCCAGCAGGTCACCGACGCGCTCGCCCCCTACGCCCGCTCCGTGGGCCTGCGCCTGGCCACCGTCGTCGGCGGGATGTCCCTCGGCAGGCAGGCCGGTGCGTTGCGCGCCGGCGCAGAGGTGGTCGTCGCGACGCCCGGCCGGCTCAAGGACCTGATCGACCGGGGCGACTGCCGGCTCGGCGACGTCGGCGTCACGGTCCTCGACGAGGCCGACCAGATGACCGACATGGGCTTCATGCCGCAGGTCACCGCCCTGCTGGACCAGGTGCGCCCCGAGGGCCAGCGCCTGCTGTTCTCGGCCACCCTGGACCGCAACGTCGACCTGCTGGTCCGCCGCTACCTGACCGACCCGGTGGTCCACTCCGTCGACCCGTCGGCCGGCGCCGTCACCACGATGGAGCACCACGTCCTCCACGTGCACGACGCCGACAAGCACCGCACGACCACCGAGATCGCGGCCCGGGACGGCCGGGTCATCATGTTCCTGGACACCAAGCACGCGGTGGACCGGCTGACGAAGCACCTGCTGAACAGCGGTGTCCGCGCCGCGGCCCTGCACGGCGGCCGGTCCCAGCCGCAGCGCACCCGGACCCTGGCGCAGTTCAAGGACGGCCACGTCACCGTCCTGGTGGCCACCAACGTCGCCGCCCGCGGCATCCACGTCGACAGCCTCGACCTGGTCGTCAACGTGGACCCGCCCAGCGACCACAAGGACTACCTGCACCGCGGCGGCCGCACCGCCCGCGCCGGCGAGTCCGGCAGCGTCGTCACCCTCGTGACCCCCGGCCAGCGCCGCGGCATGAGCCGGCTGATGGCGTCCGCCGGCATCACCCCGCGGATCACCCCGGTCCGCTCGGGCGAGGCGGAGCTGAGCCGCATCACGGGCGCCCAGGCGCCCTCGGGCGTCCCGGTGGTCATCACCGCGCCGGCCGCGGAACGCCCCCGCCGCGCGTCCGGGCCGTCCCGGAACCGCCGCGGCCGGGTCGGCCAGGGCCGCCCCGCCGGCACCGGGGTGCGCCGCAGGGCGCAGCGGCGGCCCGGCGACGGCCCGGCCGCCTAGGACCTGTCCGCCGAGGCCCTGTCCGCCCGGACGACCTGGGTGACCCGGGTGACCTGGGTGACCAGGGTGACCAGGGTGACCTGGGTGGCCGTGTCGTTCCGAGTCGGAGGGCATGGGTGTGCGCGGCGGGACGGCTGCGCACCGGACCGCGCCGGACCGCGCCGGTACGGCTCGGCGGCGGTGCCGGGCCCGGCGGGGATATGCGTACGGGCGGGAGACCGCCCTCAGGAGCCCGGTGGGGGCCCTGGGCCGGGGCCCGTCGCCGCCGTCCTCG
This sequence comes from Streptomyces sp. NPDC006193, assembly GCF_040613915.1. Lineage (NCBI taxonomy): Bacteria > Bacillati > Actinomycetota > Actinomycetes > Kitasatosporales > Streptomycetaceae > Streptomyces > Streptomyces sp. NPDC006193. Next base: position 25,533 of record NZ_JBEXTB010000049.1, read on the forward strand.
GCGCCGGCTTC
>NZ_JBEXTB010000050.1:0-22126 GCF_040613915.1 Streptomyces sp. NPDC006193
GAAGATCCTGGAGATCGGCGAGGGCACGAGCGAGGTCCAGCGCATGCTCATCGCGCGGGAGTTGGGACTGGCGGGCTGAGCCGGCCGCGTCCGGTCAGCCGGCCTCTCCGGCGCACACGTGCAGGAGGGCGTCGCAGAACGCCTTCAGGTCGTCCGGCTTGCGGCTGGTCACCAGCTGGTTGGAGCCGTGGTCGCAGATCTTGACCTGCTCGTCCACCCAGGTGCCGCCGGCGTTGCGGATGTCCGTCGCCAGGCTGGGCCAGGACGTCAGCACCCGGCCGCGGACGACGTCCGCCTCCACCAGCGTCCACGGGGCGTGACAGATCGCGGCCACCGGGCGGCCGCGCTCGAAGAAGTCCCGCACGAACGCGACGGCCTTCTCGTCCATCCGCAGGAAGTCCGGGTTGGCGACCCCGCCCGGCAGCACCAGCGCGCCGAACGACTCCGCCGACGTCTCGCCCACCACCTCGTCCACGGGGAAGGTGTCCGCCTTGTCCAGATGGTTGAACGCCTGGATCTTCCCGGGCTCGGTCGACACCAGCACCGGCTGGTGCCCGGCGCCGGAGGCCGCCTGCCACGGCTCGGTCAGCTCGACCTGCTCGACGCCCTCGGGTGCCACCAGAAAAGCGATACGCATGATCCTCACTGTCCTTTCACTCTTCGCGGTACGGTCCGGTGGGCGCGGGCACGCCTCCTGCGAGCCAGGACCGCCCGTCGGGCGCGCCCCGGTTCCCCGCTGTGCGGCAGCGGCACGCGGGCGCCGAGCGCGTCACCGGCACCCGCCCGGCGGCCCGGCGGCGGATGCCGGTCCCGGCCGTCCGGCGCGGGCTCATGCGCGGCCCGCCAGCGCCTCGGCCAGCCGCTGCACGTTCGCGTACCGGTTCTCGCGCGGCAGCCCGGCGACCGCGTCGACCAGCCCGCCGGGCGCGTTGCTCCGGCGCAGCGCCCGGGCCACCTCGCCCGGCTTCGCGGGGAAGGCGTGCCGGTTCAGGTGCCGGGCCAGCTCCAGCCGGATCCGTTCCACCGCCGCCGGGGAGCCCAGGCCGCCCACCGGGCCGCTCCATACCTCCGGGTCGTCGTCCGCGGCGGGTTCCGGGTCGTGCCACTCGTCCACGCGCGTCGGGTGCCCGGAGCGGAGCAGACCCTTCAGCTCGTTCTTCATCTCGTCGTCCCGGTGGACGCTCAGCCGGTCGCTGCCTCGCTGCATGTCTCCCTCCAGAGGGTCGAAGGTCCGCACCGCGTACCCGGTGCCGGCGGTCCGACACCGGAAACCCGCCGCGCCGCCGGGCGGTGGGAAAGAGTGCGGCCGCCGAGGCCGCGACCCGGGAACCGGACTCCTCTGCGCGCCCCCGCGAGCGCCGGCCGGCGCGCTGTTCCGGTCCGTGCGCAGACGCGTACCCGGACGGGCCGCCGCGTAACGGCCCGCGCCGGGCGAGGGCTTGGCACATCAGGAGGCGCCACGGGCGGCGGCCGCGGCGGCGACCGGCGCGGACCCGGCCGCGACGGCGGGGACACCGGCGCCGGCGAGCGGCCCGGCCGTACGGCTACTGCCTGCTCCGCGTACGGCTACTGCCTGCTCCGGCCCGGCAGGAACTCCTGGACCTTCGCCTTCAGCCCCTGCTTGACCATCGCACCCCGGTCCGCGTCGCCCTTGAGGATCGACTTGGCCGTCGCCTCCATCTGCTCCCAGGTGGCGTGCGGCGGCACCGGCGGCACGGCGGGGTCGGTGAGGAACTCGACGACCGCGGGCCCGTCGGCCGCCAGGGCCGCCCGCCAGCCCGCCTCCACGTCCTCGGGCTTCTCCACCCGGATGCCGGTCAGGCCGAGCGAACGGGCGAACGCCGCGTACTGCACGTCCGGCAGCGACTGCGACGGCAGGAACGACGGGGCGCCCTCCATCGCCCGCATCTCCCATGTCACCTGGTTCAGGTCCTGGTTGTTCCACACGCCCACCACCAGCCGCGGATCCGACCAGCGGTCCCGGTACTTCGCCGCCGTGATCATCTCCGCCAGGCCGTTCATCTGCATCGCGCCGTCCCCCACCAGGGCCACCACCGGCCGGTCGGGATGCGCGAACTTCGCCCCGATCGCGTACGGCACGCCCGGCCCCATCGTCGCCAGCGTCCCCGACAGCGAACCGCGCATGCCCGGCCGCATCGTGATGTGCCGCGCGTACCAGTTCGCGACCGAACCGGAGTCCGCGGTGAGGATCACGTCGTCCGGCAGCAGCGGATCCAGCGCCCGGGCCACGTACTCGGGGTTGATCGGGTCGGCCGACTGGGCGGCCCGCCGCTCCATCGTCTCGTGCCAGCGGCGCACGTTCGCGCACACCGTGTCGTACCACTCGCGCCCGCCGCGGTCCCGCTCCAGCAGCGGGATCAGCCGGCGCAGCGTCTCCCGGGCGTCGCCGACCAGGTTCACCTCGTACGGATAACGCATGCCGATCATGTGCGGGTCGATGTCGATCTGCACCCCGCGCGCCGCGCCGAACTCCGGCAGGAACTGCGTGTACGGGAACGACGAACCGATCGTCAGCAGCGTGTCGCAGTCCCGCATCATCTCGTACGACGCCCGGCTCCCCAGCAGCCCGATCGGCCCGGTCACGTACGGCAGTTCGTCGCTCAGCACGTCCTTGCCGAGCAGCGCCTTGGCCACCCCGGCGCCGAGCAGTTCGGCGATCTCCTGCACCTCCGCGACCGCGCCCGCCGCGCCCTGCCCGATCAGGACGGCGACCTTGTCGCCCTCGTTCAGCACGTCCGCCGCCCGCCGCAGCGCCTCGTCGGTCGGGACCGCCGTGCAGTCGCTCATGCCCAGGCTGGAAGGCACCATCTTGAACGCGTGCGTGGGCGGCGAGTAGTCGAGCTCCTGCACGTCCCCGGGGACGATCAGCGCGGTCGGGCAGCGCCGGGCGTACGCGGTGCGGATCGCCCGGTCCAGCACGTTGGGCAGCTGCTCGGGCACCGTCACCGTCTCCACGAACTCCGAGGCGACGTCCTTGTACAGGGCGTGCAGGTCGACCTCCTGCTGGTAGGAGCCGCCCATCGCGCTCCGGTCGGTCTGGCCGACGATCGCCAGCACCGGCACATGGTCCAGCTTGGCGTCGTACAGCCCGTTGAGCAGGTGGATCGCGCCGGGTCCCGAGGTCGCCGCGCACACGCCGACACGGCCGCTGAACTTGGCGTACCCGACGGCCTCGAAGGCGGACATCTCCTCGTGCCGGGACTGGACGAAGCGCGGCCGGTCCCCGGCGCGGCCCCAGGCGGCGAGCAGCCCGTTGATGCCGTCGCCCGGATAGCCGAAGACCTCCTCCACGCCCCAGGCGCGCAGGCGCTCGAGGATGTGGTCCGAGACCTTGGTGCTCATGGAGAGACCTCCCGGTGCGGTGCGGTGCGGTGCGGTGCGGTGCGGAGCGGACGGTCCGGTCAGCGGCTACCGAGTGACCTGAGCCGGGACCCGAAAACCTCGCGCGGCGGGGGACCGCGGGGGACGGCGACGCGGGCCCGGCCGCGGGCTGTCACCCGCACGGCGGAGCGTGTCCCGCGAACGGGCTCCGGCCGCGCGCGGCACGGCACCGCACGGGCTGTGATGGCAGCGGGGGCACGCCCCGTGCCCCGTGCCCGGGCGCCGCACGGCGTCGCCGCCGTACCGGTGCACCGGCGTACACCGACCGCCCCGCCCGCCGCGAGCCGAGGAGCCCCTCCCATGCGCCGCACCGCCCGCGCCCTGTCCGTCGCCCTCGCCGCCGGCGCCGCGCTCGCCCTGACCGCGCCCACCGCCCTTGCGGCCCGCTCCGTCCTGGCCGGCCCGGGCTCCGAGCCGCCCGGTCCCGTCACCGCCCCGGCGTCCTGCGACGGCCCGACCGGGTCGGTGCCGCAGACCCTCGACGCCGCCCCACCGGCCTTCGCGGACGGCACCGTGCGCATACGCCGGGTCGCCGCCCCGGCCGGGCCCGCCCGCCGGGTCACCGCCCCCGCGGCCACCGGCGACGAGGCCGCGGGCGACGAGGCCGTCGGCGACGAGGTCGCGGGTGATCCCGGCGGCGGCCTCGGGGACGGCCCCCCGGGCGGCTCCGGGGGCGCCGGCGAGGAACTCGGCGAGGGAGCCGGCGAGGAAGCCGCCCGGACCGGCGACGGCGGGTGTCCCAGCGCCCCCGGCGACGCGGCCGGACCATGGAGCACGGCCGACGCCGGCACCCGCGACGCCGACGGCGGCGGCGACGACCCGTGCGGCGACCCCCTCGAGTGCCGGGACGCCGGGCCCGCCTGCCAGGGCGGCACACCGTGCGACGACGGCGCGGCATGCGGCGAGGGCGAGCCCTGCCGGGAGGACGCGCGCTGCCGCGAGGGCCGGCAGTGCCACGGGCCCGGCGAGGATCCCGACGAGCAGCCCGGCGAGGAATCCGGCAAGGAGCCTGACAGGCAGCCCGGCAAGGAGCCGGGTCAGCAGGCCGGCGACGCACCCGGCAAGGAGCCCGGCAGGGAACCCGCCGGAGTGCCCGGCAGGGACACCGGCAGGGACACCGGCAAGGATCCCGGCGAGCACGACGGGCAGGAGTGCGCCGGGAGCGCGCCCTGCGCGGGCGACGGCCACCGGTGCGCCGGCTCGCACGGCGATTCCTGCCCGGACGGCGGCCGCCCCGCCTGCCGGGAGCCCCACGACGGCGGCTGCGCCCCGGCCACCGTCCAGCGCGGGGTGGAGGCGGGCGACGGGGGAAGCCTCGGCGGCTCGGTCCCGGCGCTCGCCGCCGGTGCCGCCTTCATCACCGCCGCCTGCGCGGGAGCGGTCCACCGGCTCTGGGGACGCAGGCGCCCCGCGGGGGACCGGCCCACCCGGATGTGACCTGGGCAACTCCCGCACCACCCTTGGCGGGCCGCCGGGCGGGTACACACCCTGACGAGAGCACCGGCGCCACACCCACGGACACCGGACACGGCCGCCGCGCACCGGCGCGACGGGGACACGGAGCAGCGAGGAGAGCACCCCGGCGGGACGCCCCGCGGGCCGGGCACATCCCATCAGGTCAGGACGGCACGGCCCGGACGGGCGGCACGACGGCACCACGGACTGCACCACGGACTGCGGGGAGGCGGACATGCGGCGGACGGACCCCGGCGAGGGCCACGGCCCCGTCCGCTACGGCCCGCCCCTGCCCGGCGACGGCCTGCCCGTCCTCCCCGAACTCGCCGCCGTGCTCTCCGCCGCCGCGAGCCGCGCCGACGCCCAGCCCGTCGGCGGCGCCCCCGCCCTGCTGGAGGCGGCCTGCGGCTACTGGACCCGGCGCGGACTGCCCAGCGTCCCCGACCGGGTGGCCGCCGCACCCGGCGCCCCCGCCCTGCTGCTCGCCCTCACCGCCGCGCTCGCCGGCGACGGCGCCGACGTGCTCGTGCCCCGCCCCTGCGCCGCCTGGTGGGCCCCGTACGCCCGGCTCCTGGGCCGGCCCGCGTTCCCGGTGCCCACGCCGCCCGAGAGCGGCGGCGTCCCCGACCCGTACGCCCTGCTGGAGACCGTGCGCCGGGTGCGCGCGGAGGGCGGCGACCCGCGGCTGCTGGTGCTGTCCGTCGCCGACGACCCGACCGCCACCGTCACCCCGCCCGAACTGCTGCACGAGACCGTCGAGGCCGCCACCGCCGAGGGGCTGCACCTGGTCAGCGACGAGACCTGGCGCGACACCGTGCACGACCCGCACGGGACCGTCCTGCTCAGCCCCGCCGAGATGCTGCCCGGCGAGGTCACCGTCGTCACCGACCTGGCGGGCGCGCTGCTGCCGCCCGGCTGGCCCGCCGCCGTCGCCCGCTTCCCGGCCACGGACACCGGAGCACGCCTGCACGCGCGGGTGCTCGACATCCTCACCGCGCTCGGCGCCCGCATCGCCGCGCCGGTCGCCGCAGCCGCCGGCTACGCCCTGGACGAGCCCGCTCCGGTCGTGGAACGCCGCGAGGCCGCCGTACGGCTGCACGCGCGCGTCGCCGCCGCCGTCCACCGGGAGGTGACCGCCGCCGGCGGGCTCGCGCGCCCGCCGCAGGCCGGCCGCCACCTGTACGCCGACCTCGGCTCGCTGCGCGAACCGCTCGCCGCACAGGGCGTCGGCGACGCACAGGAACTGGAGGACCTCCTGACCGCCCGGCTCGGCACGCCGGTGCCCGGCGGCCACCGCTTCGGCGACGACCTCGGGGAGCTGCGCGTACGGCTCGCCACCGGACCGCTGATGGGCGGCGCGGACGAGGAGCGCACGGAATGCCTCACGGCCCCCGAGCCGTTGGAACTGCCACACCTGCAACGCGCGTTGATGTCCCTGAGGTCGGTCCTCGCCGACCTCCGCGACGACGCTCGGCGATGGGAGCCTCCTCGATGACGCAGCAGACGCACGAGCCCGGCCCGGCCGCGACGACCACGGCCACCGGCGAACCCGACACCCCGGCCCCCGTCGCGCCCCCTTTCCCGCCGCCGGCCGCGCCCCGCCCGCTGGGCGAACACCGGGTGTGGCCCCGCACGTTCCACGACCGGCTCACCGCGCCCCTGCCCGGTCTCAAGGCCATGGCCCGCTTCGCCCGCGAGGGCTCCGTACGCCCCGACCGCGCGGGCCTCGCCGACATCCCCCGGCTCCCCTACGAACCGGCCCCGCTGCCCCGCGTCGACTCCCGCACCCTCGCCGTCACCTGGGCGGGACACGCGAGCTGGATCGTCCGCATCGGCGGGCTCACCGTCCTCACCGACCCCGTCTGGTCGCGCCGCATCCTCGGCACCCCGGCCCGCATCACCCCCGTCGGCGTGCCGTGGGACGCCCTGCCCCGCATCGACGCCGTCGTCATCAGCCACAACCACTACGACCACCTGGACGCCCCGACCCTGCGCCGGCTCCCGCCCGAGACACCGGTGTTCGCGCCCGCGGGCCTCGGCCGCTGGTTCCGGCGGCGCCGGTTCACCTGCGTCACCGAGCTGGACTGGTGGGAGGCCGCCGAACTGTCCGGCGTGCGCTTCGACTTCGTCCCCGCCCACCACTGGTCCAAGCGCACCCTCACCGACACCTGCCACAGCCTCTGGGGCGGCTGGGTCCTCACCGCCCCCGACGGCCGGCGCCTCTACTTCGCCGGCGACACCGGTTACGGCCACTGGTTCTCCCGCATCGGCAGCCGCTACCCCGGCATCGACCTCGCCCTGATGCCCATCGGCGCCTACGACCCGCGATGGTGGCTCAGCGACGTCCACTGCGACCCGGAGGAAGCCGTCCGGGCCACCCTGGACCTGGGCGCCCGACGGATGGCCCCCATGCACTGGGGCACGTTCGTCCTCTCCGCCGAACCCGTGATGGAACCGCTCACCCGGGTGCGGGCGGCGTGGCAGAAGGCGGGCCTGGACCGCGAGGACCTGTGGGACCTTCCGGTGGGCGGTTCGAGGCTGCTGGACCCGGACCCCCGGTGAGGGCGGCGGAGCACCGGACGCCGCCACCCGCGCGCCCGGACGCTCCCGGCCGGTGCCCCGGCAGGGGTTCCGCCGGGCCGGCCGGGCCCCTCCCGCGGGAGCCCCGCCCCCCTACCGGAACCGCCGGACCACGCCCGGCGCCGCGCTGACCACCACGGTCAGCGCGACCGCCGCCACCACGCCCTGCCACGGTTCGGGGAACAACGACCCGCCCAGGATCCCGATCACCTGATACGTCACCGCCCAGGCCAGACAGGCGGGCAGATTGCCCCGCGCGAACCTGCGCAACGGCCACTCGGCCAGCAGGCACGCCAGCATCACCGGTATGCGGCCGGCGGGCACCAGCCGCGACAGCACCAGCACGGCCACTCCGTGCCCGGCCAGCTTCCCGCGCGCCTGCTCCAGCCGCTCCTCCGGCGCCCGCGACCGGATCGCCGCCAGCCAGCGCGACCCGTTCTTCGACCGCGTCCCGCGCCGCCCCAGCCAGTACAGCGTCGCATCGCCGAGGAACGCGGCCAGCGACGCCGTCACGAACACCAGCGCCAGCGAGAACGGCGCCGTCCGGTGGAACGCCACGACCGCCGCCGAACTCACCAGCGCCCCGGTCGGCACCACCGGCACCAGCGCCCCGATCAGCACCAGCAGGAACAGCGACGGATACCCGACGGCCTGCTGTGCCGACTCGGGCAGCACGGCCGAGGCCGGGGCGGCGGCGAGCGTCACGGCGGAGGCCGCCCACCTCACCGGGCGACCTCCAGCCGCACACTCTCCCCGTGCCCCAGCCGGTGCACCGCCACCTGCGGCGCGGTCACCGCCGCCAGCCGCACGAACTCGTCGCCCGGGGCGTGGAACTCGTGCGGGCGCACCGCGTCCATGCCGATGGGCCAGTACGTCCCGTAGTGCACCGGCACCGCCGCCCGCGGCGCCAGCCGGGCCAGCGCGGCGGCCGCCCGCGCCGCGTCCAGGTGCCCCTCCCCGAGGTACGGCCCCCAGCCGCCCACCGGCAGCAGCGCCACGTCCACCGGCCCCACCCGCTCGGCCATCGCGTCGAACAGCCCGGTGTCACCGGCGAAGTACGTCCGCGCCTCACCCTCGACGACGTACCCCAGCGCGGGGGCGCGCTGCGGCCCCACCGGCAGCCGCCGCCCGTCGTGCAGCGCGGGCACCACCCGCACCAGCAGCTCGCCGACCCGCACCTCGTCCCCGGGCGCCACCTCCGTGACCCGCAGCCCCCGCAGCCGGCGCAGACCCGGTACCGCCCGTGGCGCGCCCCGGGGCACGAGCAGGCGGGTGCCCCGCCCGAGGCCGGCCAGCGAGGGCAGATGGAGGTGGTCGGCGTGCAGGTGGGACACGAGCACCACGTCCGCGCGCCGGGCCTCCGCGGGCGGCACCGCGCCCCGGCGCCGGCGCAGATGCGCCAGCCGGCGGGCGAACAGGGGATCGGTCAGCACCCGTGTGTGCGCGTCCTCCACCGTGCAGGTGGCGTGGCCCCACCAGGTGATCTCCACCGGCACCTCTTCCGCCTCCTTCACGCGACTCCCCGAAGCCTACGGGCAGGAGTAGGGTCGGCGGCGAAACCCGGAGGTGAGGGGGCGGCCATGGGACAGGTGCGGGGTGCCTTCGGCGCGTTCACGACCGTGCGGGTCACCGCGATCGCGAGCCTCACACCCCTGGAGGAGCTGGAGGCCGAGCCCTTCCTCGTGGACTCCCGCAGCCAGCACGCCATGTGCGCCCGCTGGGCGGCCGAGCACGGTTACACGGTCACCCGGGAGCTGCTCGTCGGCGGCCTGCGGTTCGACCACGGGGCGCTCTGGGACGGGGTCCGTCCCGGCGTGGACCTGTTCGTCGCCCCCAGCCTCCGCGTCCTGCGCCGGGCCCTGTCGTCGGTGGAGGAGTTCACCGCCGAGTGCGCCCGTCGGGGCGTGCGCGTGGAGACGGTGGGGCGGGCCGAGCCGTCCTACGACGCGCAGATGAAGGCCCGGGTGCACCGGCGCCTGTCCATGCCGACGGCCGGGTACGACGGCCGCTAGGCCCGTCGTCCGGACCGCCCCCGCCCTCGCCGGCTCCGCTCGTGCCCTCCCCGCATTGGCCGCTCCGCTCGTGCCCTCCTCACGGGTGCCTGCCCCGCTCCCATCGGGGCCGCTCGTGCCTGCCCGCTCGGCCGGCCGGCAGGTGCCGCGAGCCGCAGCCGCCGGACCCGGCGACCCGTTGCGGCCCCCGGCGGCCCCCCGCTCCTCCCGTGCCGTGTGACAAGGTGGAGCGGGCCCGCGGGTCGAGCGGGCCGGGATGGTGAGGGGTGCGGGGCGTGCAGGGCCTACGAGGTGTGCGGTGGCGGCGGATCGCCCGCCAGATCGGACGGAGCGTCACCGTGTGGGCGGTGTCCACGGTCACCCTGCTGATCCTCGCCGCCCTCCTGCCCGACTTCCGGCTCCAGTCACCCGACGGGGACAGCGCCACCCGCACAGGACTGGCCGCCGCCTGGGGCGCGGGCGCCTTCGGGCTGCTCTCGGCCGTCGTGTGGCCGCTCCTGGTCCGGCTGCTGCTGCTGGTGCCCGCCCTCGTCCTCGGCCTGCTCGTCTTCTTCCTCAACGGCTCCCTGCTGCTGCTCGCCCTGCACGTCGATCCCTCCGGCCGCAGCGAGGCCGCCCCCGAGACCGCCGTGATCGTCGCCGCCGTGATGTCCGCCGTCGCCTCCGCCACCGGCGCCGCCCTCGCCGTACGCGACGACGAGGCCTACCGGCGCCGCCTGCACCGCCTCGCCACCCGCGGCCGCCGCACCCGCCCGCCCTGCCCCACCGCCCCCGGCCTGCTCTGCGTCCAGCTCGACGGCGTCGGGCACGACGTCCTCACGGACGCGGTCCGCGGGGGCCTGATGCCGACGGTCGCCCGCTGGCTGGCCGCCGGCGACGGCACCCGGCCCACCCACCGCCTCACCGCCTGGCGCACCGACTGGTCCAGCCAGACCGGCGCCAGCCAGCTCGGCATCCTGCACGGCAGCGCCTTCGACGTGCCGGCCTTCCGCTGGTACGAGAAGGACCGGGGCGAGGTGATGGTCTGCAACCGGCCGACCAGCGCCGCCGAGCTGCAGCGCCGGGCGATCGAGCGCACCGGCGACGGCGGGCTGCTCAGCGCCGACGGCGCCAGCCGCGGCAACTTGTTCAGCGGCGGCGCCGGCGAACAGGCCCTCGTCCTGTCGATCGCCGCCCGCCGCCGGGGCCGCGAGAACCGCTCCCGCGCCGGCTACTTCGCCTACTTCTCCGACCCCGCGAGCGCCGTGCGCACCGCCCTGTCGTTCGCCGCCGAGGTGGCCCGCGAGATCGGCGAGTCCACCCGCGCCCGCGTCCGCGGGCAGCGCCCGCGCGTCGGCCGGGGCGGCCTGTACCCGTTCGTCCGCGCCTTCGCCACCGTCGTCGAGCGGGACGTCGTCGTCGCCGCCGTGCTGGGCGACATGCTCGCCGGGCGCACCGTCGTCTACGCCGACCTGGTCGCCTACGACGAGGTCGCCCACCACTCCGGCCCGCGCAGCCGCGACGCCGAGAAGGTCCTGCAGCGCCTCGACCGGTCCCTCGCCCTCATCGAACGCGTCGCCGAGCACGCCCCGCGGCCCTACCGGATCGTCGTCCTCTCCGACCACGGGCAGAGCCCCGGCGAAACGTTCCGCGCCCGCTACGGCCTCACCCTCGACGACCTCGTCCGGGCCGGCTGCGGACTGCCCGTCCCGCGCCGCGCCGAACGCACCCGCAGCGGCGCCGAGGCCCGCGCCGCCGTCCGCGCCGCACTGCGCCGGCCGGAGGAGGAGCGCGGCGAGCGCCACCGCCCCTCCCGCGCCCGGGAACCGGTCGTGCTCGCCTCCGGCAACCTGGGCCTGGTCTCCTTCCCGGACGTCCCGCACCGCATGACCAGGGAGGAGATCGACGCCCGCCACCCCGCCCTGCTCACCACCCTCGCCAACCACCCCGGCATCGGCTTCCTGCTGGTGCGCAGCGAGGCGCACGACGGCGTGGTGCTGGGCGCTGGCGGCGCCGAGATCCCGCTGGCCCAGCTCGACGACGCGCCCGGCCCGCTGGCCCGCTTCGGTCCCGGCGCCGCCGGGGCCGTACGCCGCGCCCACGCCTTCCCGCACACCGCGGACATCATGGTGAACTCCGCGTACGACCCCGCCGACGGCGAGGTCCTCGCCTTCGAGGAGCAGATCGGCTCCCACGGCGGTCTCGGCGGCGCCCAGTCCCGCCCGTTCCTGCTGTCGCCGCTGGACCTGTCCGCACCGACGGCGGACGGCGGGGAACCGGAGGGCGCGGAGCACGTGCACCGCATCCTGCGCCGCTGGCTCCGGGAGCTGGACGGACTGAGGGCGCCGCTCGCCGCCGCGCGCGAGGAGCGGGCGGCCTGAGCCGGCGGCGCCCCGGACCGCCGGGCGCGGCGAGCCGGAAGACCGCCTCCGGTCCTGCCGCGCGGGCCGGTTGTGAGCGTGGGACGAGCCGGGATGTGATCGGATAGGGGTACGGGGAAACCCGCACCCGCGACACTCGCGAAAGGAACCATCGTGGCAACCACGCGCACCGCGCACACCGTCTGGGAAGGCAACCTGCTCGAGGGCAACGGCGTCGTCACCTTCGACTCCTCCGGCATCGGCCAGCAGCCGGTGTCGTGGCCCTCGCGCGCCGAGCAGGCGAACGGCAGGACCAGCCCCGAGGAGCTGATCGCCGCCGCCCACTCCAGCTGCTTCTCCATGGCCCTCTCGCACGCCCTGGCCGGCGCCGGCACCCCGCCCACCCGGCTGGAGACCAAGGCCGACGTCACCTTCCAGCCGGGCGAGGGCATCACCGGCATCCACCTCACCGTGCGCGGCGAGGTGCCCGGCGTGGACGCGCAGGGCTTCGCCTCGGCCGCCGAGGACGCCAAGAAGAACTGCCCGGTCAGCCAGGCCCTGGCCGGCACGACCATCACCCTGACGGCCGAACTGGCCTGACTTCCGCGCCTGCCGGCGGTGCCGCGCCCCCGCCCGGGGCGCGGCACCGCCGTGCCCGCGAGGGCGGGATCAGAGGGCTTCGCGCCGCTCCAGCAGGAGCGCCCTTGTGCGCCGTGCCGACGCGGACCGGGCCGTCATGTGGTCCAGCACCTCCAGGTGCGCGGCGACCTCCCGGCGGGAGTCCAGGTACAGCGCGCCCGTCAGGTACTCGGTGTACACCATGTCCGGCAGTTCCGGCTCGGCGAACCGGAACAGCGTGAACGGCGCGTACGTCCCCGGATGCGGGCCCGCCGCGAACTCGGCGATCTGCAGGGTGACCCGGTCCCGCGCGGCGTACTCCAGGAGCCGGTCCAGCTGGTCGCGCATCACCTCGGGCCGCATGCTCACCGGGCGCCTGAGCACCGTCTCGTCCATGATCACCCACAGGTGGGGCGGGTCGTCCCGCTCCAGCAGCCGCTGCCGCTCCATGCGCAGCGACACATGCCGCTCGATCGACTCCGGGGAGGTCTGCCCGATCGTGCCGGACTCCAGCACCGCCCGCGCATAGTCCTCGGTCTGCAGCAGGCCGGGCACGAAGTGCGGCTCGTAGGAGCGGATGAGCCGGGCGGCGCCCTCCAGGCTGACGTACAGGCTGAACCAGTCCGGCAGCACGTCGTGGAAGCGCTGCCACCAGCCCGGCGCGTTCGCCTCCTCCGCCAGCCGCACGAACAGGCCGGCCTCCTCCTCGGCGACCCCGTACGCGGACAGCAGCACCTGCACGTAGGGGATCTTCAGCGCGACCTCGGCCATCTCCATCCGCCGCACGGTCGCCGACGCCACCCTGAGGATACGGGCGGCCTCCTCGCGGCCGAGCCCGGCCGCCTCCCGCAACTCCTGCAACCGCTTGCCGAGGACCACCTGGCCCACGGTGGGCGCTGCCCGCCGCTCACTCACGCCACGCCCTCCCCTGTGCGCCCGAGTAACGCGGGCAGCAGTCTGTCACGCGGAGCCGTTTCGCACACCTGCCCGAGGCGACGGCTCGGGCGCGGTCGGCGCGGGGAGGCTCAGCCGGCCGTCGCGTGCAGGTACTCGGCGGTCGCCCGGTCCGCCGGCAGGAACGTCTCGATGGCGAGTTCGGCGACCGTGACGTCCATCGGCGTGTTGAACGTGGAGATCGAGGACACGAACGACAGGACGCGGCCGCCGTGTTCGACGCGCAGCGGCAGCGCGAAGTACGGCACGGGCTCGGCGGGTCCGGCGCCGGGCGGCTCCTCGGGAACCGGGTAGGCCGCCACCTCCTCGTACAGGGCGCGGAGCCGGTCCGAGCGGTGCAGGGCGATCTCCCGCTCCATCTGCGCCAGCAGGTGCCCGCGCCACTGCGCCAGGTTCCGGATGCGCGGCGCCATCCCCTCCGGGTGCAGCGTCAGCCGCATCGCGTTCGGCGCCGGGGCCATCAGCCTCTCCGGCACGCCCTCCAGCAGCATGGCGACGCCCCGGTTCGCGGCCACGACCGTGTAGCCGGCGTCCACCACCAGCGCCGGGTAGGGCTCGTAGCCCCGGATGAGGCGTTCGATGCCGTCCCGCAGCGCGTCCAGCGCCGGGTCGTCGAGCGGGGTCTGCGCGTAGCGGGGGGCGTAACCGGCCGCCAGCAGCAGCGCGTTGCGCTCCCGCACCGGCACCTCCAGCCGCTCGGCCAGGCGCAGCACCATCTCCTCGCTCGGCCGGGACCGGCCGGTCTCGATGAAACTGATGTGCCGGGCGGAGGAGTCGGCACGCAGCGCCAGCTCCAGCTGGGAGACCCGGCGCCGCTCCCGCCAGGCCCGCAGCAGCGGGCCGACTCCCTTGCCCGCGGCGGGGGAGGCGGCCGGACCGGACGCGACGATCGTCATACCGCGACCCTAGTCGAGGCCACCGGGCGCGCCGAACCCGTATCGGGCTCCGTCCGGGAGGGCATGCTCCCCTGCGGGACGCACGCACCGCATCGTCGAAGGGAGCCTGGCATGCCCGTCGGACCGCTGTCGCAGAAGGAGATCGAGGACCGGCTCGCCGAACTGCCCGGCTGGTCGGCCGACGGCGACCGGCTCACCCGCTCCTACCGGCTCGGCTCGCACTTCGCGGCGGCGGCGCTGGTCATGGCGGTCGCCGCGGTCCAGGACGAGCTGGACCACCACTCCGACCTCACCCTCGGCTACGACACCGTCTCCCTCGGCGTGCACACCCACAGCGCGGGCGGCGTGATCACCGAGCGGGACTTCCGCCTCGCCCGCCGGGTGGAGTCCGTCGCCGCGGCCCACGGGGCGCAGTGAGCGACGTGCTCGACTACGAGAAGGAAGCCGAGGGATACGACGCCCTGCGGGGCGGCGAGGCCCGCGCCGCGGCGGCCGCCGAGGCGGTCCTCGGGCTCATACCCGGTGGGGCGGGCCGGCTGCTCGACGTCGCCTGCGGCACGGGGATCGTCACCCGGCGGCTCGCCGCCGCCCGCCCCGGGCTGCGGGTGACCGGCGCCGACCTCACCCCGGCGATGGTCCGCAGGGCCGCCGCCCGGCTGCCCGGCGCGATCGTCCGGGCCGACAGCCGCCGGCTGCCCTTCCGCGACGGCGGCTTCGACGCCGTCACCACCGTCTGGCTGCTGCACCTGCTGGACGACCCCGAGGACCTCCGGGCGGTCGTCGCCGAGTGCGCGCGCGTGCTGCGGCCCGGCGGGGTGTACGTCACCACCGTCGACAAGGCCGCCGCGCACGACGTCGGCAGCGACATCGACGCCGTCCTCGCACCGCGTCCGCGGCGCCCCGCCGCCGACGCCGCCGCGGCCGTGACCGCCCACGCCGTCCGGGCCGGGCTCCGGCCCGCCGGCCAGGGCTCGTTCCGCGGCGCCGGGCAGGGCCGCAGCCCCCGCCGCACCATCGCCGACCTGCGCCGCGGCTGGTTCACCCTGCTGCCGCCGGGTGAGCCGCGCACCGAGGAGTTCGCCGCCCGCCTGGCCCGGCTCCCGGACCAGGACCGCCCCCGCCCCGACCCGCGCTTCAGCCTGCGGGCGTTCCGCAAACCGGCGGCCGGCGAAGGGCCCGGCGACGCGCCCGCGGACGGCGGCGCCTGACGGACCGCCGGTCCGCGCGCCGCGGCGCGCGGGCGCGTACCCGGCCGAGCACGCGCGGACCGGGCGGCCCCTGGTGGGGGGCCGCCCGGCCCGGTGGCCCCGCCGCCTGGTGACGGGGCCGTGCACGCGGAGCGCCGGCGGGGACTATTCGAGGAGCTCCGCGTACGAGCCCATGGCCAGGGCGATGTCCGCCTGGGCCCAGAAGCGGTGGTACGTGAAGACGGGCGCGGCGCCGCCCTTGAGGTAGGCCTCGACCTTCGACCAGTTCGGGTCGCTCTTGTAGAAGGACCGGAGCGAGGCGAACGTGGACGAGCTGTTGATCGCGTCGCCGTTCGGCATGGTGCCGGTCCAGCCGTTCGGCACGTACACGCTGTCGCCGAACCGGCTGTAGTCGCTGCGGGTCTCCGGCACGGCGATGCCGAGGGCGTCCTGGTGGTGCGTCCACATGCCGTCCAGCAGCGCCTTCGCCGTGGACGCGGCGGTCGCGTCACCGGACCGGGCCGCGTAGTACGTCAGGGTCTTGGCGTACGCGGCGGCCACGCCCACGTCGTCGGTGTAGTCGGCGACGGTGACGTGCAGGGCGTTGTTGGAGCCGGGACTCGACGCGTTCCAGGTGTCGGGCTGCCCGGACCACTGGAGGGTGGAGGGGATGCGGTAGGTGCCGTCCGGGTTGACCGTGGTCTTGGACAGCGCCCACTTCACCCACTTGTCGAGGATCGCCCCGGCCGTGGTGTTCCCGGTCTGCTGGTAGTACTCGGCGACCCGCTCCATCGACCAGGCCTGGAACCCGAACCACTGGTTGGAGGGCGGGTCGTGGTAGACGGGCTGCCAGTCGTAGTACATGCCGTAGAAGGTGGACGTGCCGGCCGGCGGGGTCGCGTACCGGCCCTGCCAGCTGTTGGTCGCGCCGCCCGCGATCGCGCCCTCGGACGACTGCAGCCACCGGTAGAACTCCAGTTGCCGCTGCAGCGACTTGCCCCAGTCGGCCGCGCCGGTCGCCGACTTGGGCTTCAGGTCGGCGTTGGAGCTCAGGGCGTAGGCGGCGAGGGGGTTCTGGTAGCCGCCGTGGACGTGGCTGGAGCCGATGCGCCAGGCCCAGCCGGCGTTGGTGTCGGTGGCGCCGCCCCAGGCGTAGTACCAGGACAGCAGGTAGTGCGAGGCGTCCTTGCCGGTGCCGGCGGGGCAGGACGAGGCCCCCGCGCAGTTGCCGATCTTCTTGAAGTACTTGTCGTACATCGCATACCGCAGGTAGTCGCCCATCTTCGCGGCCTTGGCGACCGTGGCGGACACCTCACCGCCCTTGCCCTGCGCCTTCGCCCACACGTCGGCCCAGTACGCGGCCTGCACCGCGCGTGAGTCCGCGTCCGGGGCGTCGGTGTACTTCCACTGCTTGGCGTAGGAGGAGTCGCCGGTGAACAGGTCCAGATAGCCGTTCCTGCCGCCGTACTTGAAGGCGTCGCAGGTCGGCTGCGGGACCGTCTCCCAGACGGACTCCTGCGGGCCCCGCTGGAAGGTGTTGATGTACGACGGTCCGGTGGCCGTCGGACCGGCCTCGCACCTGCCGGGTTCGTTGCCGTAGCCGTAGACGTTGTCGACGTCCTGGATCCAGTGCATGCCGTAGACGTCGTCCGTGCCGTAGGCCGACTTCAGCTCACCGGCGATCGGGTCCGGGCCGACGGACACCGACGAGTCCAGCTTGGCCGGGTACTCGTCCGGGGTGTCGTGCTCGGGCGCGTACGTCGCCGGCTTGGAGGCGTTGTAGAAGGAGTTCGTCGGCTGGTCGGCGTGCGTGGGGATCATGTACTTCTCCATGATCTCCCAGGCGCCGTTGAACTTCGACCAGTCACCGGTGACCTTGCCGTACATCGCCTGCAGCCACAGCAGGTAGCTGTACGCCTCGGACGTGGTCTCGTGGCCGTGGTCCGGGGCCTCGACGATCAGCGTCTCCACCGAGTGGTACGGGATGCCCTCGGGGGAGAAGTAGCCGTTCGCCGGGTTGGTGATCTTCCCGTACAGCTCCAGGAAGCGGGCGTCGTACGCCTTCGACGCGGGCAGCTCCGTGACCGTGACGGTCGCCTTGGTGTGACCGGTGGCCGACGCCGTGAAGGTCGCGCTGCCGGTGCCGGAGGAGTCCGCCGTGACGGTCACCGTCTGCGCGGTGTTCCAGTTCGACGGGGTGAAGGTCAGCGACGCGCCGGCCGTCACGGACAGGCCCGTGTTGCCGGCCGTGCGGGCCGTGCTCACCGTCACGTTCCCGCTCGGCTGCGTCGACAGCTTCACGGAGAAGGTGCCCGACTTGCCCTGCTGGACGCCCAGTTGCGCGGGGGAGGCGACCACGGCGGGCCCGGAGGCCACGGTGATGCCGACCGGGGTGGACGCGGCGGACGCGCCCAGGCTGTCGTACGCCTTGGCCACCAGGGAATGGCTGCCCGCGGTCAGAGTGGAGACGGAGAGCGCGTAGGGCGCGCTGGTGTCCGTGCCCAGCAGGGTGGTGTCGTCGTAGAACTCCACCTTGCTGATCGTCGCCCTGTCGGCCGCCGCCGCGGTCGCCGCGAGCGGCACCGCCTCGCCCTGCGTGTACACGGCCCCGGCGCTCGGGCTGGTCAGCACGGTCACTGGCGGCTGGTGGGCGCCGGTGCAGACGGTGCCGTTGACCGTGAAGGAGGCCGGGGCGGCATTGGAGCCGCTGTAGGTGAACTGGGCGCCGGTGGTGACGGCGGCGCCCGCGGCGACCGTGCCGTTGTGCGAGGCGTTCTTCACGGTGACCGTCTGGCCGGACTGCGACCAGACGCCGTTCCAGCCGTTGGCCAGCTTCTGGTTGCCCGTGTAGGCGTACGTCAGGGTCCAGCCGTCGATGGCGTCGGTGCCGCGATTGGTGAGGGTGAGGTCGGCGGTGAAGCCGGACCCCCAGTCGTTCGTCTTGTAGTCGACGCTGCACTGCACGGAGGCCGCGTGCGCGGCCGGGGCGCCGGTGGCCAGCATCGACAGCGGCAGGGCGAACACGGCGGCCACCGCTGTCCACAACCGCCGCGCGGCTCTGCTCTTTCGTCCGGGATCCATGTGCTGGTTCCTCCTTGCGTACGACTGGGGGGAGTCAAGGCTTGAACCAGTGGGAGCGCTCCCATAGTGGGGATGCCGCACAGGGTGGTCAAGGTGCCGGAAAGGTCGAAAAGATTCGACCGGGCGATCGGAGAAAACTCGGGCGGCCCCCTGGGCATCCGCTCCGGCAGGCGCTACCTTCCTTCGCACCAGTGGGAGCGATTCCATTCAGTCGACGCGCCTGTCACCGCGCGCCAAGCTGCAAGGAGTCGCTCATGCGACACCCCCCGCGTTCAGTACTTTTAGCCACCGCCGGGGCGGCCGCGCTCGTCGCGAGCGTGATCGTCCCGGTGGTGGCGGCCCGGGGAGCCACGCCCGCCTGCACGGTGGAGTACACCGTCACCGGCCAGTGGGACGGCGGCTTCCAGGGATCGGTGAAGGTGACCAACCACCAGGCCGCGCTGAGCGGCTGGCGGCTCACCTTCGACTTCGCCGGCGGCCAGGAGGTCACCCAGGGCTGGAACGCCAAGTGGTCCCAGTCCGGCGCCACCGTGACCGCGGCCGGCGAGGCATGGAACGGCGCGCTCGGCACCGACGCGAGCGTCAGCGCCGGATTCCTCGCCTCCTGGTCCGGGAGCAACCCCGCGCCCGCGGTGTTCAAGCTGAACGGCACCACCTGCAACACGGAGTCCGGACCGACGACCCCGCCGCCCACGACACCACCCCCCTCCGGCGGCGCCGCACCCGCCCTGCACGTGTCCGGCGGCAAGCTCGTCGACGCCGACGGCAGGACACGCCGGCTGCTCGGCGTCAACCGGTCCGGCGGCGAATTCATGTGCGTGCAGGGGCGCGGCATCTGGGACGGACCCGTGGACGACGCGGCCGTCAAGGCGATCGCCGACTGGAAGGCGGGCACGGTCCGCATCCCGCTCAACGAGGAGTGCTGGCTGGGACTGCCCCACATCGAACCCGAGTACGCGGGCGCGCACTACATCGACGCCGTGAAGGACCTGGTGGCCCGCGTCGAGGCGCACGGCATGACCCCGGTCCTCGAACTGCACTGGTCCCACGGCCAGTACACCGGGAACTCGGCCGGCTGCTCCGACGTGCACGCCACCTGCCAGAAGCCGATGCCCGACATGCAGTACTCCCCGTCGTTCTGGGCGTCGGTCGCGAGCACCTTCAAAGGCGACCGGGCCGCCGTGTTCGACCTGTTCAACGAGCCGTACCCGGACCGGGCGACCGCCAGCGCGACGGACGCCTGGACGTGCTGGCGGGACGGCGGCGCCTGCCCCGGCATCCCGTACGAGGTCGCCGGCATGCAGGACCTCGTCGACGCGGTGCGGGGCGCCGGAGCCGAGAACGTCGTCCTGGCCGGCGGGCTGGCGTACTCCAACGACCTGAGCCGGTGGCTGACGTACCGGCCCACCGACCCGGCCGGCAATCTCGCCGCCGCCTACCACGTCTACAACTTCAACGCGTGCGCGGCCGAGAGCTGCTGGGACTCCACCCTCGCCCCGGTCGCCGCACAGGTGCCGCTGGTCGCCGGCGAGATGGGCGAGAACACCTGCTCCCACGGCTTCGTCGACCGGGTCATGAAGTGGTTCGACGACCGGAACCTGTCCTACCTGGGCTGGACCTGGAACACCTGGGACTGCTCGTCCGGGCCGTCCCTCATCTCCGCCTACGACGGCACGCCCACCGCGTACGGCGCCGGACTGCGCGACCACCTGCGCGCCCTCAACCCGTAAGCCCCACCCTCGACGGAAGAAGGAACCCGCACCCATGAGTCGTACCCGAATGTCACTGTTCGCGGCCCTGGCGCTGCTCGCCGGAGCCACCGGCACCGCGTTCGCCGCCCTCCCGGCCGGCTCCGCGGCCACCGCGGCCGCCGTGCCCTGCACCGTCGGCTACACCATCCAGAGCCAGTGGGACACCGGCTTCACCGCGGCCGTGACCATCACCAACAACGGTCCCGCCAAGTCGAGTTGGTCGCTGAAGTGGTCGTACGGCGGCAACCAGAAGGTCACCAGCGGCTGGAACGTGCGGATCAGCCAGAGCGGCACCGCGGTCACCGCCGCCAACGAGAGCTACAACGGGGCGCTCGCCACCGGCGGCACCGTCAGCTTCGGCTTCAACGGCACCTTCAGCGGCACCAACTCCGTCCCCGCCACGTTCACGCTCGACGGTGTCACCTGCAACGTGGACGACGGCAGCGGCGGCACCGGCGGCGGCACCGGCGGCGGTACCGGCGGCGGCACGGGCGGCGGCACCGGTGGAGACACCGGCGGCGGCACGGGCGGCGGAGACGGCGGGGGCGGCGGGGGCGGCCGCGTCGACAACCCCTACAGCGGAGCCAAGGGCTACGTGAACCCGGAGTGGTCGGCGCACGCCGCCGCCGAGCCGGGCGGCAGCCGCATCGCCAACCAGCCGACCGCCGTGTGGCTCGACCGGATCGCCGCCATCAACGGCGTGAACGGCGGGATGGGCCTGCGCGCCCACCTGGACGAGGCGCTGAAGCAGAAGGGCTCCGGCGAGCTCGTCGTCCAGCTGGTCATCTACGACCTGCCCGGCCGCGACTGCTCCGCCCTCGCCTCCAACGGCGAGCTCGGGCCGAACGACATCGACAAGTACAAGACCCAGTACATCGACCCGATCGCGTCGATCCTCTCCGACGCCAAGTACGCGGGCCTGCGCATCGCCACCGTCATCGAACCCGACTCGCTGCCCAACCTGGTCACCAACGCGGGCGGCACAGCCGGCAGCACCGACGCCTGCGCGACCATGAAGGCCAACGGCAACTACGAGAAGGGCGTCAGCTACGCCCTCGACAAGCTGGGCGCCATCCCGAACGTCTACAACTACATCGACGCCGGCCACCACGCCTGGCTCGGCTGGGACTCCAACCTCGGGCCCACCGTCCAGGAGTTCTACAAGGTCGCCACCACCAACGGCGCGAGCGTGAACGACGTGACGGGCTTCATCGTCAACACCGCCAACTACAGCGCCACCAAGGAGCCCTACTTCAAGGTCACCGACAGCGTCAACGGGCAGACCGTCCGCCAGTCGAAGTGGGTCGACTGGAACCAGTACGTGGACGAGCAGTCCTACGCGCAGGCGCTGCGGGACAAGCTCGTCGGGGCCGGCTTCAACAGCAACCTCGGCATGCTGATCGACACCTCGCGCAACGGCTGGGGCGGCTCCGCACGGCCCACCAAGCCCGGGCCGCAGACCTCCGTCGACGACTACGTCAACGGCAGCCGCACGGACCGGCGCCTCCACGCCGGCAACTGGTGCAACCAGAGCGGCGCCGGCCTCGGCGAACGGCCGACCGCGGCGCCCGCGGCCGGGATCGACGCCTACGTGTGGGTGAAGCCCCCGGGGGAGTCGGACGGGGCCAGCTCCGCCATCGACAACGACGAGGGCAAGGGCTTCGACCGGATGTGCGACCCCACCTACGGAGGCAACGCCCGCAACGGCAACAACCCCACGGGCGCGCTGCCGAACGCGCCGCTGGCCGGGCACTGGCGAGCGGCTCGGCGCCCGCGCCCAGGTCGCCGTGCTCCGCGCCCGGCTCGGCGGTGTGCTCCTGGACTCGGGCGAGGCCGAACGCGGGGAGCGGC
>NZ_JBEXTB010000051.1:0-19337 GCF_040613915.1 Streptomyces sp. NPDC006193
AGCCAGTCCGTGGCGGTCCGGCCCCACTCGACGTACACGCTGAGCGCATGGGTGCAGGGCGGCTACGCCTACCTGGGCGTGACCGCCGGCGCGCCGTTTGCGGCCCGTCTCACGGTCCACGGACGCAATATCCGTCGAGCGTGCGGGCCGCTTCGATGTACGGTTCTTGATGTCCCCGGCCACACGGATCCGGGGCCATCGATCCCGTACCGGCGGGTGAACCGGTCACACACATGTACGTGGGGACCCTGTCCTTCGACCTCCTCCTCGGCGACGTCCACTCGCTCAAGGAGAAGCGCTCCGTCGTCCGCCCGATCGTCGCCGAACTCCAGCGGAAGTACGCCGTGAGCGCGGCCGAGGTGGACCACATGGACCTCCACAGGCGGGCGGTCATCGGCCTCGCCGCGGTCTCCGGCGACGCGGCGCACCTCACCGACGTGCTGGACCGGTGTGAACGGCTGGTCGCCGGCCGCCCCGAGGTGGAACTGCTGTCCGTGCGGCGGCGCTTCCACGGCGACGACGACTGACCACGAAACGCAAGCAGAAGAAAGAACGGGAGACGGACCAGTGGCCGACAACGCGCGGGCGAAAAGGCTGGCGGACCTCATCCGGGAGGTGGTGGCCCAGAAGCTGCAGCGCGGGATCAAGGACCCGCGGCTCGGCTCGCACGTCACCATCACGGACACCCGGGTCACGGGTGACCTGCGGGAGGCGACCGTCTTCTACACGGTCTACGGCGACGAGGAGGAGCGGAAGGCGGCCGCCGCCGGCCTGGAGAGCGCCAAGGGCGTCCTGCGCTCCGAGGTGGGCCGGGCGGCCGGGGTGAAGTTCACGCCGACCCTGACCTTCGTCGCGGACGCCCTGCCGGACACCGCCCGGACCATCGAGGACCTCCTCGACAAGGCCCGGCAGTCCGACCAGAAGGTACGCGAGGCGGCCACGGGCGCCACCTACGCGGGCGGGGCGGACCCCTACAGGAAGCCGGACGACGATGACACCGACACGGACGGCGACGCCGCGGAATGACCCAGAAGCACACCGCGCCCGACGGCCTGGTCATCGTCGACAAGCCGTCGGGCTTCACCTCGCACGACGTGGTCGCCAAGATGCGCGGGATCGCCAGGACCCGCCGCGTCGGCCACGCCGGCACCCTCGACCCGATGGCGACCGGCGTGCTCGTCCTCGGCGTCGAGCGCGCCACCAAGCTCCTCGGGCACCTCGCGCTGACCGAGAAGGAGTACCTGGGCACCGTACGCCTGGGCCAGAACACCCTCACCGACGACGCCGAGGGCGAGATCATCTCGTCCACCGACGCCGCCAAGGTGACCCGCGACGCCATCGACGCCGGCATCGCCAAGCTGACCGGCGACATCATGCAGGTGCCGTCGAAGGTCAGCGCCATCAAGATCGACGGCGTGCGGTCCTACAAGCGGGCCCGCGAGGGCGAGGACTTCGAGATCCCCGCCCGGCCCGTCACCGTCTCCTCCTTCACGGTGCACGACGTCCGCGACGCCGTCGCCGAGGACGGCACGGCCGTGCTCGACCTGGTGGTGTCGGTCGTCTGTTCCTCCGGCACCTACATCCGCGCCCTCGCCCGCGACCTGGGCGCCGGGCTCGGCGTGGGCGGCCACCTCACCGCGCTGCGCCGCACGCGCGTCGGCCCGTACCGGCTCGACGCGGCCAGGACGCTCGACCAGCTCCAGCAGGAGCTGACCGTGATGCCGGTCGCCGAGGCCGCCGCGGCCGCGTTCCCGCGCTGGGAGGTCGACTCCAGGCGGTCCCGGCTGCTGCTGAACGGCGTCCGGCTGGACATGCCGGACGAGTACGCGGGCGCCGGTCCCGTGGCCGTGTTCGACCCCGAGGGCCGCTTCCTCGCCCTCGTCGAGGAGCACCGCGGCAAGGCGAAGAGCCTGGCCGTCTTCGGCTGAGCCGCCCGCCCACGTCCGCCGAGGGCCCGGCTCCCCGCCGGGCCGGCATCCCGTGGAGCGGCGGCCGGCCGGTACGGCCCCTGCCGCCGCTCCACGGTCCCCCCTCGGTTCCCCCACCTCTAGGGTTATCCAGCCGACCCCCCGTATTCACCCGAGTGGGCAGGCGCGCGGAGTGAACCGGGGGAGCGGAAGGGGGCGCGTTCGCCACGCGATCTGTCCCGCCGATCACCGCGCGCCTAACGTCGGGCCAGGCACTCGGGGACGGGCGGAGGTACGGCCATGGCGGGACGGGGCCCGCGCACCGGAGGCGGGGGCCGGGAGCACGCCGGCGAGCGGGGCCCCGGAGTGCCTTCGGGGCCCGACGGCCACCCCTCGGGAGGGACGGGGCGCCCAGGCCGTCCGCGCCGCCGGAGCACGGCGGGCCGGGGGCCGGCACCGGGCGGGCCGACGCCGCCCTGGTCCGCGTCCACGACGCGGCCGGCCGCCCGCGCGGACTCGGCTTTCTCGCCGACCGCGAAGGCACCGTCCTCACCAGCCATGAGAGCGTCGACGGCCTGTCCCGGCTGGTCCTGCACGCCGCGGGGGGCCGCACCTGCCAGGTCACCGCCGACGCCGTCACCCCGCTGCCCGCGCACGGCCTCGCCCTGGTGCGCACCGAGGGCCTGGACGCGGACCCGCTGCCGCTGACCGCGCGGGAGCGGATCGACGCCGGCGCCTATGTGCGGATCGCCGCCGGCTGCTGGCGCGAGGCCCGGGTGCTGGCCGCCTCCCGGGTGACGTACACCGCCGAGGGCGCCTGCCACGTGCTGGAGGACGCGCTGGAGCTGGCCGTCGGCACGGCGGGCCGGGACGCGCTCCGGCCTGGCGGCGGCGCGGCCGGCGGACCGGTGCTCGACGCCCGCACCGGCGCGGTGGTCGGCGTCCTCGGCACCGCCCTGCACGCGGCCCGGCGCGACGCGGGCTTCGCGGCCCCGCTCAGGGCCCCCGACGGCCCCCTGTCCCGGCTGCTGGCCCGCAACGCGGCCACCGTGCCCGCCTACGGCGCCGACCTCAATCCGGCCGGCATCCTGCAGCTGACCGCGGCCTCGATGAGCCAGGACGGGCCTCAGGGCGCCCCCGCCGGCTGCCCGGACCCCAGCGCGACGGTCGAACGGGTCGACGTCGCGCGGGAGCTGGCCGCCTTCACCGACGGCGACCGGCCCGGCGACCGGCCCGTCCTCGGGCTCGTCGGCGCCCCGGGCAGCGGCCGTACGACGGAACTCGCGGCGCTGGCCGCCAGCCGTGCCCGGGGAGAGCGGGCCGCGCCCACGCTGTGGCTGCGCGGCGCCGACCTGGCGGACGCCGACGAGTCCGTGGCCGACGCCGTCCGCCGGGCCCTGGAGCGGGCCGTCCGGGCCGTCGCCGCCTCCCGCGGTGTCCACCCCGCGGACCTCGGCGACCTCACCCCCGAGCACCTGGCCCGCGTCGCCGGCCGGACCGGCCGCCCGCTGCTGCTCGTCCTCGACGGCCCCGAGGAGATGCCGCCGGCCCTCGCCCACCGGCTCCGCGAGTGGACCGGCGCAACCGCCGACTGGCTGCGCGCCACGGGGGCGCGCCTGGTGGTGGCCTGCCGCGAGGAGCACTGGGAAGGCGGCGGGGCCTGCTTCCCGCCCGGCCTGCTGCACACCCCGGCCGGTCCCGCGGTCCCCTTCCCCGTCCCCGCCGCGCTCCCGCCCTGCCTCCGGCTCGGCGACCTCGGCGCCGACGAGGCCCGTGAGGCCCGCGCCCGGTACGGCATCCCGGACGGCTTCCTCGCCGAGCGGGACGCACGGCATCCGCTCACCCTCGGCCTGCTCGCCGGGATCCGCGCCGCCGTCCCCGCCGCAGTCCCCGCTGCCGTCCCCGCCGTTGTCTCCACCGCTTCGACGCCCGTCCCCGCCGCTTCGACGCCCGTCCCCGCCGCCCCGGCCGCCGTCCCCGCCGCCTCTGCTCGCGGGCCGGGCGGACCCGATGCGCCGGCCGCCGGGCCCGATGCGCTGGCCGCCGGACGCGTCGACCGGCATGACGTCCTCGCCGCCCACCTCGACCTGATGTGCCTGCGCGTCGCGGTCCGCCTCGCCGGCGAGCGCGGACCGCGCGGCACGGCCGTACGGCGGCTGGCCGCGCGGGTGGCGGGGCAGGTGCACGAGGCTGCCCGGCGCAGCCTCGGAGCGGGGCGGGGCGAGCTGGACCGGGAGTCGTTCGAAGCGGTCTTCCCGTGGGGGACTGCTCCGGCCCGGCTCGGCGGCGGTACCGGCTGGGCCGGCGCCGTCCTCGCCGAAGGCCTCCTCGTGCCGGCCGGCGACGGCTACCGCTTCGCGCACGAGGAACTCGCCGACTGGATCCAGGGCATGCACCTCGACCTGGACGACGCCCTGCGGGCACTGGTGCACCGCTCCGGAGACCCGCGCGAGCCCCGGCCCGCCCCGGTGCCGCACCACCGCATCGGTCCCGTCGTGCAGGCCCTGCTGCTGCTCGCCCGCCGGCACGGCCCCGGTCGGCTCGCCGACCGCCTGCGGGAGCTGGCCGACGCCGCGGAGCGCGATCCCGGCTCCTGGTGGGCCGCCCGGCTGCTGGCCCTGACCCTCCTCAGGGTCCCGGACGCGGCGCCGTACATCGGGGTGCTGCGCCTGCTCGCCGACCGCACCGTCACCGCGCTCCGCGACCGGCGGCCCGTACCGGCCGAGTTCGGCCCCGCCTTCTGGACCGCCGTGCCCGTCCCCGACGCCGAGCGGCTGGACCTGCTGCGCCGGCTGGTGCTGGCGGACCCGGCGCCGCCCGCGACCGGTGACCGCTGCCTGGACGCCGTCGCCGCCCTGCTCGCAGCCGCCCCCGCCGCCGTACAGCCCCTGCTCACGCGCTGGTTCGACGACGAGCGGCCGTTGCCCGCCACCCCGCACGCGACGGTGGCCACCGCCGCACAGGCGCTGCTGCACACCCACCGGCACCGCGCCCTGGACAACCTCACCGAGGTGCTGGTGGCCTGCGCCCACCGGCGCGCCGGCGAACTGCTCGCCGTCCTCGCCGAGGAGGAACCGTCGGCCGTGTGCCGGGCCGTCGACCGCTGGGCGCACGACGAGCGCCCCGTGCGCCGGGCGGCCGCCGTCGCGTTCGCGCTGCGCGCGGCCCCGCACGTCCGCTTCGACGCCGACCGCGGGCTGCTGCGCTACGCGGCCCTCGCCCTGCTCGCCCGCCCCGCCGACCGCGCGCTGCACGGCGGCGCGCTGGCCCTGCTGGTGCGCGATGCGGACACCCGCGACCGGCATCTGCCCGCGGCCCTGCGCCGCTTCGCGGACGACGATCCGCACCTTCCGCCGAGCGCCCTGTTCCCGGCCCTGGCCACCCACCCGGAGCCCGTCCTGGAGGCGCTCCGCGCCCGTCTGCGCGCCCCGCAGGCGGGCGGCCCGGAGAGCGCGGCGGCCCTCGGCGGCCTGATCGACGTCACCACGCCCGCTCTCGCCGGGCGGGTCGCCGCCCTCGTCCGGGAAGCGGTGCGGACGCGTCCGGTAACCGCAGGGCCCGTCGCCGACCGCATCGGCCGCCGCCTGGACCAGGGCCCCACCGCCCGCCCGGTCCTGCTGCCCCTGGTCACCGGTCTGCTCGACGGCGGCCCCGAACCGGTCCGGGCGGCCCTCGCCACCGTCCTCGCCGCGGCCGGCGCCCCGGCCTCCCGCCCGCTCCGCCGCGAGCTGCTGGAACTCCTGCTCGCCGGGGAGCGGGACCCGGACGTCCTGGAGGCCGCCCTGCGCGCGGCGGCACACCGGGAGGGCGACGGCAAGAAGAAGGGAGCCGACGACCGGGAGGGGACCGGCGGGGAGGACACCGGCGAGGAGGGGACCGGCGAGGAGGACACCGGCGGTACGGACGGCGCCGGAGCCGGCGACGGAGACGACGACGCGGCCGACGACGCGGCCGACGGCGCGGAGGGCGACGCGGGGGGCGGCGCGGAGGGCGGCGACCGGGACGACGAGGAGAGCCGCGGCCTGGTCCACCGCATCGGCATGCTCCTCGTCCGCACCCCCGAGGGCGCCACCCGCTTCGACCGGGCCCTGGCCGAGCTGGCCCGGCACGCGCCCGGCTTCGCCGCCCGCGCGGCCCGCTGGCTGACCGACGCCCCGGACGACTGGGCAGCACTGGTGGGCCCCGGCACCCGCCGCACGATCGAGGACCTGGCGGACCTGGGCGTACCGGCCTGAGCGCCGGCGGGACGTGCGCCCCGTCACAGCCACCATGCCGGTGCCGGAGCGGGGCACCCGGCATGGCACCCTTAGACCTGCACAACGAGGTCAGGACAGACACGGACACGGGTTCGAGGAGCGGTCACAGTGCAGCGCTGGCGTGGCTTGGAGGACATCCCCGAGGACTGGGGGCGCAGCGTCGTCACCATCGGTTCCTACGACGGGGTCCACCGCGGCCACCAGCTGATCATCCGGCACGCCGTCGACCGCGCCCGCGAACTGGGCGTCCCGGCCGTCGTCGTCACCTTCGACCCGCACCCCAGCGAGGTCGTCCGCCCCGGCAGCCACCCCCCGCTGCTCGCCCCGCACCACCGCCGTGCCGAACTGATGGCCGAGCTGGGCGTCGACGCGGTCCTCATCCTCCCCTTCACCGCCGAGTTCTCGAAGCTGTCCCCGGCCGAGTTCGTGGTCAAGGTCCTGGTGGACAAGCTGCACGCCAAGGCGGTCGTCGAGGGCCCCAACTTCCGCTTCGGCCACCGGGCGGCCGGCAACGTGGAGTTCCTCACCGAGCAGGGCAAGACCTACGACTTCGACGTCGAGGTCGTCGACCTGTACGTCACCGGTGAGGCGGGCGGCGGCGAGCCGTTCTCCTCGACCCTCACCCGCCGCCTGGTCGCCGAGGGCGATGTCGCAGGAGCCCGCGAGATCCTGGGCCGCCCGCACCGCGTGGAGGGCGTGGTCGTCCGCGGCGCCCAGCGGGGCCGCGAGCTGGGCTTCCCGACGGCCAACGTCGAAACGCTCCCGCACACCGCCGTCCCCGCCGACGGCGTGTACGCCGGGTATCTGCACGCCCAGGGCGAGGTCATGCCGGCCGCGATCTCCGTGGGGACGAACCCGCAGTTCGACGGCACCGAGCGGACGGTGGAGGCGTACGCCGTCGACCGGGTCGGCCTGGACCTGTACGGCCAGCACGTCGCCGTCGACTTCCTGGCGTACGTGCGCGGCCAGGCGAAGTTCGAGTCGCTGGAGGCCCTCATGGAGCAGATGGCCGCGGACGTGCAGCGGTGCCGGGAGATCGTGGCGGCGGAGGACTGATCCGCCGTCCGCCGCAGCGCGAAGGGCGGCCGGTGCGATGAGCACCGGCCGCCCTTTCATGTCCCTGGCTCACTGCTGAGGCGGGGCCTGCGGAGGCTGCTGACCCGGCTGGGGCTGGGGCTGGGGCTGTGCCTGGGGCTGCGCCGGCTGCGGGTGGCCGGGCTGCGGCTGCGCCGGATACGGCTGCTGCGGGTACGGCTGCCCCGGGGCGTACGGCTGACCGGGGACCTGCGGATACGGCTGTCCCTGCGCCTGCGGAGGCTGCTGACCCGGCTGCCCCTGCGGGTACGGCTGCTCCTGCGCCTGCGGGTAGGGCTGACCGGGACCGTACGGCTGACCGGGACCGTACGGCTGACCCGCGCCGTACGGCTGGCCCGGCAGCGGCTGGCCCGGCAGGGGCGGGGCGGCCACCGGCGGCGGGTTGCCGTCGCTGGTCCACAGCCCGTGCGCCTGCTGGTGCCGTACGAAGTCCTCGGCGACCAGGGCGGCCAGGTTGAAGTACGCCTCGCGCGTCTTCGGCCGCATCATGTCGAGGTCGACCTCCGCGCCGGCGGCCAGATGTTCGTCGAAGGGCACGACCACGACCCCGCGCGTCCGCGTCTCGAAGTGGGCCACGATGTCCTCGACCTTGATCATCTTGCCGGTCTCGCGGACTCCCGAGATCACGGTGAGTGACCGGGAGACCAGGTCCG
This sequence comes from Streptomyces sp. NPDC006193, assembly GCF_040613915.1. NCBI lineage: Bacteria > Bacillati > Actinomycetota > Actinomycetes > Kitasatosporales > Streptomycetaceae > Streptomyces > Streptomyces sp. NPDC006193. Next base: position 7,912 of record NZ_JBEXTB010000051.1, read on the forward strand.
AATAGCCGTGCGCGGACAGCCAGTCCAGCGTCGTGCTGGCGCTGCTCGCGCCGTCCACGGAGGGCGTGGAGATGATGATGAGCTGGTCGGCGAGGTCCAGCACCCCGCGCATGGCGCTGTACAGCAGGCCGGTGCCGGAGTCCGTCAGGATGACCGGGTACTGCCGGCCCAGCACGTCGATGGCGCGCCGGTAGTCCTCGTCGTTGAACGTGGTCGAGACGGCCGGGTCCACGTCGTTGGCGATGATCTCCAGTCCGGAGGGCGCCTGGGAGGTGAACCGGCGGATGTCCATGTACGAGTTGAGGTACGGGATCGCCTGCACCAGGTCGCGGATGGTCGCCCCGGTCTCCCGGCGCACCCGCCGCCCGAGCGTGCCGGCGTCCGGGTTGGCGTCGATGGCGAGTATCTTGTCCTGCCGCTCGGTGGCCAGGGTGGAGCCGAGCGCGGTCGTCGTGGTCGTCTTGCCGACGCCGCCCTTGAGGCTGATGACCGCGATGCGGTAGCAGGACAGCACGGGCGTGCGGATCAGCTCCAGTTTGCGCTGCCGCTCGGCCTCCTCCTTCTTGCCGCCCAGCTTGAACCGGGACGCGGCCGCGGCGGGCCGGCCGCTCTTCGCCTTCTGCCGCTTGTTGTTGAGCAGCCGGTCCGAGGACAGCTCCACGGCGGCGGTGTAACCGAGCGGCGCGGCACCGGGGTTGATCGGCTGCCGCTGGTCGTGCTGCACCGGCTGCGGCCACGCGGCACCGGACCGGGGGTCCACCGGCGCCTGCGGAGGCTGTGCGGCCTGCGGCGCGCCGGCGGCAGGCACGGCGCCCGGAGCCTGCGGGGGCTGGGGGAAACCGTAGCCGTGCGGCTGGGGCTGGGGCTGCGGCTGCGCTTCGGGGGCGCCGGGCTGCGGAAAGCCGTAACCACCGGGCGGGGCCGGAGGGGTGGGGGTGCCGGGCTGCGGGAAGCCGTAACCGCCGTGCTGCGCGGGGCCGTTGGGGAAGGGCTGGGACGCCGGCGGCTGCGGGGAGCCGTGACCGGCGGGCTGGGGCTGGGCTTCGGGAGCACCGGGCTGCGGGAAGCCGTACGCACCGGGCTGGGCCGGGGAGCCGGGCGTTCCGGGCTGCGGGAAGCCGTAGCCGGCGGGCGGCGCGGAAGCGTGGGGGAGGGGCTGGGCCGGTGCCGGTGCGCCGGAGCGGTTCGGCTGCTCGGGCTGGTTCCACGCGGCGGGTGCGGGCTGCGGCGCCTGCGGCGGGAACGGCGGCTGCTGCCCGGGCACACCGGCGGAGTGCGGCGCGACCGGCGGCTGCGGCTGCCCCGGCATCGGTCCGGGCTGCTGCGGCGCAGGCTGCGCGGGCCACTGGGCGGCTGAAGCCGGGGCGGCGGGCTGGTAGGAGGGCGGCAGCGGCGGCAGCCCGGGCTGCGGCGCGGGCGGCGGGGTCCAGCCGGGCTGGGCGCCCTGCGGGGCCGGGGCAGCGGGAGGCGCGGCGGCGTGCGGAGCACCGGTGCCGGTCTCCAGGGCGCCGGGCTGCGAGGGAAGGGCCGTGCCGGACGCGGGGGCGCCAGGCTGCTGTGCGTCGACGCCGGCCGGCTGTGCGCCGTCGCCCGAGGGGCCGTCGTCCGAGGTGTCGTCGCCGGAGGCGCTGTCCTCCGACGTGCGCTGCTGAGGCACACCGCCCTGAGGCACACCGCCCTGAGGCACACCGCCCTGCGGGGCGACGCTTGTTGCCGAGCCGTCCGTCGCCCCGGTGTCCGCGGCACCGTCGGCGGCGTCGTCGGCGTCGGTGTCCGGGGACTCGGGAGCGTCGGCCCGCGGGGCCCCGGCCTCGGCCGTGCCCTGCTCCTCGGTGACGCCCTCGGCGCCGGACGGCCCGGTGGCTCCCGGCGCGGCGGCCGTGCTCCCGGTCCCGTCCTGACCGTCCTCGTCCGCCGGCCCCTCGTCACCGCCGGACGCGGAGGTCTCCGAGGCGGCGGCCTGCGCCACCGCGGTCTCCGGCGCGGCGGCTCGGCCGCCGGCCTCCTCGGCACGCTCCTCGGCGCCTTCCGCCGTCGGGACGGCCGGCGCCGTCCCGTCCCCGCCGGCCGGTGCGTCCGCGCCCGCAACCGCCCCAGCACCCTCGGCGGGACCTTCGTCCGCGGGCTCGTCCGGCTTCCCGGCGTCCGCCGTGCGCTCGGCGGTCTCGGCCATCTGACGCTTCAGGGCGACGGCGGAGAACCGCATGGTCGCCCCGCTCCCGAGGTCGCCGTTGTCCGGCTCGGCACCGCCGGAAGCGGACGCGGCCTCCTGCTGGGCCGTCTCCGGCTGCGGGGCCGCCTGCGGCTCGAACCCCTCGGGCAGCCCCGGCACCGGAACGGGCTCCCCGGCCGGCGGCGCGGGCGGAACCGGCGGCGCGTACGGGGCCCCCTGCGGCGGAGTGAAGGAAGCACCCGGCGCCGGACCGAACGGCGTCCCCTGCGGCGGAGTGAACGGGGTGCCCTGCGGCGGCGTGCCCGTGGGGAACGGCGGCGCCCCGGAGGGGGCGGGAGCACCCGCGTCGCCCGCCGGCCCCGTGCCGCCCGACCCGGCGAAACCGCTCACGCCCGCGCCCGGTCCCGTCGCCGTACCGGACGCGTTCTGCGTGTACCAGGCCGGGGGAGCGTAGTCGATGGTGAACTCGCCGGTGGTCTCGACGGCCTCCGCGTCGGGCTGGTCATCGCCGGGTGTGTCCCAGCCCCCGCGCATCCCGTCCCGATCGCTGCTCACAGTTCCTCCTGGTGTGGTCGAGCACCCTCATGCCGTGCCGGGGCGACCATGTCGTGTCGTACCGAGTCGTCGTAGTCGTTCGGGGCAGCGGTCCGGTCCACCGGCTCTCCCCCCGGAACACGGACGCCCGGCCCACGGGGCCTGCCATCGCGCCCGCTCCCAGCCTAATCACCACGAGCGGCATCCCGGCAGGCCCGGCCGCCTTCCCGTGGACGCCCACCAGGCCACCACGCGCCCGGAAACCCGGCGCGCGCCCCCCGCGCCCCCCCACGGCACCGTGAACAAACGGGACAGTTGCGGGCGCTTCAGTCCATGCGCCGCGGCGTACCCAACAATCCGGTCTCGGCGTCGGTGGGTTGTGTCAGCACATACTGGCGGTCGCGGTCGGTGCACCACAGGGTGACGCCGTCGGGCAGCGCGGGCAGCGACTCCACCTCGGTCCGCGACAGGCCCATGGTGCGGCCCAGTTCGGCCGCCTCGTCCGGCGAGACCCGCTGGATGCCCGCGAGCCTCGCCTGCCGCAGCAGCCGGGGCGCGACCGGGCTGAGATAGGGCAGCAGGGTCAGCACCGACTGCCAGGGCCCGGACACCACCCGGCCGCGCGGGGGCCGCATACCGCAGTCCCGCACCACCAGCACCGGCGTGCCGGCGGAGGCGCCCTGCGGCGGCACCCGCCCGACGTCGTACACGGACAGCCCGTTCTGCCCGCCGCCCATCGCGTGCACCATCTGCATCCACGCCTGCGGCCGACCGGTCTCCACGGCGACCCGGGCGCCGGTGGCGGCGGAGCGCAGCGCCAGCACCTGCGCGGTCCACAGGCCGCCGATCAGGACCACGTCGTAGGGCGTGGGCCGGTTGATGCCCAGCACGGCCGGCTGCCCCTCGGCGTCCACACCGGCCACCACCCCGTCGTCCCCGATGGGCAGGGCCAGTTCGTCCAGCCGCTGGGCGGGCAGCCCGTGCCTGCCGTGCCGGGGCCCGATCAGGCCGAGCCCGTGCCGCAGCCGCTCGCCCAGCCGCCGCGGCCCGGACGGCTCCCGCGCCCCCTGCTGCACCGCACCCTGAGCCGTCGCCGGCACCGGGGACGTCCTCGCCGTCGTCCTCACCGCGCACCTCCGAGGGGCAGAGTGGCCAGCATGCCGGGCAGTTGCTCCCGGTCCAGGCGGGCCAGACCGGCCCCGGACCGGCGGGCCGCCTCCTCCAACGCCCGCCGCGCCGCGACGAGTTCGTCGTCACTGCGCCCGGTGACCCGCAGATGCCCGCACAGCGACACCTCCTGCCGCTCCCCGCGCGCCAGGGTGAGGCTGAACGTCGTGGCCAGGGCCGGCACGGCGGTGACACGGGCGACGAACTGCGGCAGCGTCTCGCCGCCACCGCCCAGTTGGGGCCAGCGCCGGATCCAGTAGGTCGTGTGCCGCCGGTTGTCGCAGCGCCAGCTGCGCCCGGACTCCTCCGTACGCCGCTCCCGCGTCTCGCCGCGCCCGGCCTCCGCGGTGACCAGCGGATTGGCGCAGGCCGACGTGGCCAGCGCGGCGACGAGCTCCTCCTCGTCCAGCACCCGCGCCCGGAAACCCGCACCGGTCAGCCGGCTCACCAGATGGTCCGCGGCCCGTACGACGCACCGCTGCGCTCCGGTCAGCCCGCCGCCGCGCGCGGCCACCGCCTCGGCGCACAGCTCCGGGTCGAGCTTCAGCGCGATCCAGGTGATCCGCACGGCCGGGGCGCCCGTCAGCTCCTGCAGCGGAAGGTAGTTCGCGACGGCGACGGACTGCTGGGGCAGGTGCAGCGCGGGCGCCGGCTGGGTGTGCTGCACGACCTGCGCCGACTCCAGGCGGATCCCGTCCACCTCCAGCGCGTCCCGCACCAGCCCCAGCGGCAGCGGCTGCCGGCTCCGCTCGGCGCGCAGCGCGGTCGCGTCGGCCTCCACCTGGAGGACGGCCGTGACGAACGTCCCGTCCCCGACGATCCCGGCCGGCCGGCGGTCACGCGCGCCGTAGGAGTACGTCCGCAGGGCGGGTTCGCACTCCACCGCCGGGACCAGGCCCGGCTCCGTGCCCGGCGGTATCGCGGTGTTCGCGGCCCGCTTCTGCCGCGCCCGCAGCTCCCGCGCGGTGGCCAGCCACTCCGGCAGGGACCGGCCCCGCCGCCGCACGAAGGCGAGCAGGAGCAGCGCCAGCGCGACGACCGCGCCCGGCACCAGGGCCGCCGTCCCGACCGCCCAGCCGACGAGCAGCACCGCCGACGCCAGCTCCACCAGCACGAGCCGCTGCAGACGCAACGAGCCGGCCTGGCCCGGCCGCTGCCGGAGACCGGGCGTGACCTGCCGCCGGTCCGCGTCGGGCTGGGCGGACGCCCCGCGCGGTGGCGTCCCGGACCCGGCCGCCCCGCCCCGCGCCGCCGACCGGCCGCGCGTCCGCGCTCCGGAAGCCATCACTCCATCCCCCCGATTTGCTCACAACTCGCTGGAACCAGGCCACTGCACGGGGCCCTCCCGCTGGAACCGGGCCACTGCACAGGGCCTTTGAGGGCGCAGGTACCCTACCCGCTCCACGAGACCCGCTCCGTACCAGGCATAGTAGGGGCCGGGTGTGACAGCGGAGGGCGGGGGAGCGTGGTCCCCGGGCGTGCTCCGCGAGAGACACGGGGAGAAACGGGCACAGATGGCATCTCGGCGGGACCAACTCAACGCCTACACCTTCGCGAAGCGCCGTATGCTCGCGTCGTTCGTGCAGTCGTCACCGGGTGCCTCCGACGAGGGGGCTCCCCGGCCGCTGCGTGCCGTCCTGCCCGGAGCGGTCGTCGGCGTCGTCGTCCTCGCGGCCTTCGGCGCCTGGGGCATGTTCAAGCCGACGGCCCCGCAGGGCTGGGACGATCCCGGGCAGAAAGTGATCATCGCCAGCAAGTCCACCACCCGGTACGTGGTCCTGAAGACCAAGGGCAGGGTCCAGCTCCACCCGGTCCTCAACATGGCCTCCGCCAAGCTCGTCCTCGACACCCAGAGCGACGTCGACGTCGTCACCGTCGACGAGTCGATCCTCGACAACGGCAAGATCCCGCACGGCGTCACCATCGGCATCCCCTACGCCCCCGACCGGCTCCCGTCCGGCAAGGAGGCCGGCGCGGCCAAGCAGTGGGCCGTCTGCGAACGCCCCAGCGGCAGCGGCGACTCCATCCAGAAGGCGGCCTTCGTCCTGGCCGAGCGCGACCGGTCCAGGCTCACCGACCGCCGGGAGAAGCTGCACGGCGGCGAGCTCCTCTACGTGGCCACGCCGGACAAGAAGCAGTACGTGGTCGACGCCCACGGCCGGGCCTACCCGGTGGACGCCGACGACAGCCTGCTCCTGCAGACCATCGTCGGCGCCGACCGCACCCCGCAGCAGGTCACCAAGGAGTGGATCGACACCCTCCACCCGGGCGACCCGATCAGCTTCCCGCGGGTCACCGGCGTGCCGGGCGCCGCCGCCGGCGCGCCGGGCCAGCTGGACCAGGACACCAACCGCGTCGGCATGGTGCTCAGGGCGCCGGTCAACGGCCAGGAGCAGCACTTCGTCGTCCTGCCCGGCCGGGTCGCCCCCGTCTCCGACTTCGTCGCCCAGCTCCTGCTGGTCAGCAAGGACCTGGTGAAGCTCGGCCAGGCCGGACACGCGCAGGAGGTCAGCGCGGGCGCCATCATCCGGGGCGAGCCGTTCGCCGCCGAGCACCGGTGGCCCACCGAGAAACCCAGCGCGGTCAACGAGGCGTCCACCGCCGACGGCAGCCGCAACACCGTCTGCAACGTCCTGCACCACGTCGACCCCGACGACGGCGACACCACCCTCACCACCTGGGCCGGCGCCGACTTCCCGGCCACCCTCCCCACCGGCTCCTCCAGCGCCTACGTCACCGCCGGCTCCGGCCAGCTCTACCGCCAGTTCCAGGGCCGTGAGACCAAAGCCGGCCCCGTCTTCCTGGTCACCGACACCGGTCTGCGCTACGCCCTGCAGTCCAACGCCGACAGCGCCGGCGACGACAAGGGCATCGGCATCACGGCCAAGCAGCGCAAGCAGCTCCAGCAGGAGGCCAAGCTGGCGCAGACCCGCCTCGGCTACGCCGACCTGAACCCCGCCCCCGTTCCCGCGCCCTGGTCGGAGTTCCTGCCCACCGGCCCCCGCCTGTCGACCGCGGCGGCCCGCCAGCCGCAGGGCTCCTGAGGGGGTACGCCGATGCTCTCGACGCACACGGGGCCGCTGAGGAACACCACGACGGCGCCCGCTCCCCGCGGCCGCACGGCCCTGACGACGGCCTCGACGAGGACAGCGAGGACGGCCCGGGTGAGGACGGCTCTCACGAGGACGGCCCGGGTGAGGACGGCTCTCACGAGGACGGCTCCGGTCAGGGCGGCCCTGGCGACGACCGCCCTGGCCCTGGCCGCCACCCTGCCGGCGGCGCCGACGGCCGCGGCCGACTCCGACCAGTGCACCTTCTCCCCGGCCAACCACAAGTACGCCGGCACCCCCTGGGCGCTCCAGCGCGTCAACCTCGACGAGCTCTGGAGCCAGTCCAAGGGCAAGGGCGTCCGGGTCGCGGTCATCGACACCGGCGTCGACACGGCCCACCCGCAGCTCACCGGAGCCGTCGACGCGTCCCTCGGCGCCAACCTCCTGCCGTCCAAGGACAAGAAGGGCCAGCCCATCGACCGGGGCAACGCCAAGGGCACCACCGACACGGTCGGCCACGGCACCCGCGTGGCCGGCATCATCGCGGCCCGCCCCATGAAGGGCACCGGCTTCGTCGGCCTCGCCCCCGAGGCCACCATCATCCCGATCAAGCAGAACGACGCCGACGGCAACGGCACGGCCCGCACCCTCGCCGACGCCATCCGGCACGCGATCAGGAAGAAGGCCGACGTCATCAACATCTCCCAGGACACGGCCGACGCGGCGAAACCGGACGAGGACCTGCAACGGGCGGTGGACGAGGCACTGGCGGCCCGCATCGTCGTGGTCGCCTCGGCGGGCAACGGCGGCCTGAACGGCGCCTCGAAGAAGACGTACCCCGCGTCCTACCCCGGCGTCCTCGCCGTGGCCGCCTCCGACCGCAACAACGAACGCGCCGCCTTCTCCCAGTCGGGCGACTTCGTCGGCGTGGCCGCCCCGGGCGTCGACATGATCTCCACGGTCCCCAAGGGCGGACACTGCTCCGACAACGGCACGAGTTTCTCCGCCCCCTACGTGGCCGGCGTGGCCGCGCTGATCAAGGCCAAGCACCGGGACTGGACGCCCCGCGAGATCGTGGCCCAGATCGAACAGACCGCCGAACGCTCCATCGCCGGACACGACCGCCTGGTCGGCTGGGGCGTCGTGGACCCCGTCCGCGCCCTCACGGAGGACGATCACCCGATCGAGTCCCCCACCCCCGACCCCGGCCTCACCCATGCGGAGGCCCCCGCCCCGGCCGAACTCACCCTGGGCGAGACCCCGCGCGAACGCACCGCCCGCATCGCGACGTACGTCGCCGTCGGCGTGACAGTCGTGGTGGCGGCCCTGAGCGGCGGAGCAGTAGCCCTCCGCGACGCCCGCCGCAGACGCCGAACGACGGGGAGCCGAGGATGACCCGGTAGCGTCGCACACTGGTCAACGCGAACGGCCCCGGCCTCCCGGGCGGGCCTTAAGACCCGGTCCCGCAGGGCTGCTGCTTCTTCAATGATGCGGTGTAGTCCCGGATCAGCTGCCGCATGGACGACTCGTCCTGACGTCCTGGCTTCAGTGTCCGGATGTACGTGCTGACGGCCTCTTCGCGATGGCCCTCACCGGGGCAGGGGACAACCGAGACCGCCGCCCTGCCCACGTACGCGATGGAGCCGCCGTCACCGGACTTGGCGTGGCCGATGCCATGGTCGTACGAGGCGATGACCCACGCGGACCGCCCGGACTTGACGTTCTCCCTCTCGACGGTGAGTACCACATTCCCGTCGACCGTCACTTGGCACGTTGTCCGGGACTGATCCGAGGCCGTCGATTTCTTCGCCTGCAGGGTCTTGCCCGAGGCGGGCAGGAGACGACCGAGCGGGCCGCCCTGGACCGTGACACCGCACAAGTCCTCGGGGATCGCGAACTCGCGCTTCGGGCCGTCCGACGAGCACCCGGCTGAAGCACCCAGCACCACCGTGGCCAGCAACGCGGCCAGAGTCCTCCGTCTCACTTCCCGTCACTCTCCGAGTTCCACTGAGCGCCGGCGGCATGGCTGTTCCCCGCGGAGACACGAGCTGCCGAGCGCAGGTCGTCGGCGGTGTCGGCGCTGATCTTCTGGTTGTTGACCAAGGCATGATCGACGGCGGCCCGGGCGGAGTCGATGGCCGCGTCACGGCCCTGGGAGTACTCGTTCCCAGCCTCCAAACGGGCCTCGGTGGTCGTGTCGCGCTCGATGCTCTTCATGATGGACTCCTGAATGTCTTCAGAGGCCCATTCCAGAGCGGCACCGGCGATGGGCACGCGCTCGCCCGCCCTCTCGAGCCCCATCCCGAGAATGCGGTTCACCCACTTCTGCTTGTCAGCCGCCGCCTCGTTGAACTCGGTGTCGCTCGCGGTGTGGAACTCGTAGATCGCATGCGCTCGCGCGTCGCTCATGATTCCCGCGATAGCGGCCCCTGGGGCTACCGCATTGCCCACGCGGCCGTCGAGCGAAGCCTGCGAATGGCTGTCCCCGTTGATGACGTGGTCCACGACCTGAGTGGTGTACGCCTGCTGCGCACTGGTGATCGCCGCGTAGGCGTCCGGGTCCTGACCTACTTCACCGAGGAAGCGCTGTGCGTAACCGGAGTCCAGGTCCGCTGTGGCACCGAAACTGCTGAAGAGGTCGCTGTCGGCGCTGTCCCGGTACATGGCCCGTTGGAAGTCGCCCATGTACTCGGCTGTGATGTCGCCGAGACTCTGCCGCATGGCGTACAGGGGGCCCGATTCGGCGTCCTCCAGGTCACCGTTCTCGTTGTGGCTGATCAGCTCGGGATGCTCGCCGAACTTGTTGACGATGTCGCTCACGAGGCGCGCCTGCGCGTCCGTGTGCTTCACGGCGTCGGCCGCATCGTCGCTGTCGTACGGGCGTCCCGTCGTCGCCGCCTCCAAGGCGTGGCCCAGGGCCTCCGGGCCGAAGTTCAGCGCCGCCTTGGTCTTGTCCTCGTCCGCGAGGACGTTCGCGGCGTTCGTGTCCACCGTCCACTCGAACTTCTTGTCGGTGAACAGGTCCAGGTAGGAACTGAAGCCGGGATCGCCCCCCTTCTTCACGGTGCCGTCCTCGTTGTACGCGGTCGGCGTCCCGGTGAAGAACTTCTCCGCGGCCCCCGGACTGTGACCGAGCGCCTCCAGCACACTGTTCAACGGGTCGTTCCCCGTGCCCAGCCTGCCGGAGGGGTTGAAGCCGTAGATGTCCGGGCTGCCGTCCGGCTTGTTCAACACGAAGAAGTGGGGATCCTTCTTGTGGAGCTGGGTGATGTGCTCGGCGATGGGAGTGAGGAAGCGCGAGTCGTAGTTGCCGTAGCGCAGCAGACCCCCGAGCACCTGGTACCCGTACGGCTTGTTCCACTGCCCCGGCTCCCAGCCGATCTGCTGGGTGCCGAGGCGCCGGAACTCGGCCCCCCAGTCGTCGCCGAGATGGTGCTTGTGGTTCGGGTCCGTGGCGTTGGCCAGCGTGTAGCCCATGACCTTCTGCAGGTCCCGCACCTCGTTGAGCCGGGTCTTGGTCGCGTCGGCGTCGGTGCCGTCGATCGACATCTCGGCGTAGAACTCCAGCGTCTTCTCCGGCCCGCCGAGACCCTTGTAGAACTTCGTCGCGAACTCGCCGTCCTGTTCTGCCGAGTTGTAGCGCAGCAGCCGGTTGAGCTCGTGCAGCTCGCCGTCGGACATCTCGTCGCCCTTGCGCGCCAGCTCCAGCGCGCGCTCCGCCTCGGCGTCGTTCAGGGACTCGTACCGGCTGTGGCCCGCGTTGTACGCGTCGCCGCCGTGGCTCTTGCCCAGCGCACGGGCGACGGACGCGTCGATCTCGGCGGCGTGGTCGAGGATGCGGTTGATCCGGTCCTCGAGGGCGCGCTTCTGGTCGAGCTGCTCCTGGGTGCGCTCGTCGCTGTCCCCGCGGACGTGAGGGAAGAAGCAGCGGACCTTGCCGTCTCCGATGTCCTCGACACGGAGCCCCTGTTTCGCGGCGTCGTCCTGGACGGCCGCCTTGATCTGCTTCTGCAGCGCCGCGAGTTCGGTGTGTCCGTCCTCAAGGACCTGGTAGATGCTGTTCGCCTCGGCGTGGAGGTCGGCGATCTCCTTGGCCGTCTTGGCGACAAACTCCCGCGTGACCGTGGCGTTCTGCCCCGCCCACTGCGCCGAGTCGGACTTCGCCTGCATCCCCCTGCGGGCGCTCTCGGCCGACTTCTTCAAGCCGTCCACGGTCTTCTTCCAGTCCGACACCGCGGCGGCGAGCTTGCCGAGGTCGACCTCGATGAGGTCGGTGAAGGTGAGAGCCATCCGGGTCCCCTACTTGAAGTACTCGTTGAGCTGCGACACGGACACGGCGGAGCCACCACTGCCACGGAGCACGGCGCCGATCTTGGCGTCGTCCTCGGCATGCAGCTTCTGCGAGTAGTCAAGGTGGTCGGAGATGTGCGCACACGCCTGCAACACGGCCTTGACCTGCGAGGTCCACGTCTCCACGGTCTGCTCCAGGGCGCTGCCCGTCT
>NZ_JBEXTB010000052.1:0-18771 GCF_040613915.1 Streptomyces sp. NPDC006193
CACCACGCCCTCATCCTCGCCCGCGGCCACCACGGCTTCAACACCGCCCTCATCCTCACCCACCCCCACCACAACCCCCACTAACAACAGCACCCCTGATCGACATCGCCGCCGACTGGGAGCGCATCGAGCCGCGCCACCTCGGCCAGGCCACGCCGCGGCGACGCCGGCGCTTCGAGCCGCCGCTCCCTGTCCGGATGACCACCCGGTGCCGTACTGCGGTAACTGCGGCAGCACGATCGCGACGGGCGGCTGGATGGCGGCGAGTCTCGGCCTGTCCTGCGGCCCCGAGTGCTACGACGCCATGACCAACGCGCGTGATGCTCAGACCGCCGCTACCACGCCGGGTAAGGCCCACCCTTTTCACTTCAGGTGATCGCTCCTGCGGTGCGCCCCTTTTGCCCGCCGAGACGATCGTTCGGCTGAAGCCCTGTGGAGCCTTTCGCCGAGAGGCGGCCGCCGTCCGCGCCCTTCCCCGTCCGCTCGGGGCTTTCTTCCGCGCAAACCCGTGTCTGCCCGTCGCGCTTGACTTCGAGTGCACTCCAATCCGTAGCGTGCCGGACATGAGTGACACCGCACAGCACAGCATCGGCTCGGGCTTCGGCGCCGAATCCACCGCGGACGACGTCCTCGCGGGCATCGACCTCACCGGGAAGCTCGCCCTCGTCACCGGCGGCTACTCCGGTCTCGGCCTGGAGACCACGCGCGCCCTGACCAAGGCCGGCGCCCAGGTCGTGGTGCCGGCCCGGCGGCCCGCCACCGCACAGGAGAACCTGACCGGCATCGACGGCGTCGAGGTCGACGACCTGGACCTCGCCGACCTGGACAGCGTCCGCCGCTTCGCCGACCGGTTCCTCGGCTCCGGCCGCACCCTGGACATCGTGATCAACAACGCCGGGATCATGGCCTGCCCCGAGACCCGCGTCGGCCCCGGCTGGGAGGCGCAGTTCGCCACCAACCACCTCGGCCACTTCGTCCTGGTGAACCGGCTGTGGCCGGCTATCGAGCCGGGCGGCGCCCGCGTGGTGTCGGTCTCCTCGCGCGGCCACCACTTCTCCGGCATCCGCTGGGACGACCCGCACTGGCGGCAGGGCTACGACAAGTGGGCGGCGTACGGCCAGTCAAAGACGGCGAACGTGCTGTTCGCCGTGCACTTGGACCGGCTCGCCCGGGACCGTGGCGTGCGTGCCTTCTCGCTCCACCCGGGCGGCATCATCACCCCGCTGCAGCGGCACCTGCCGAAGGAGGAGATGGTGGAGCGCGGCTGGATCGACGAGGACGGCAACGTGCTGAACCCGGAGGGTTTCAAGTCCCCGGAGCAGGGCGCGGCGACCCAGGTCTGGGCGGCGACCTCTCCGCAGCTGGACGGCCTGGGCGGCGTCTACCTGGAGGACTGCGACATCGCCGAGCCCGCCGGCCCCGACGGCGACCGCACGGGCGTCAACTCTTGGGCGACCGACCCCGAGGAGGCGTCCCGCCTGTGGGACCTGTCGGCGCGGCTCACGGGGGTGAACGCGTTCGCGGGCTGAGCGGGGCCGCATGCGGTCGCGGGCTGGTCGGGGCCGTACGCGGTCGCGGGCACCCCGCCCGCCCGGTGGCGCGGCGGTCGGGCCGGGGCGGTGTGGTCCATCCCGGAGGCGGCACCGGCGGCGTGCCGCCGCAGTTCGGCGTCTCCCATGCCGTCTATGCCCTGGGGGGTGTCGGGTGCGTAGTCGTTGACCGCCTGGTTGTACAGGCGCATGACGTCGGCGTCGAACTGGGAGGAGTAGGAGATGTCGTCTTTGGTGCCGCCGGTCGTGGTGCACCTTTCCCGAGTAGCTCTGCTTCCGCAATCGGGCGGTCATGCCAGGAGCGACGACCTCTTCGAGCCGCCTCCGCCAAGAGGAAGTTCTCGACCGGCGCCCGCCTGGCACAGCTCGCGACGCCTTGCCCAGGGGCAGTTCATGGGTAAACAGGCGTCACCACAGGCTCGCAGTCACGGTCGCAGGTGAGGTCGGACCACACTGCCAGCCCGAGTAGCAGGAGGAACAGCGCGGCAAGCGTCGACACGCCCAGGAGGCGCCAGGGCACGGACCGTTCCTGGGGGCGCCGGAGCCGTCGCCTGCCGGCGACCGACAGAAGCACGGCGACGAAACAGAGCAGCAGCCCGAGGGCACGCAACAGCACAGTCAGCACGGGCGGCCTCCCTTGAACGTGCATCGAACGGGTGGACCGGCGCAGCCCTCAGGAACACCGCCCCGCCGCCCCCACCCGGCGATCAGGGCAGGGAGTGCGTGAGACACCCCGCGCGGAAAGGCTTGCGGTTGCCGGTCATAGGAAGGATGTCGGCTCGCCGGCGGCTGCCGCCCGTCGGGTCGCGGGTCAGTACGGCCATGGCGTTGACGCTGCGGGAGCGCGCACTGCGGTACTGCTCGACAGCGCGCTCCGCGTCCTCGGCGACAGCGGTCAGGATCTCCTCAACGAGACAGAACGGGCAGCCGAATACCAGCCGCGCGGCCATGACGGGCAGTCGCTCACCGCGCGTCCGCACAGCCACGCATCCGGTGCTGGTCACCCCCACCGTGGTCGTCTCGGGACCGTCCGGCCCGCACACCGCGAGCACGCGCTGCCGCAGCTGCTGCCCCTCGACCACCGGGACGGGCGGGACCGAGGTCTGCAGGACGGTGGCCGCGACGGCACCCACCCAGCAGAACCCGGCAACCACCCAAGCGAGGACCACCATCCAGCCCGGAGCCCAGCTCTCGGCCGAGAAAACGCCGAGCCCGGCCCAGATCGCCAGGCTCAGCCGGTCCCTCCAGCGGGGCTGCTCACGTCGCCAGATGCGCAGCAGGTCCCACAGGGCCAACATCAGGCACACCAGCACGGCGCCGAAAGCGGTCACAGTGGGCTCACCCGACCCCGCCTCAGGGGCCTCGGAGTCGTCATGACAGTTCCTTCGTCACGTCCCACACCCGCGGCGCGTCGTCGTAACCCGCGGTGACGATCAGGGGCGGGCCTTCCGGGGGCCGTACCTGGCAGACCGCCCGGACCCAGCCGTGGCCGCTGAGCAGGCCGGAGAGGTCCATGCCCAGGGTGCCGACGTGCTCGCCCGTGAAGGGGTCCCACACGGCGGTCCCGGGACCGTCGCCGCCGATCACGAGCAGCGGGCGCTCGCCGACGTCCGCCTCGCAGAGGGCGTACACCGGTCCGCTGCCGCCCGTCAGCGCCCGCGCCTCCTGGCGTTCCTCCACGTCCCACAGCCGCACAACCCCGTCCCGGCCCCCTGAAACCAGCAGGGCGCGGTCGCCGTGGGAAACCTCGCACAGTGTCCACACGAATCCTCGGTGTCCGGTCAGCTCCGCATGGCGCTGACCCGACTCGGGGTGCCAGACGGTTACGGAGCCGAGGCCGTGCCCGGCCGCGATCAGTGTGCGGCCGCCCGCCCGTACCGCGGACAGGGCGAAGATCCACCCTCTTCCGGAGCCGGTGTCGATCGCGCGCACCAGGCTGCCGTCCCCGGGATCCCACAGGCGTATCACGCGGTCCGCACCCGCGGACGCCAGCAGTTCCCGCCCGGCAACCTCGACCGCGCACAGGGCGTTCACCCAGCCGCGATGACCCTTCAGCCGGACCGGGGGGTCGCTCGGCGCGCCGGGGTTCCACAGGCAGAGGGCCCCGCGCCGGCCGCCGGACGCCAGCCGCGTCCCGTCGCCCACGGCCACCTCGCACAGGGCACGGATCCACGCGCGGGAGCCGGTGATCGCCGCGATGTCCTCGCGGGCCGACGGGTCGGCGAGCCGGATCACCTTGCGGTGCCCGGAGTACGCCACCAGCCGACGGTCGCCGACCGTCACTTCGCACACCGCCTCGTAACTGGGCCGGAACCGGAATCTGCCCAACCTGCCCTCCCACCCACCGACGCCACGTGTTGTTGCGCTGTCCTGATCATCCGAGGCGTCCGCAGTCATGACAACCGCCTTGGTGCGTAGTTCCGTTACGCATTTCGCGAATCGGCACACGCGCGGCCGGAACCGGTCCAGCAGTGCGCCGCTGTGCCGTTCGCGGGGGGGTGCTGGGGCAATGCCGACCTAGGGAAGGACGTCTGCAGCGGTGCTGGTCAGGCTGGAAGCCCGGCACGGCGGACGCGGCGGCATGCATCGCAGACACTGCACGGGACGTTATGGTGCGCCCCGCCTGCGTGTTTGATGTGCCCGTCGGCGATACCGTCCGGCGGCCGCGACCGCCGTGGCGGCCACCGCAGCGCCTGTCAGGGACAGCCACGGGGGCGCCGGCCCGGAGGCGGTGACCGTCCGCAGCGCGCTGATGAGCAGCCAGCCGCTCGTGGCACCCAGGACGAGGCCGACCGCCCAGTCGACGTGGGCGAGCGGTCCCGGCACGGGCGGCGGCGCCGTGCGGCCCGCCGCCGCGCGGGAGGCGGCCAGCGGCACGGTCAGAGCGAGGACGGAGAGAAAGGCGATCAGCGGAGTCTGCAGATAGCCGGGGGCCGGAACGTGGTAGGTGAGTGCCTGTACGACCGCCAGCCCCATCAGCAGCGCTCCCAGGAACGCCGTCTGCAGCAGCGCCAGCCTCTGCTCGCGCTGGCTGAGCCGGCTGACGATCGTCGTCTCGGTGATCCGGACGATCTCGCTCACCTGCTCCCGGAGGTCGCTCAGATAAGCGCAGTCGTCCTCCACCATGCGCCGAAAACGGGTTCCTGCGCGCCGGTCGGCGTCGAACATGCAGTGGGGCCTGACCTCGGCGGGCAGTGTGACGGCCTCCTCCATGGAGTGGAGCGCGACCTCCACGGTGCGCAGCGCCGACCGGCGCAGGGTCAGGGTGCGGACCAGGCCGGTCTCGCCGGCCTGCAGGTTCTTCAGCAGGGCCTGGGAGCGCAGCAGTGCGTGGAAGAGCACGGCGGACTCGTTCTCGATGAACTGTCGGTGCAAGGAGGTGAGTTGGTCGCACTGTGCAGACAGCACGCGCCGGAGTTCGCCGACATCGCGGCCTTCGAGATAGGCGGTCATCTGGCGGCGCATCTTCCCCGCGTGCACCAGGTACCGCACGAACGGCGCCAGCGTGTGCAGGTCGGGGGGCTGCCAGAGCCACTCGTCCAACACGTCCTCGTTCTCCGTGGCGGCGAGCACGGCGATACGGCGGTCCCGTGCCGGGGCCCGGCCCGGCCGACCCGGTTCCGGATGCCACACCAGCAGTCCCTCGGCCGTGCGTTGCCATCGCCGCTGCCAGGGCCCGTCCCGCAGGCCGGGGATGTCCCGGGCCAGGAGGGCGGCGGTGGCCGTGACAGTGTCATCGGATGCCAAGGTGTCGTCCCCGTCCGGGGTTCCTGCGGATTCGGAAGGCCGGGCGTCGGCGAGTGCCGTGTAGACGTGGTGCAGGCCGAGCAGTCGTTGGGAGGAGAACTGCCCGAGGTGTTCGGACCACCGCCTGTCCAGGTCCTCCCAGCAGTCGGTCCCGTCCTCGCCGGGGGCCAGCATGGCCAAGACCCCCAGCAGATCGTGGTCGACGAACAGGAATGCCTGGTACACGGAGGGCCTGTCGGCGTCCGGTGCCCGGGGGCGTTCGCGTGCCCGTATCAACAGCGTTCCGCCGCCGCGGGTGCGGGCGAGTTCCTCGGATAGTTCTTCCCGGGTCGGGAAGGAGCTGGTGAGGTGCCAGCGCGCCAGCGGGGAGTACATGGCGAAGTTCTCGTTGTTCTCCCAGAGCTGACGCACCGCGTCGACCGCCTGTGGGTCCTCGGGATCGGCGACGGCCAGGACGATGAGCGCCCGGCTGTGCAGCACGAGATCGGTCACCGGATCAGGCACCGAGGTCGGGAGCGTGTTCCGGCAGGTGCTGCGCGCCACCGGGTGGTTGGGCGGACACGTCCTTGATGAAGGTGTCGACCAGAGCGAGCGTGTCCGCGGGGGCATCGGTGAGCTGTTCAGGTTCGGGGTCTTGAGCCAGAGCGGGCCGGGCCATGGGCGGGGACACGAGCTGCAGCAGGCGCGCGAACGCGCCCTGGGCCTCTGCCAGCGCATTCTCCTTGAAGGCGGACGCCAGGCTGTGGATCTCCTCGTTCACGCGGGACCATGCAGCGGCGCCCAGCCGGTCCCACTCCTCGGGAGCCTCCATGAAGGACAGGACCTCGGCATGCAGCGCGTTCCAGGCGGCGGACCGGTCGTCATCAGGCAAGGCGCGTCTCCTTCGGAGGGACTTCAACGGCTTCGGATTCCGCGGACTCGGGTGCGGCAGGCCGCGTGGGGCCGAAATGGACGTAAGTGGCCCAGAGCTGGGGGGCGCTCGGTACGGTCTGCCGGATATCGCGCACGGCGTCATGGAGGGCCAACGCGGGGTCGATCCGGTTCAAGGGCCGGGCACCAGCAGGCGCCGGGGTGAACAGGCGCCGAGCGATGCCTGCCGCGTTGAAGTCCCGTGCGGGCATCAACGAGCTCACCACGTGCGGGAAGCCCGCGACCTGGAACGCCGCCCCCAGGTGGGCGACCTCATTGACGAACCGGTGACCCGCAAAGCCGCCGTGGCAGGTGAGCAGCAGGCACCCGACCCGACCGCTGCCGAAGCGGCGCGCCCTGATCTCGGAGACGCTCAGCCGCGCGTCGTGGAGGAGGAGTCCGGAGTCGCTGGGGTTGTCTGCGCTCGCTTCGGTGTGGGCGGTGATGACGGCCCAGGCGTTCCGGCCGAGCTCTGCTGCGACCCGGTCCGCTTCGGCGGTCTTGTCGACCAGGGGCTGGACGCCGTACGCGGCGGCGATGTCGACGGCTGCCCGCCCAGTGGACTTCAGAGGGCGCTGTCCCGGCGTGTTGCGCATCGCGACGACGGTGATCGACCCGTCCGACCCGCCGTTCATGCCTGCGCTCTCGGCTGCGCGCAAGCGTGCCTGGCGCAGCATGCGCAGCGTGGGTGTGTACGAGGAGACGACCCGGTCGATCGCGCACGCCTCCGTGACGGGGTCGAGGGCGGCGTGCAGAGGGAGCAGGGTCAGGCGGCCGGTCGGACACCAGTGGATCCGGGGCCAGGACGACGTCCGCTGCGTCTTTGGGTCCTTGTCGCACCCGAGGCGGGTCAGGACGGGCCCGACGATGCGCTTCCACAACCATTTCTGGACCCCCGCGAGACGGTCGGGCCGACCGGCCTCGTCGTCGTCCCACCACAGGGCCACCTGCTCGTCCACCGCCTCGGGCGTGACCCCGGGCAGTGGCAGCTCCTCGATGTGGTCGCTGCCTCCCTTGGTACGGACGATGAGGGCGTCGGAGCGGTGGTCGCTGACGTTGATCAGCACCGTGGGGTCGGGCTCCCGGCCGACCGAGGTGGCCGCCGGGGCGGGTGAGCGAAAGGATTCGAAGCCGGGGAGCGTCCGGACCCTCGCGAGTACGGCGGTGTACTTCGATCGCTCCGTGGACCGCCCGTCCTGGTCGTCGCAGTCGTCGGGGCCACCCGGCAGGCCGGCTTCGTGCCGCCGGCGGTCCTCGGCCCGAAGGTCCTCCGCCAGGCCGGGGTCGCGGCGAGCGAGCACGTCCAGATCCCAGTCGTCGGCCATCTGGGCCAGCAGGATCCCACGGCCTTCCTCCAGCCGCTCGACCGCCTCCTCGGGCATGTGGAACTCGATCGCCGCCGCGGCGGCGTCGGTGACCAGGTCCTCGAAAAGGGTCAGCACGTGCTCGCGGTCGGCGGGCTCGAGATGGGTCTGGCTCATGGCCCTGCGGATCCTCAGAGCCAACCGATAGGCGTCCTGAGAGGCCGGCCAGTTCTTCTGCTCGGCGGCGAGCCGCCCCAGGGCACGGGCGGCGGTCAGCCGTACCCTGGGGTGCCCGACCGAGGAATCGACCACTTGCTTCAGAAGTTCGGCGGCCTCCTGCTGGAAGCGCTGCGGCTCTTCGGCGATCTCGGCCTTGTACTGCAACGTGTTCGCCATGTTGATACGGAAGACGGCGTCATCACGGGTCGCCGGTCGGCTGTCTGCGACGCACTCCCGGCCGAAGGCGATCGCCTCGTCGAGGTCCTGGACGCGGCGGGAGGCGTCGTAGCGCATCCGCAGGGCGTTGGTCAGTACTGCCAAGAACCGGAGCCGGCCCCGGCCGCCGGTCGGGCCGATCCGCACCGATTCGCGGGCGGCGTCGACCGCCTTGGACAGCTCGGCGTCCGAGGCAGGGTCCACGAGCCGCTGCGCATTGGCATAGTTGGACAGGGCAGGGGCGTGGTAATTGGTGCCCGTGGCAGTGTCCACCGCCCGAGCGAAGGCCGCGACCGCGTCGACGATGTCCGAGTGGATCCCGAAGCGCTCGTAGCGGCACAGCAGTACGGCACCGAGTGTGGTCGCCGCCAGATAGCGCAGCCACCGGTCCTCGGCCGTGCTCAGGAAAGCGTCGGCGAGCTCCGCTTCCTCAACCGCCACCGGTATGAGGGTGGAGTCACCGACGCGGGCCACGCGTGCCTGCAGAGCCTGCGCGAGAATCATGCGGTAGCGGGCGCGCAGCAGGGGGTCGCCGTCGGGACGCAGGAGCACTTCGCGGAAGATCTCCACACCGAGGTCCCGCCGACCGTCCAG
The DNA here is from genome assembly GCF_040613915.1 of Streptomyces sp. NPDC006193. Lineage (NCBI taxonomy): Bacteria > Bacillati > Actinomycetota > Actinomycetes > Kitasatosporales > Streptomycetaceae > Streptomyces > Streptomyces sp. NPDC006193. The sequence continues at coordinate 8,540 of NZ_JBEXTB010000052.1, forward strand.
GCTGAGCTCGGCCGCGAGCACCACGGCCCTGCCCAGATCGTCCATGACGTCGTCCTGGTCGGGTCCCTGCCGTGTCACGGGGTGATCGGCCAAGGCGCACAGGGTGCGCAGAAACCCTTCCAGGAGTCGCCGGTCGTGATGGCGGTCGAGTTCCGCGACGAGGACGGAGAGGTGGGCCCGCAAGGCCGTCGCCACGTCGGCTTCAGGTGTCGGTGGCGGATTCGGCGACGGTCCGCGCGAGGCCCGAACGGCGGCGACGTCGGGCACGGCGGCCTCGGGGACCGCCGGCCCGGCCCGGCGGCCGAGGGCGGCAAAACACCAGGCCGCAGGCGTGCGGTCGAGATGGTCGCCGTCGTCGGTGCGTCCGAGGTACCGATACCAGTGGAAGAGACCCAGCAGGTGCAGAGCCGCCGCCGAGTGCGGCGTCAGCGGATTGCCGTTGCCGGGCCGCGGCCGCAGGTCCACCGAGCCTGCCGCCACCGACAGGCCGACAAGGACCGTCCGGGCCACGGCGGCGGCCGTGGCGAGTGCGTCCGGGGTAGTCAGAGCGGAAGCGTCCTCGGCGGCCAAGGCAGCGTCAAGCCGTTCCCGTAACGCTGCTGCGGGGTCCAATCCGGTCAACACCCTCTCCCACGCGACGGATGCAAGTCGACCTAAGAGCAAGCGAATTATCTCTTGGAGGCCTAGTCGGATGAACAGATGACCGTCACAGCTACTCCGGCGCACAGGCGCACGGGGTCGCACGCCTGGCACGTGCGAACGCCCCCGAGATGCCCCCTTCGGCTTTCGCTGCGTCGCTGTCCTGGCCGGCCTGTCACCTTCCGGGCCGCAGGCTGGATGATGCGGTCTGCCGAGCCTTGGCCTGCGCCCGGAGGTGAACGAGGGCCGACCGTTGCGTCCGAGGAAGGTCAGGGAGTCGCCTGGCTATCGCTCGTAGCGGTGGTTGAGACGTCGATAGCCGGACAGCCATGACATCGGGCGCTCGATGACTCAGCGCCGGCGGCCCAGCCGCTCGCCGGACCCGATGCCCTTGCGGGCGATGCGGACAGCTCTCCGACAACAGCACCGGTCCCTGCAGCTCGTGCATAGCAGACCGTGTCGCGCTGGCGGGCCTCCTCTACGTCCCACGCACCGGCGTGGCCTGAGGTGATGTGCCACGCAAATGATCGGCTGCTTCGGCGTCACGGCCTGGCGCCGCCTGCAGGACTGGACTGCAGCCAGCATCTGGCCCCGGCTCCACACCGCCCTACTCACCGAGCTGCGAGCGGACGATCTGCTGGAGATGGACGATTGCACCTGGACGGCTCGCTTGTCCGCGCCCTCAAAGGGGACTTCATACCGGGCCGTCGCCGGTGGACCGCGGCCGTCCGGGCAAAAAGCAGCATCTGATCGTCGACAGGCACGGCACCCCGCTCGCGGTGTCGCTGACCGGTGGAAACCGGCACGATGTCACCCAGCTCATGCCGCAACCAAATGCTGTTCCCCGCATCCGCGGCCTGCATGGCCGTCCCCGCCATCGCCTCGGCGGCTGTCCGCCGACCGCGGATATGACCTTCGACTAGTACCGCCGACTCCTGCGCAGCCGAGGGATCACCCCGAAAATCGCCCGACGCGGTGCCGCGCACGGCTCCGGACTGGGCAAGGCCCGCTGGGTGGCAGAACGCGCCTTCGCCTGGGCTCCACCAGTTCAAGCGCCTCCGCAATCGGTATGAGATACGAGCCGACCTGCACCAAGGCCTCCCCGAACTCGCCTGCAGCGTCACCTGCTTGAGACGGCTCCGTGCCGCATACTGAAACGATCAGTAAGACGTGCCGCACCGACCGGAGTTCGCCGCCCGTGCGCCACACCAGGTTCTCCGCCACGCGGTGGACTACTCCCGTTCCGGCCGGTGTCCACTCCCGTATGCACCGCGCAGCCGTACGCGGGCGCGCCAACTACAGGGAGAGGGAGGCGGGGGGCACGAGGACGATGACGACGGGGCCTACCGGGAGCGGGCAGAGCGCCAGCGGCGCACGCGGAGGACGGGCGAGGCCCCAGGTGACGGCTGGCAGCGCACCGAGGATCCTGCGCGCCTACAAGCAGGCCCGGCACCCGGGGTCTATGTCGCCACCGACCCGTCGTGCGTCAACTGCAGGGCCACCCAGGGCCGGTGGGTCGACGGTGTCGTCACGGGAGTTTTAACTCCTGCCTGTGGGCGGCCCCGACCCGGGCGCCGGCGGATACCTCCGGGTGCAGCTGTTCACCGCCGTCGACCCGGCCGTGGTCTGCCGGACAGCTCAGCAGGCCGCCCCGGCCATGGGGTGGACAACGCGAAGCTCGCCCAGTTGCCACCCCATTTCCGGCAAGCATCCCCCGAACGGCCTACACGCTCCCGCGTCGGACGAGCGCCCTCTCTACCCCCCGGCCTGCAGGCCGGTCCCAGACTGGCACAGGAGAACGTTCGAAACCGTTTTGACCTGTGTTGGTGCAGGTTCGGTCAATGCGCGGGAAATAAGCCGCTCAGCGCTGATTTCGGGCATGCTGTGTGTCCACGGATCACCTGCGCCAAGAGGAGTGTGAGCATGTCGAGCATCCCTGCTGACCTGCGGTATACCGAGACGCATGAGTGGGTGCGGCTGGAAGCCGACGGCACAGTGACGATCGGGCTCAGTGATCACGCACAGCAGTCGTTCGACACGATGCTGCTCGTCGACGTTCGAGAGGCCCTCAACAAGACCGTCGAGGCCGGCGACCCCGTCGGCTTCGTGGAGTCGGTGAGGACGGCCACGAAGATCTACGCGCCGATCGGTGGCGAGGTGATCGCCGTGAACGGTGAGATGGTCGACAGCCCGGAACTCATCAACGAGGAGCCCTACAAGGCATGGATCCTCAAGCTCAAGCCTTCGAACAGGGCTGAACTCGACGATCTCCTCGACGCCGCGGGCTACAAGGAAGCCATCGGCGTGTGAACTGGAGCACCGCAGTGCCCCGGGGCGGATTCGGCTGCCGGTAGCCGCTGGGGCGAACGGTCCCCGAGACCACGGCCCGGCTGGCAACCGCACCGGGTTCCGACTGCTCGCTCAGGCGGTCGGGGCCTGGCGGAGGGTGTCGTGGCAGTCGATGACATCGGTGACGGCGTCAACGCCGACGATCTGGATGGTGCGCAGCACGGCCTCGGTCGGTGCGGCCAGGCTCAGCCGGCCGCCGGCCTCGGTGAGGGCGCGGTGGGCGTCCAGGAGGATGTTGGTGCCGGGACCGCGCTGCGGGGTCCGGCGGCTCACTCACCGTCCGGCAGGACGGTGAAGTCGGCCCAGTCGAAACCGGGTGCGACGACACAGGTGACCAGCACCGGGGTGCTGCCGACAGGACGGGCGCATTGCCATCGCCCTGCGGGCACGTCCGCCCACAGCACTTGTCCGGCGGCGCGGCCGGGCCCCAGGACAACCGTGGAAGCCGCGGGATCCGCGGGCTCGGGAGCGTGAGTGAGCGACACGGGGCCGCCGCCTTGCCACAGCCACAACTCGTCCCAGGCGACGCGGTGCCACCGGGACTCCTCCCCCGGCCCCAGGAGGTAGTGGACGGCCGACGCGGCAGGACGCCGCCCCCGAACGGTGTCGACATGCTCACCCGACGTCCACAGCCTGCGGTACCGACCGCCCTCGGGGTGCGGCTCCAGACCGAGCTCCGCAGCCCAAACCGGCCCAGCTCGCCCGACGTCACGATCACCGCACACGGCAGCCACCTCGTCCTCACCCATACCCCGGTACCCTCCTTCCCTCCCCGCCGCGGACGCGCTCGACGCTTCGCCTGCCGTCCGCTCCGCCGTCCGGGTGAAGCGCTCGCCCTTTCGGACAAGGGCAGGTCGGTGCACACCCGGCGTTCGGTCACCCGGCGCTGTCGCTGACCGAGGTGACCTCGTCGGGGGCTGCGGGAGGGGGGAACATGAATTCTTCGAGGGCGTCCGCAGCCAAGAGGAAAATCATCATCACGGCTGGCAGAAGCAGGGCAAGCAGGGTCACAGGACCTCCCGACAGGTCGGTCTGTGGGCTTGGTACCGCAGCTTCCAGGATGCAGCCGAATGGCCGAACGCGCGCGGCGGTCACCGGTGGAGCCGGCAAGGCCGCATGGGTGTTCGACGGCGCCGCTCGCCAGGCCGGCGCCGGAGGGGACCAGCCAGACGAGCCCGCGCGGCGGCCGGTTCCTCCTGCGCGGCCGCCGCTGTCGCCGCACGCCCGCGGCCCTGTGCGGGAACCATCACGCATGAGGGGACGGGCGGGCGGCCGTCCGGTCCTCTCAGCGCTGCTCGTGCCGGACGGTGGCTCCCGGCCGGCGACGGGCGCTCCGCGCCCCGTGCACCCGGCGGCGCCGGCCCGACGGGGGACGGCGCCGCGTTCGCGGGCTCACTTGGATTCGACTCGACCTATCGGGTGGGGGTCGGTCGCCAGCGCCTCGCACGCGGCCTGCCACGCGGGGGCGCCGGGATGGAGCCGGGTGCGGAGGTAGGCCGCGGTGAGCCGGGCGAGGGCGGCGACCCGTTCGGGGTTCTCGTCGGTGGTCTCGGCGGCGTCGTATCCGGCGATCCCGCCGAGTCCGTGCTCCGCGCCGAACAGAGTGAGCAGGGTCTTGGGTGCGGGGGCGAGGGTGTAGGGGTCGGCGTGCCAGTCCGGGCCCATGTCCGTGAAGTGCCGGGAGTCGTCCGCGTCGCCGGCGACGACCAGCGCGGGTGTGGTCATCGTGGAGAAGTCGATGGTCCGGAAGACCGGCAGCGCGTCGGCCATCGGTCCGTCGAGGACGTCACCCCTGCCGGGCGCCGCGAGCAGCACGCCTGCCTTGATCCGGGGGTCGAGGAGGCTCACCTCTCCCCCCTCGTCGGGGTCGGTGACCCGGGCGCCGAGCAGGAGACTGGACGTGAATCCGCCGAACGAGTGACCGGCGACGGCGACCTTGGCGTGGTCGATCCGGCCGGCGAGCAGCGGCACGGCCTTCTCGATCAGATCGAGCCGGTCGAGGATGTGCGACATGTCCTCGGAGCGCGAGCGCCAGAAGAAGGGCGCCCCGGGGGCGTCGGCGACCCGGTGGCTCAGTGTCCTGGAGCTGAGGTGGGTCGGCTGGACGACCACGAATCCGTGGGCAGCCCAGACGCTGACGAGCGGCGCGTAGCCGTTGAGCGAGGAGAGGTTGCGCGAAGGGCCTTGGCCGTGGGAGAGCAGGATGACGGGGAGATCGGTTCCGGTCGCGGGGGCCGAGACGCGGACCTCCAGGTCTACGGGCCGTCCGGGGACGGAGAGGGTCACGGGGCTGAAGGACAGCACCGGGACCGGGGCGCCCGAGGTGTCGGTGCTGGTGGCAGTGGATGTGTTCACGGTGGGGACTCCCTTTCGGTGGCACCTGCTGCCCACCGGTCTCCTGCGACCGACAGCGGACAGGGGCGTTCGAGGGCGGCCCGCGTCGACTAGACTGAAGCGGAGCGCCGCTCCATTTAGTATCCGGAGCGCCGCTCCGTTTTGTCAATCGGTGTGGAAGGAGCACGTGATGGCCACCGAGAGCCCCGCGGGGCAGTCGCCGTCCCGCGGCAAGCGGGCCGACGCCGTGCGCAACCGGCAGACGGTGCTCGCCGCCGCCGCCGAGGTGTTCGTCACCTCCGGCGTCGACGCGCCGATCCGCCAGATCGCGGCTCGGGCGGGCGTCGGGATGGCCACGATCTACCGGCACTTCCCCACCCGGGCGGACCTCGTCACCGCCGTCTACCGCCACCAGATCGAGGCATGCGCCGAAGCCGGCCCGAATCTGCTGGCGGGCTCCGACTCCCCGTTCGACGCACTGCGCAGCTGGATCGACCTCTTCGTCGACTTCCTCGTCACCAAACACGGACTCGCCGACGCCCTGCAGTCCGACGACGACCGCTTCGCCGCACTGCACGCCTACTTCCTCGACCGCCTGCTGCCCGTCTGCGCCCAGCTGCTCGACGCCGCGGTCGAGGCCGGTGACATCAGGCCCGGCACGCAGCCGTACGAGCTGATGCGCGGCATCGGCAACCTCTGCGTCGGGCGCGACAACGACCCCCGCTACGACCCCCGGCGCCTGATCGCTCTCCTGCTCCAGGGACTCCGGCAGCATTGACGCGGAAAACGGGACGGTCGCGCAACGTCGCGAATTCCCGCCGCGGCGCCTCGTGCACGGTGCTAGGCCTTCGTGCGGGCAGGAGGGCCGGCATGGTGCTGGCGGCCGGGCCGCCGGGAGGCATGCCGCTGTCCGGGCCCCGGCCCCGATCGGGCGGCGAGCACGTCCGCGACGAAGCCGGTGGTGAAGGCGTAGACGGCCTTGTGCACGAGATCCACCGCCAGCTCGCCCCGCGGCCAGGTCTGCGGCGGAGCGCCGGTACCGGTCGCGTTCTCCAGGATCTGGTCGCTGGTCAGCCTGACCACAGCGAACTTCGCCGAAGACCACGGGCCGCGCAGTCCGGCGTCAGCCATCACGGAGCGCAGCACCCCGAGCAGCGCCCCCTGCCCGGCGTGCATGACCCAGTTCAGCGATGATGACCGGCGCCCCCGGGCTTCCGGCAGTGCGGTGAGGCGTTCCAGCGTGCGGGCCGGGACGTAGGAGTCGGGCCGCCCCGTGAAACGCTGCTCCGCCTTCTCGCCCAACGTCATGACACCCACGCCGGCGGCACCGGCGAGCAGCCCCTGCCACACCGCACGTCCCATCACGCGCTTCCGGGTACCCCCAGCGCCGTCCCGCCACCACAGCGGCAGCCGGAACCTGTTCCTCACGGCCCGGCACTCCTGCCGCCGGACACCACCCGGGCCGCGCCCCGTCGAGCAGGAGACCAACCGGCAGCTGCCGTTTCGCCTGGTCGGCACGCCGCGCGGCCGTGGCTGAACCGGTCGGCGCACCCTTGCGCCGGACACACCGATGTGGGCAAACCCGATGAAACGGGTAGGCGGACCGCATGAGTGATGCGAATCCGGCCAAGAACGTCGAAAACTGGGCGACCGGCGACGAGCCGGCCACCGGCCCGCAACTGAGCTATCTGAGCACTCTGGCCCGCGAAGCAGGAGAGGAAGTCCCGGAGAACCTCACCAAGGCGGAGGCATCGCGGATGATCGACCGCCTGCAGCAGGCATCACCCCGTACGAGCGGAACGGGAGCGGCCGAAGGGAACCCGCCCGGGGGACAGGGCGCCTGACATCCACGCCCGGCTTCCCTGCATGTGGCGCCGTCATCCGTCGTCATCCGAGGTCAGGGCGTGGGGGCGGGTGTCGTGGCGCCGGAGGGAGGCTTCCGGCGCCACGCGTCACGACGCGCAGGAAGGGGGGTTGCCGAGCACGGCGTTGACATGGCAGTAGAGGGACTCGGAGAGGTCCAGGAGGGAGTCTTCCGAGGAGTCGTCGACGGCGTTCGCGGCGGGATCGCTGTCGGCTGCCGCGGCGGTCGCGCCTGCGAGGGTGGCTGCGGCGGCGAGCGCGAAGGCGGCGAGAACGGCACGTAGGCGCATAGCGCTCCTTTGAGTCAGACGGAATCGATCGCTTCAGGAGATGTCCTCCCCCACCGCCTGCCGAAACCGGCCGAGGCTGAAGATCACTCATGGGGAGGCATGCCTCTCAGGTCAGGACAGGTCCGGCGGTCGGCCGCCGACGTCGATGTGCAACCCCGCCCCCCGTGCGGGTGGACCGCGCCGCTCTGGCAAGATCGACGCACACGATGCTCGCCTGGCATTCAGCCGGCCAGGGGGCGCCAACGGGGAAGGTGAATCAGTACATATGTGGTGTCGTGCGCTGTCTGCGGCTCTGGGGGCCGTGGCACTGACCGTGTCTCTGACCGGTTGCGGCAGTTCGGATTCGGCCACCGACGAGGGCGGAAGCGCCTCGCAGTCGGCCGACGCGAAGACGGAGAAGACGACTTACCGCCTGGGTGAGGCGAGCCCGCCGCAGGAAAGCACCATGCAGAAGTCCAAGGGTGCGAAGTTCACGGTCACTCCCACGAAGGTGACGACCGGAACGAAAGCCGACATGGACAACTCCGGGCTGCAGAAGGACAAGAACGACGGTCCTCAGGTCCCGGTGTACGTGTGGGCCACTTTCACGCACAAGAGCGGCAAGCCCATGGCCGTCAGCGACATGGACGACGGTCTGATCGTCAGGACCGACAAGAACCGTCGGACCAGGGCCCTCATCGTCCTCCTGGGCCAGGCCAAGTGGCCCGACTGCCCGGCGCCGGACAGCGAGAAGCAGCTCAGCGCGGGACAGTCCGAGAAGATCTGCAAGGTCTTCCTCATCCCCGAGGGCCAGAAGGCCGCCGCGGTCGAGCTGAGCCAGGGCTTCTACAGCGCCCCGCTCGAGTGGCCGGTCAAGGACTGACCGTCGGGTAGGGCCGGCGGCGGAGCAGCCCCCGCGGGCGCGGACGGCGGACGGTCCCGGACCGGACCCCACGATGTCCCGGGCCGTCCGCGTGACACACGTGCCCGGCCCAGCCCAGCCCAGTCCGCGCCCGCGCCCGCACGTCCGACGTCCTCGGCGGCGACCGCCCCGGCACCGGCGCCGGCACGGTGGCGGTGTGGGCGCTGGGCGGGGGTGACCGCCGTCCTGCGGCGTGGTGCGCAGGGTGCCTTCCACGAGCACGGAGCACGGCCGCCGTGGTGGTCGCGGTCAGCGGTTCGTGGGGTCTCCCCCGTCCGCACCGAACACGGTGACCAGGCTGTGGGGTGCGTCGTCGCCGAAGAGGAGCTCGTGCAGCTCGGCGCCCTCGGCGGCGGCTTCGGAGCTGCGGAGGAACATGGGCCGCTCGTACTCGGTGAGGGCGGCCTCGACGTCGTCGGGGTGCGCGGCGAGGGCCTTGCCGAGTTCGGCGCCGTCGTACATGGCCAGGTTGGCCCCTTCGCCGTTCGGCGCCGAGAGGTGGGCCGCGTCGCCGATCAGGGTCACCCCCGGCACCCGGTCCCACCGGTGTCCGACGGGCAGGGCGTACAGGGGGCGCAGGACCGGCGCGGTGTCACTGTCGGTGATCAGCGCGGTGAGCTCCGGCGCCCAGCCGTCGAACTCCCGCACGATCCGTGCGGTGGCCGCGGCGGCATCGGTGAAGTCGATGGCGGCGAACCACTCCTGCGGCTCGGTGAGCGCCACGTACGTGTGCAGGGTGCCGCCCTTCTCCCGGTGAGCCTGGATGCCCTTGCCCGGGGCGAGGGCGAACAACGACCCGCCGCCGACCGTCTTAGCGCTGGCGGGGTGCCGGGTGTCGCTGTCGTGGAGGTAGGTCTCGACCACCGACCTGCCGACGTACTCGGGTGTGGCGCCGGAGAGCAGCGGCCGGACCCGCGACCAGGCGCCGTCCGCGCCGACCAGCAGGTCGGTGACGACGGCGGAGCCGTCGGCGAAGGTCACCTCGTGGCGGCCGGCGCCCAGGGCACGTGCGCCGCTCACCTTGTGTCCCCACCGGACCGTGCCGGCCGGGAGCGAGTCGAGCAGGAGCCGGCGCAGTTCGCCGCGCTGCACCTCCGGGCGTCCGCCCGTGCCGTCGTCGGCTTTGTCGAACAGGACGGTCCCGTCCCGGTCGAGGATCCGTATCGCCTGGCGGCCCTCCAGGATCAGGTCACGGAAGGAGTCCGTCAGCCCGGCCGCCTCCAAGGCCACTTGACCGTTGTAGTCGTGGATGTCGAGCATCCCGCCCTGTGCGCGCGCCGTCGGTGAGGTCTCCGCCTCGTAGACGGTGGCGGAGATGCCGTGGACGTGGAGGACGCGGGCCAGGGTCAGTCCCCCGAGCCCGGCGCCGATGATCGTGACGTGGGTGGTCATGGTGATTCCTTACGGTTCGCACGCCTGCCGGACAGGCGCCGGCAGGCTTCCCCGGAAAGGTCCCAGACCCCGCCGACAAGCCCCCGACATCGGACCGACGCCCCCCGACAGAGGACCGACACCGCGCGTCCCGCGAGCCTGGCCTCGACCCCGGCCGGAAGACGCGCGGGGCGGGCACCACCCCCGGGCCCCTGCCTGCCCCGCCACGGCATCGCGGGGAAACGCCTCCGGACGGACCGCGGCGCACGGGGTCAAGCGGGCAGGTCGGGGGTCTTTCCGGCAACTGGTCGCTTCGCGCCGCGTTTACAAGTGGCCCGGCGGTAAAGACGGAGCATTGACACAGCCTTTATACGACGAGGTAGGAGACACGTCATGGGCATCATCGCGTGGATACTCATCGGCCTGCTCGCCGGTTTCATCGCCAAGGCGCTGATGCCGGGCAAGGACCCCGGCGGCATCGTCAT
>NZ_JBEXTB010000053.1:0-3464 GCF_040613915.1 Streptomyces sp. NPDC006193
TGCAGGGGGGACCCTGTGGGAGAGTAGGACGCCGCCGAACAATTGTTGAGGGAAGCCCCCGCATCGATCCGATGCGGGGGCTTTCTGCGTTCACGGCCCTTTAGGCTCGGTGGCATGCGCTACGACCTCGTGATCTTCGACAACGACGGTGTCCTCGTCGACAGCGAGCCCATATCGAACCGGCACCTGGCCGCGTATCTGACCGAACTGGGCCACCCGACCTCCTACGAGGACTCCGTCCGGGACTACATGGGGTCGGCGATGCACCGGGTCCACGAGTTGATCCTGGAGCGGACGGGGCAGCGGCTGCCCGACGACTTCGACGATGTCTTCCACGCGCGCGTGTTCGCCGCGTTCGAGCGGGAACTGAAGCCGGTGGACGGGGTGGCGGGCGTGCTGGAGAAGCTGACCGCGGACGGGGTGCCGTACTGCGTCGCCTCCTCCGGGAGCCATGCGCGGATCCGGGTGGGGCATCGGACGACCGGGCTCGACCGGTGGTTCACCGAGGACAGGATCTTCAGTTCCGAGGATGTCGGGCGGGGCAAGCCGGCGCCGGACCTCTTCCTGTACGCGGCCGAGCGGATGGGCGTGGCCCCCGGGCGGTGCGCGGTCGTCGAGGACTCTCCGCTGGGCGTGCAGGCGGCCCTCGCGGCCGGTATGGACGTGTTCGCTTTCACCGCGATGACGCCGGCGGAGAAGCTCGCGGGCGCCCGGCGCTTCTTCGCCGACATGCACGAGTTGGCCGGCCTGCTGGCCTGACCCGGCCGGGCCGGGCTGCCCGAGGTCGTCATCGTCGCCTGAGGGCCGACCGGCATACGACCGACCGCATACGACCATCCCTCCGACAGGAGTTGAGCGGCCATCAGCCGTGGCCGGATCTACCCACAGGTGGGCCGGGGCCCTACGCTCGCCGCCATGACTGATGTGCTCCGGCGCGGCAGGGCCTCCCTGGCGTTCGGGTTCTTCGCCCAGGGCGTCGCCTTCGCCCTGCTGGTGACGCGCATCCCGGCGGTCCAGGACCGGTACGGCGTCTTCGACGCGCTGCTGCCGGTCTTCCTGGCCGCCGTGCCGGTCCTCGCCGGGGTGGGCAGCGTGACCACCGAACAGCTGGTGAAGCGGGTGCCGCCCAGCCGGCTGCTGCGCTGGTCCCAGCCGGTGGTCCTGGCGGCGCTGCTCGGCGTCGGGGCGGGCGGGCACGGGCAGGTGGCCGCGCTGGCGGTGGCGCTGGGCGCCTTCGGCCTGGCGGTGGGGACGCTGGACGCCTCCATGAACATGCTGGGGGTGAACCTGCAGCGGTCGTACGGGCGGAGCATCCTGCTCGGCTTCCACGCCGCGTACAGCCTGGGCGGGATCGTGGGGGCCTCGCTGGCGTGGGCCGGCGCGCACTGGCACCTCGCGCTGTGGGTGTCCTACCTGCCGGTGGTGGCCGTGCTGCTGCCGGCCGCCCTGGTGGGGAGCCGTTGGTACGTCGACGGGGAGGCCGTGGCGGGCGGGAAGGACCGGCCGGGCGGGGGCGGGGCCGTGGCGTTCCGGCTGCTGCTGCCGCTGTGCCTGGTGATGACGTTCGCCTACATCGGTGACTCGACCGTCTCCAACTGGAGCGCGAAGTACGTGCAGGACGTGCTGGGCGGCTCGGAGCAGCTCGCGACCGTCCCGTACAACCTGTACATGGTGACCACGCTGGCGGGGCGGGCCGTCGGGGACTTCGGCGTCCGGCGGCTGGGGGCCGCGGCGGTCGTGCGGTGCGGGGCGCTCGTGGCGGCCGGCGGCTTCGCGGTGGTGGCTGCGGCGCCGGGCGCGTGGGCCGGGATGCTCGGGTTCACCCTGCTGGGCCTGGGGCTGTGCGTGCTGGTGCCGCAGACCTTCGCGGCGGCCGGGCGGTTGTTCCCCGGGGCTTCGGACGCGGCGGTCGCGCGGCTGAACATCTTCAACTACGTGGGGTTCCTGATCGGGTCGCCGTCGGTGGGCGCCCTCGGAGACGCGTGGAGCTACCGCGGGGCGATGCTGGCGCCGATGGCGCTGGTGCTGGTGACACTGGGCTGCGCCAGGTCGTTCGCCGCTCAACCGGACCGATACGGTGGCGGTCATGAGCGGCCGCGCACAGCTGATGTGGGACGAGGCAGTAACGGGCTATGACTTCGGCCCGCACCATCCGATGGATCCGGTGCGGCTGGAGCTGACCCGGAAACTGGTGGCCGCCTTCGGGCTGGACCGGGAGCTGGAGGTCGTGGCGGCGAGACCGGCCGGCGAGTCGACGCTCCGGCTGGTCCACCGGCAGGACTACATCGACGCCGTGCGGGCCGCGTCCGCCGATCCGGCCGGGGCCGACGCCTCGTACGGGCTCGGGACGGAGGACGATCCGGCGTTCGCCGGGATGCACGAGGCGTCCGCGCTGATCGCGGGTCAGTCGGTGGCGGCGGCCGAGGCGGTGTGGCGGGGGGACGCCGAGCACGCGGTGAACTTCGCGGGCGGGCTGCACCACGCCATGCCGGGCGGGGCCTCCGGGTTCTGCGTCTACAACGACGCCGCGCTCGCCGTCGCGCGGCTCCTGGAGCTGGGGGCCGAGCGGGTCGCCTACGTGGACGTCGACGTGCACCACGGGGACGGGGTGCAGGCCGCGTTCTGGGAGGACCCGCGGGTGTTGACGATCTCGCTGCACGAGCACCCCCGTACGTTGTTCCCGCAGACCGGGTGGCCGCAGGAGACCGGGGCCGGTGCGGGCGAGGGGACCGCGGTGAACGTGGCGCTGCCGGCCGGGACCGGGGACGCGGGGTGGCTGCGGGCCTTCCACGCCGTGGTGCCGGAGCTGCTCGCGGAGTTCCGGCCGCAGGTGCTCGTCTCCCAGCACGGGGCCGACACGCACTTTGAGGACCCGCTGGCGCACCTGGCGGTCTCGCTGGACGCGCAGCGGGCGGTGCAGGTGGCGTGTCACGAGCTGGCGCACGCGCACGCGGGCGGGAAGTGGGTGGCGCTGGGCGGTGGCGGCTACGCGGTGGTGGACGTCGTCCCGCGGTCGTGGACGCACCTGGTGGGGATCGCCGCGGGGAAGCCGGTCGCGCCGGAGGCGGTGATCCCCGAGGGGTGGCGGCGGGAGGTCTTCGCGCGGACGCGGCAGTCCGGGCCGTGGCGGATGACGGACGGTCTGTGGCCGGTGGGGTACGGCGCCTGGGAGGCGGGGTACGACCCCGCCGACCGGGTCGACCAGGCCGTGCTGGCCACGCGGCGGGCCGTGTACCCGCTGCGGGGGCTGCTGCCCTAGCCCTGCCGCTGCCGCTGCCCTGGCGGTGCTGCTGCCGGTGCCCCCGCGCTGCCACTGCCGCTGTCCCCCTACCGCCGGGACGACGACCGCGCCGGCCTCCGGCGTGACGACCGCCGGGACGACGACCGTGGCGGGTTCCGGCGTGACGACCGCCGGGACCGCGGGGACCGTCCCCTCCCACCGCTGCGACGACGTCCGCGGTGGC
>NZ_JBEXTB010000053.1:3564-17568 GCF_040613915.1 Streptomyces sp. NPDC006193
CTCCGCCGCGACGACGGCCGAGGCGAACGTGGTGGTTCTCGGGGCCGTGACGACCGTGGGGGCCGCGGGTCGGCTGCCCTGCCGCTGCCGCTGCCCTGGCGGTGGCGCTGTCCCCCTGCCGCCGGGACGACGTCCGCGGTGGCCTCCGCCGCGACGACGGCCGAGGCGAACGTGGTGGTTCTCGGGGCCGTGACGACCGTGGGGGCCGCGGGTCGGCTGCCCTGCCGCTGCCGCTGCCGCTGCCGCGCCGTAGCCCTCGCGCCCCCGCTGCCGCTGCCCCCGCGTTCCCGCTGCCCTGGCGGTGGCGCTGCCGTCGCCCTGCCACTGCCACTGCCGCTGCCCTGCCACTGCCGCTGCCCTGCCACTGCCGCTGCCCTGCCACTGCCGCTGCCCTGGCGGTGGTGCTGCCGTTGCCCTGCCGTAGCTCTCGCGCCGCGACTGCCCTCGCGCCCGTGCTGCCGCCGCCGCTGGCGCTGGCGCTGTCGTCGGCTCGGCGTCGGGCGGGGGGGGGTGCCTTCGGCCGGTGCGGGGTCGGGCAGGCGTTCGTTGGGCCGGCTGTGCGGACTTCCCCGGTTCGCGCCCCGCCCCCGCCCCCGATGCGTCACCATCGCACCCGTGTGGACCCCCGCCCGTCTCCGTGCGCATCTGGTGGCCGCTCGGCTGGCCGGGGTGGTGGCCACCGCCCGGGAGGACAGCCTGCGCAGGTACCGGCTGTTCGCCGCCCGGGATCCGCGGGTGCTGATCGGCATCGACCCCGAGGGGGCGTGGGGCCAGCGGGACGTGCTCCGGCTGATGGCGCGGAAGTGCGGGGTCTCGGCGGATCCCCGCCACACCCGCGGACCGGATGTGATCGATCCGGAGCGGACGCTGGCGGCGCTGGACGCCTTCGCGGAGCGGCTCCGGGAGGCGGCCCGGCGCGGCGCGCCGGTGCTGTTCGGCACCGGGCACCCGCAGCGGCTGCTCGGTTTCTACGCCGGTCTGGCGGACGCCCTGTCGGCGGCGGGATGTGAGGTCCTCACCCCGGCGCAGGGTCGCTCTGTCGACATATTGACCCGGTTCGGTCTACGCACCCAACGCCTCGACTACGTACGCGGGGTTGCCCTGGTGCGGGAACCGGCGGGTGAGCGCCCCGGTGGTGAGCCGGGCGTCCACAGCCATTCGCCGCTGCCGGTTCGGGTCGCGCTGGATGCCGCCGCGGAGGCCGGCGGGCCGCTTCCCGAGCTGGTGGTCGGAGATCACGGCTGGGTCTGCGGTGCAGGTCAGCTGGGGTTCGAGGCGATCGGGCTGGCCGACACGGATGATCCCGCGCCGTTCGTGGGTGAGGCGGAGGGGCGGGTGTCCGTCGTCGTTCCGGTTGATGACGCCGTGCCGTCTGCTGCCT
The DNA here is from genome assembly GCF_040613915.1 of Streptomyces sp. NPDC006193. Taxonomy (NCBI): domain Bacteria; kingdom Bacillati; phylum Actinomycetota; class Actinomycetes; order Kitasatosporales; family Streptomycetaceae; genus Streptomyces; species Streptomyces sp. NPDC006193. The sequence continues at coordinate 4,946 of NZ_JBEXTB010000053.1, forward strand.
ACCGGCCGCTGGCCCGCTACGTGCTCAATCGGGCCTGTCTGTCACGGTAGGCCGCCGATGGTGTACCTCTTCCCCACTCGCATCACCCGCCCCTAGTCTGGGGAGTGAGCGCGCAACGACGAAGAGTCACCGGAAGGGGAAGCCGGTGGCCGTCGAGTGCGGAAGGTTCAGGTGTGTCATGGCTGCAGCTGGCGAGAGGCCTCTGAACGAGGTTCAGTTCCTTACCGTGGCGGAGGTCGCCTCGGTGATGCGAGTGTCCAAGATGACCGTGTACCGCCTGGTGCACAGCGGTCATCTGCCCGCGATCCGCGTGGGGCGGTCCTTCCGCGTCCCGGAGCAAGCGGTGCACGAGTACCTCCGCGACAGCTACGTGGGGGTGGAGACGGCCTGACGGCGGCGCCCGGCGACCCCGGGACACCCCCTCGATTACGACCTCGGCGCTCGGTTGGGTAGGCTAGCCCCTCGTAGGTCGTGTGGGCCCATGGCGCCCAAACAACCGAGTGATGAGAAGTGAGCGAGGGTAGTCGTGGGCTCTGTTATCAAGAAGCGGCGCAAGCGGATGGCCAAGAAGAAGCACCGCAAGCTGCTCAAGCGCACGCGTGTGCAGCGTCGCAACAAGAAGTAAGCGGCGCGCGAGAGCGTGACTCTGTGGCCCCCCACCGGCAGCGGTGGGGGGCCACAGGCATGTCCGGGGCCGTGTTCCGCGGCGCGCGGCGCATTCCGGTGGTGGGGACGGGGGAAATTCCGACACCTGCGCACCTGGGGTCGTCACAGTGCGCCGGGGACCCGCTAGGTTGGCGCTGACGGGGAACGCGGGAACCGGCAACGCGGAAGGAAGGCGCTGATCTTGGGAAAGGTCGTGCTCGTCACCGGGGTCGCCCGGCAGCTGGGCGGCCGGTTCGTGCGGCGTGTCCAGCGGGACCCCGAGGTGGACCGGGTGATCGCCGTCGACGCGGTGCGGCCCGGGCACCATCTGGGCGGAGCCGACTTCATCCAGGCCGACATCCGGCAGCCGACCATCGCCCGGGTGCTCGCCGAGACCGGCGCCGACACGGTCGTCCACCTGGACGTGACGGGCACGGCACTGGGCGGCGGCAGCCGGGCCACGGTCAAGGAGACCAACGTCATCGGCACCATGCAGCTGCTCGGCGCCTGCCAGAAGTCGCCGGCCGTGCAGCGGCTGGTGGTGAAGTCCAGTACCAACGTGTACGGGTCGGCGCCCCGCGATCCGGCCGTGTTCACCGAGACGACCCCGCCGAAGTCCCTGCCCAGCGGCGGCTTCGCCAAGGACGTCTGCGAGGTCGAGGGGTACGTGCGCGGGTTCGCGCGGCGGCGGCCGGACGTCGCGGTGTGCGTGCTGCGGTTCGCCAACATCCTCGGACCGGTCGCGGACACCCCGCTCGCCTCCTACTTCGCGCTGCCCGTGCTGCCCACCGTGTTCGGCTACGACCCGCGGCTGCAGTTCGTGCACGAGGACGACGTCGTCGAGGTGCTGCGGATCGCCTCGCACGAGCCGCGCCGGGGCACCCTCAACAGCGGCACGTTCAACATCGCCGGGGACGGTGTGCTGCTGCTCTCGCAGTGTTCGCGGCGGCTCGGCCGGCCCACGGTGCCGCTGCCGCTGCCGGCGGTCACCTGGGCCGGCTCCCTGGTGCGTACGCTGGGAATGACGGACTTCTCGCCGGAGCAGATCCGGCTGCTCACCCACGGGCGGGTGGTGGACACCGTGCAGATGCGGGAGACGCTGGGCTTCACGCCCAGGTACACCACGGCGGAGACGTTCGCGGACTTCGCGCGCGGCCAGGGGCCCGGGCTGCTGCCGCCGGAGGCCCTCGCGGGGGCCGTCGACCGGATCGCCGAGCTGACCGCGCGTGACGCGGCCGGTCAGCTCCAGACGCACAGCGCCGACTGAGGAGCGCAGCAACGATGGCGGACGCCAAGGTCATTCCGTTCGACGACGACCGGTCCCGCGGGAGCGCCGCGCAGCGCCCGGCGCGGCGCCGGAGCGGGTCCGGCCGGCGCGGTGCGGTCGGCGAGGCCGGGGAGATCGGCGAGGTCCAGCCGCTCCCGGGGCGGGCGCAGACGCCCGGTGACGGGCCCCTGGGCCGCGCGGAGGAGCCGCCGCGGCCGCCGGGGGCCGGTGGGCCGGACGGTGGCCTGGAGCGGCGTGTGGCGGCCGGTCTGGCCTTCCTGCGGCGCCGGCTGACCGGGGACTACGAGGTGGACGACTTCGGCTACGACCCGGAGCTGACCGACCAGGTCCTGATGTCGCTGCTGCGGCCGGTGTACGAGAAGTACTTCCGGGTCGAGGTGAAGGGCGTCGAGAACATCCCGGCCGAGGGCGGGGCGCTGATCGTCGCCAACCATTCCGGGACGCTGCCGCTGGACGGGCTGATGATGCAGGTCGCCGTGCACGACCACCATCCGGCCGGCCGGCACCTGCGGCTCCTCGCCGCCGACCTGGTCTTCGCGCTTCCGGTGGTCAACGAGCTGGCCCGCAAGCTGGGGCACACCCTCGCGTGCGCGGAGGACGCGGAGCGGCTGCTGGGCCAGGGCGAGCTGGTCGGGGTGATGCCGGAGGGCTTCAAGGGGATCGGCAAGCCGTTCAGCGAGCGGTACAAGCTCCAGCGGTTCGGCCGGGGCGGGTTCGTGTCCACGGCGCTGCGCCAGGGGGTGCCGATCGTCCCGTGCTCGGTCGTCGGGGCGGAGGAGATCTACCCGATGCTCGGCAACGCCAAGACGCTGGCCCGTCTGCTGGGCATCCCGTACTTCCCGCTGACGCCGACCTTCCCCTGGCTGGGCCCGCTGGGCGCGATCCCGCTGCCCACCAAGTGGACGATCCAGTTCGGGGAGCCGATCCCCACGGACGGCTATCCGCCGGAGGCCGCCGAGGATCCCATGCTGATGTTCAACCTGACCGACCAGGTCCGCGAGCAGATCCAGCACACCCTGTACAAGCTGCTGGTGCAGCGCAGGTCGGTCTTCTTCTGAGGGTGCGGGCACGACGCCGGGGGCGCCCCGCTCGGGAAGGGCGCCCCCGGCGTCGTGGACGGGCGGCGGTCAGTCCGGGTCCTGGCCCTGGATGTCGAGACCGGGGAGCAGGTCGGGCAGGAGCGGGGGGATGGTGACGTCCGGCTGTCCCGTGGGGGGCTTGCCGGCGGACGGGGAGCCGCCTTCGGAACCGGTCTCCGGCGGGGCGAGCAGGCCGCCCGTGTCGCCGATCAGGCCGCCGTCGCTGTCGCCGGTGGCCGTGCCGCTGGGGCTTCCGGTGCCGGGGTGCTTGCCGGTGGAGGGGGTGCCGGTGGAGCTGGGCGCCGCCGACCGGTGGGCGCCGGAGGAGCCGGAGGAGGGCCGGTGGGAGCGTTCCTTCCGTTTGCCGTCGCCGGGCTCGGGGGAGGGCTGCGGGAGCAGCGACTGGAGCGGGGCGACCTCTTCGTCTATGGCGTCGAAGACCGAGGACACCTGCTGTTTGACGTCGCCGAGCTGTACGGGCAGCTTGTCGCTGAGCGCGCTCCAGGCCTCGCGGTGGGACCGCGAGAACGTGGACAGGGCCTGGATGGGGCCGAGGGATTCGGGATCGGCCTGGTACGCCGCGTGGAGCAGGCGGTGGCCCTCGACGACGTCGTGCTGCATGCCGGAGAGGGCGCGGCGGATCTCGGCGATGGACTCGTGGTCGAGGTGGCCGCCTCGGCCGCGCTCCAGCAGCCGTCTCGCCTCGCTGAACCGGGTGGACGCCTGGTCGAGGTAGGTCTGGCCGCGCTGGTCGTCGCCGTCGGCCAGGTAGTTGAGCTTGAAGTCCTCGATGCCCCGTTTCAGCCCGTACAGCGAGTCGCCGGGCAGGGCGTCGGAGCTGGCGGCCGCGACCCCGCCGAAGGCTCCGGCGGCCACGCCGACGCTCAGCCCGCCGGCCGCGAGCCCCTTGGTCAGTCTGGTACGCGGGCGGAACTTGCCCAGTGGGCTCGCCCGGTGCGCGCCCTTGGCCCGGGGGGAGCGCTGTTCCGGCACCGGCGCATCCGCCGCCCCGGCCCCCTCCTGGAGCATGGCCTCCATCGCGGCCACCAGCTGGGCCCGCTGGACGACCTTGACCTCGGGGTCGAGCTGCGGCTTCGGCAGCGCGCCGAGTCCCGCCGCCAGGGCCAGCAGTTCGCCCTGGTCGGTGCGTTCCCCGGTGGTCGGCGGTGATCCCGCCGGTGCTGCGGACTGCTCGGCCGCCGGGTCCCGGTCCGACTGCTCCTCCAGGGCCTGGGCGAAGGCGTTCGCCCGCCGGTGCGCCGATACGTTCGCGATCACTGGCGGCACCTCCTCTCGTCATGACGGTCGACTCCCCAGGGGGTCCTGAGGGTTGCACGTCCGCGACCGTTTCCCCCGATCGGGTGATCGGGGACGGCCAGGACGTGACCACAGGGAGCCTGTATCCCGCACAACGACTGGCGCGGCACTTGGGTTACGGACGGCGGATGATCGGGTCGGAAAGTCAACGAGCCGTCACAGAGCGCGAGTTGGGGTCGCGCCGCCACCGCGTGCCGCCCGGCGCCGCGCGCCTCAGCGCACGTCGTCCGGCAGCAGCCGGGCGAGCGTGCGCACCGCGCGGTACTGGAGGGTTTTGATGGCGCCCTCGTTCTTGCCCATGACCCGCGCCGTCTCGGCGACCGAGAGGCCCTGGAGGAAGCGGAGCGTCACGCACTCCTGCTGCTGCGGGTTGAGCCGGCGCACGGCCTCCAGCAGGGCGGCGTTCGACAGCGACTCCAGGACGGAGTCCTCCGGGGAGCGCTCGACCTCGTTGGCGTCGAGCATCTCGCCGGTGGTGATCTCGAGCCGGAACCGGCTGGACTTGAAGTGGTCGGCGACCAGGTTCCGGGCGATGGTGACCAGCCAGGCCCCGAAGTCGCGGCCCTGCCAGGTGAAGGTGCCGATCCTGCGGAGCGCCCGCAGAAAGGTCTCACTGGTGAGGTCCTCGGCGGTCGCCCGGCCGCCGACGCGGTAGTAGATGTACCGGTACACGGTGTCGCTGTACTGGTCGTAGAGGCGCCCGAAGGCCTCGGCCTCCCCCGCCTGGGCGCGTTCGACGAGGTCCATCATCCGGGCGCTGTCGCTGTCGGCGGCCGGACGGCGGGCGGTGGCCGCGCCGGTGGCACGCCCTCGTCTGCCGACGGCGGCGCCGCCGTCGGCCAGTGCGTAGCACGGGCCCGCGGGCGCGGCGGCGGCGAAGGCGGGGACGGCATACGCGGGGGGGACGAAGCCGCGCAGCGTGTCTTTGACCGTCGCGACCGTTGCGCGCAGCGTAGCCAGGCCCGAGGCGTCAACCCCGACGTGTGGGTACACGGGACTCCCAGAGGCAGAGCTTCCATCACGTGCAGTGCGGGACCGTTCACCCGTCGTAGCGACGGAGGGGTACCGGTATGCGTCTGAGGAGAATAACGCTTCGTACAGGCGTCGCTACACCGAGTTGCTCAAATCACCGATTGCGTTGCTTCTGTGACCGTTCGAGGCTGTGTCGTATGCCGCAGATCGATCGTTTGGTGATCGGAACGGGGCGACTTTCGGTGGACTCCGGGCGTGTTGAAATGGCCGCGGCATAATCCGGGCGCGCGGGCGACGCGGAGCTGGAGGGGCCCCGAGGGGGCCGGGGAGGAGCCGCGGCGGCGGGCCCGGCCCGCCCCGCGGAGCGTTACCGGCGCCGCCGGCTCAGGGCGATCGCGGCCGCGGTGCCGCCGGCGACCGCGCCGACCCCGGCCGCGGCCGGGATGCCGACCTTCGCCGCCTTGCGGCCCGTCCGGTAGTCCCGCAGGCGCCAGTCCTGCTCGCGGGCGTGCCTGCGGAGCTTGGCGTCCGGGTTGATGGCGTAGGGGTGCCCCACCAGGGACAGCATCGGGATGTCGTTGTGGCTGTCGCTGTAGGCCGCGCAGCGGGACAGGTCGAGGCCCTCCGCCGCGGACAGGGCGCGGACCGCCTCCGCCTTGGCGGGCCCGTGCAGCGGCTCGCCGACCAGCTTGCCGGTGTAGACGCCGTCCACCGACTCGGCGACGGTGCCGAGGGCGCCGGTGAGCCCCAGGCGGCGCGCGATGACCTGGGCGATCTCCACCGGGGCGGCGGTGACGAGCCACACCCTCTGGCCGGCGTCGAGGTGGGCCTGGGCGAGGGCGCGGGTGCCGGGCCAGATGCGCTCGGCCATGTACTCGTCGTAGATCTCCTCGCCGATGGCCCTGAGCTCGGCGACGCGGTGGCCCTTGACGATCGAGAGGGCGGAGTCCCGGGCGTCCTGCATGTGCTCCGGGTCCTCGACGCCGGCCAGCCGGAACCACGCCTGCTGCCAGGCGAACCTGGCGAGATCCCGGGTGTCGAAGAACTTCCGCTTGTACAGCCCGCGGCCGAAGTGGAAGAGCGCGGCGCCCTGCATCACCGTGTTGTCGAGGTCGAAGAAGGCGGCGGCCCGGTCGTCGCCGATCACCGGGAACACCGGCTCGTCGGGCCGGACCCGCGCGCTCTCCTGCGAGGACTTGCGGGCGGCCTCCGCCGAGGCCTCGCCTGCCAACACGCTCCGCGCCGTGGCGGAGCGCCTGCGATGGGTGAGCCATCCAAGTGCGGCCATGACGTGAGCATAGCCAGTCGGCACCGCAGTTCAGGGAGCCGGGAGACCGGCGCGGTGTGAACTGCGGGTGACGGAATCGTTCGGGACCGGTCGGGGACGGACGCCGGGCACGCGAGAATGGCCGGTATGAGTCCCCTCTTCCGACGCAAGGCAGAGCCCCGCGAGCGGCTCGTCACGCTCGTCCGCAAGCCCGGCTGCCACCTGTGCGACGACGCGCAGCAGGTGGTCGAGAAAGTGTGCGCCGAGCTGGGCGTGGAGTGGGAGTCGCGGGACATCACCGAGGACCGGGATCTGTACGACCGGTACTGGGAGCAGATCCCGGTCGTGCTGATCGACGGGGAGCAGCACACCTTCTGGCGCGTGAACGAGGAACGGCTGCGCCGGGCACTGAGCTAGGGCCGGGCACTGAGCCCGGGCACTGCGCCGGGCACTGGGTCAGGGCACTGACCGACTAGTCCAAACAGGCCGGGGAGTCGCTTAGGATCGATGGCGCTGTGGTCTCGGGGGCGAGATTCGTGAGGAGAGTGGGCGATTTTGCCCCCAGTAATGAAGGAACGCCGGTGCGTGTCCGTCGGTTCCCGCCGAGGGCGTGAACATGGCGTGACCCCGGTCACTTCTGCCGGGCAAATCGGACACCATCTTTGTGCACGCGTTCACAAAGACATAGCCTGCTGTCGACGGGGCGGTCTGGGGACGTGTGACCGCCTGCAGCCCCGCTCTACCCGCAGGAGCACCGTGGCAACTGGCCGAACACACCGACCGGCGACCCGCAGCCGAGGGATTCCCGAGGCCACCGTCGCCCGGCTTCCGCTGTACCTCCGAGCCCTGACCGCGCTGTCGGAACGCTCGGTGCCCACGGTCTCCTCCGAGGAGCTGGCCGCGGCGGCGGGGGTCAACTCCGCCAAGCTGCGCAAGGACTTCTCGTACCTGGGTTCCTACGGAACGCGCGGTGTCGGCTACGACGTGGAGTATCTCGTCTACCAGATCTCCCGTGAGCTCGGCCTGACCCAGGACTGGCCGGTCGTCATCGTCGGCATCGGCAACCTCGGCGCCGCGCTCGCCAACTACGGCGGCTTCGCCTCCCGCGGCTTCCGGGTGGCCGCGCTGATCGACGCCGACCCGGCGATGGCCGGCAAGCCCGTCGCGGGCATCCCCGTGCAGCACACCGACGACCTCGAGAAGATCATCAAGGACAACGGGGTCTCCATCGGTGTCATCGCCACCCCCGCCGGCGCCGCCCAGCAGGTCTGCGACCGCCTGGTCGCCGCCGGCGTGACCTCCATCCTGAACTTCGCGCCGACCGTGCTGTCCGTCCCGGACGGCGTCGACGTGCGCAAGGTGGACCTCTCCATCGAGCTGCAGATCCTCGCCTTCCACGAGCAGCGCAAGGCCGGCGAGGAGACCGCCGCGGGCGACGGCGCGCTGCCCGCCGCCACCGCCCGGCGGGTGGCCGCCGGTGACGACGCCGACCAGGGGCCCGACGGGGACGTACCCGCCGTGATGCCGGCATGAGTCTCCTCGTCGTCGGGCTGAGCCACCGCAGTGCCCCGGTCAGCGTGCTGGAGCGGGCCGCGCTGAGCGCGGACGCCCAGGCCAAGCTGCTGCAGGACACGGTCGCCGCCGAGCCCGCCACCGAGTCCGCGGTCCTCGCCACCTGCAACCGCATCGAGCTCTACGCCGACGTGGACAAGTTCCACGCCGGTGTCGCCGAGCTGTCCACGCTGCTCGCCCGGCACAGCGGCGTCGGCCTGGAGGAACTGACCCCCTACCTGTACGTGCACTACGAGGACCGGGCCGTCCACCACCTGTTCTCGGTGGCCTGCGGCCTGGACTCGATGGTCGTCGGCGAGGGGCAGATCCTCGGGCAGATCAAGGACTCCCTGGCCCGCGCCCAGGAGCTGCACACCGCGGGCAAGCTGCTGAACGACCTGTTCCAGCAGGCCCTGCGGGTCGGCAAGCGCGCCCACTCCGAGACCGGCATCGACCGCGCCGGGCAGTCCCTGGTCACCTTCGGCCTGGAGCAGCTCGCCGCGGGCGGCGACGTCCAGGAATGGGCGGCGGGCAAGAAGGCGCTGGTCATAGGCGCCGGCTCGATGTCCTCGCTGGCCGCCGCGACCCTCGCCCGGACCGGCGTCGCCGAGGTCGTCGTCGCCAACCGCACCTTCGAGCGCGCCGAACGGCTCGCGCAGATACTCGCCCAGGGCGACGACACCGCCGTGAAAGCCCGCGCGGTGACGATGGACGCCGTCCCGGGCGAGCTGGCACGTGCCGACGTCGTCGTCTCCTGTACCGGGGCGACGGGCCTGGTGCTCACGGCGGAGGCGGTCGCGCAGGCCGTCGAGGGCCGCACCGGCGCCCCCGCCGCCGAGATCGCCGACACGCCCCGTACCGCCGCCAGGACGAAGACGTCGTCCGCGGGCGCCGACGAGAACTGCCCGCTGGACCTGGCCGCCGCACAGCCCGGCTTCTCCGTCATGGGCGAGGCCGCCGTGGCCGGCCTGGACGCGGCCACCCTGGAGCAGCACGCGGCCTGGGTGGGCGGCGGCACCTCCCTGCTGGAGCGGGGCGCGGCCGACCGCCGGGAGCGCCGCACCCCCGAGGCGGAGGCCGAGCTGATCACCGCGCTCGCCGCGACCGCCGCCACCGTCGGCCGGATCCCGGAGCGGCGCAGGCCCGAGCCGCCGGCGCAGCGGCCGGCGCCCTTCTTCTTCCTCCTCGACCTGGCCATGCCCCGCGACATCGACGCGGCCGTGCACCGGCTGGCCGGGGTGCGCCTGGTCGACCTCGAGTCGCTGGCGGAAGCCTCCGCCGACGCCCCGATGGCGGCCGACGTGGACCAGGTCCGGCGTATCGTCTCCGACGAGGTCGCGGCCTTCGGGGCGGCCCAGCGGGCGGCCCACATCACCCCGACCGTGGTGGCGCTGCGGACCATGGCCGCCGACGTCGTCGCCGGCGAGATCGCCCGCCTGCACGGCCGCCTGCCCGAGCTGGACGACCGCCAGCGCGGGGAGATCCGGCAGGCCGTGCACCGGGTCGTGGACAAGCTGCTGCACGCGCCGACCGTACGGGTCAAGCAGCTCGCGGCCGAGCCCGGCGGCGCCGGGTACGCGGACGCGCTGCGCACCCTCTTCGACCTCGACCCGGAGACGGTGGCCGCCGTCTCCCGGGCCGGGGACAGCACAGCGAACGAGAACCGAGGGCCGGCATGAGTGAGAAGGCACTGCGGCTGGGGACCAGGCGGAGCAAGCTCGCCATGGCCCAGTCCGGGCAGGTGGCAAAGGCCGTCCGGCAGGTGACCGGCCGGCCCGTGGAACTGGTGGAGATCACCACGTACGGCGACACGTCGCGCGAGCACCTGGCGCAGATCGGCGGCACCGGCGTCTTCGTGACGGCGCTGCGGGACGCGCTGCTGAGGGGCGAGGTCGACTTCGCGGTTCATTCGCTCAAGGACCTGCCGACCACGCAGCCCGAGGAGCTGGTCCTGGCCGCCGTACCGGTGCGCGAGGACCCGCGGGACGTGATCGTCGCGCGCGACGCCCTGAAGCTCACCGACCTGCCCCGCGGGGCCCGCATAGGCACCGGCTCCCCGCGCCGCGCGTCGCAGCTGAACGCGTACGCCCGCGCCCACGGCCTGGACATCGAGACGGTCCCGATCCGCGGCAACGTCGACACCCGCATCCGGTACGTCCGCGACGGTGAGCTGGACGCGGTCGTGCTGGCCGCCGCCGGACTCAGCCGGCTCGGCCGGATCGACGAGGTCACCGACTTCCTGTCGGTCGACACGGTTCTGCCCGCCCCCGGCCAGGGGGCCCTGGCGATCGAGTGCGCCGCGGACCGCGCGGACCTCATCGCGGCGCTCGGCGCGCTCGACGACCCGCTCACGCGGGCCGCCGTCACCGCCGAGCGGTCACTGCTCGCCGCCCTGGAGGCCGGTTGCAGCGCCCCGGTGGGCGCGCTGGCCGACCTTCTGGCCGACGGGCAGATTGTCAAGGAAATGCGCCTGCGCGGCGTCGTCGGCACCACCGACGGCACCCGCACGGTGCAGCTGTCCACCACCGGTCCCGTGCCCCAGACGCACGACCGGGCGTCGGCGCTCGGCCGCGAACTCGCCGCCGAGATGCTCGCCCAGGGTGCGGCCGGTCTGATGGGGGAGCGAGCACATTGAGCCCCACCACTCTTCCCACCGCCGGTCCGGAGCACGGGCACGTCACCTTCCTCGGTGCCGGACCCGGAGATCCGGGACTGCTGACTCTGCGCGCCGTGGAGGCGCTGTCGCACGCGGACGTCCTGATCGCCGAGCACGAGGTGCTCGACGTGATCCGGACGCACGCCCGGCAGGGCGTCTCGATCGTGGAAACGGACGCGGACCCCTCCTCGGTCTCACCGCCGGGCACGGGCACGCCGCAGCTCACGGTCGTCGACGGCACGTCAACAACCGCTGCGGTCCCGTCTCCTGCCCGGGATGCCGCTCATCTTGTCATGGAGGCCGCGCGGGGCGGCAGGCGGGTCGTCCGTGCGGTGTCCGGTGACCCGGGACTGGATACGTACGCCGCGGAGGAAATGCTCGCCTGCGCCGCCGCCGGGGTGCCCTTCGAGGTGGTCCCCGGCGTCGCGGCGGCGGTCGGCGTGCCCGCGTACGCCGGTGTGCCGCTGCGGGACCGGCACGGCGCGGACGTCCGCTTCGTGGACGCCCGGACCGCCTCCGACCGGTGCTGGACGGAGGTGGGCGCATCGGACGGCACGGTGGTGGTCTCGACGACCCTGGACTCCGTGGCCGCCGCGGCGGGCGAGCTGGTCGCCGCGGGCCGCAAGCCGGACACCCCGCTCACCGTGACGGTCGCCGGCACGACGACCCGCCAGCGGACCTGGACGGCCACCCTCGGCACGGTCGCGCAGACGCTGAAGCAGGCCAAGGTGCTGCCGTCGCCGGACGGCGGCCGGCCGGTGATAGCCGTGGTCGGCGAGCGGTCCGTCGCCCGCCGCGACCAGCTCTCGTGGTTCGAGTCCAAGCCGCTGTTCGGCTGGAAGGTGCTCGTGCCGCGCACCAAGGAGCAGGCGGCGTCGCTCTCCGACCAGCTGCGGTCCTACGGCGCGGTCCCGCACGAGGTCCCCACGATCGCCGTCGAGCCGCCGCGGACGCCGCAGCAGATGGAACGCGCCGTCAAGGGGCTGGTCACGGGCCGCTACGAGTGGATCGCCTTCACCAGCGTGAACGCCGTCCGGGCGGTCAGGGAGAAGTTCGAGGAGTACGGGCTCGACGCGCGGGCCTTCGCGGGCATCAAGGTGGCCGCGGTGGGCGAGCAGACCGCCAAGGCGCTGGTCGCCTTCGGCGTGAAGCCGGACCTGGTGCCGAGCGGGGAGCAGTCGGCGGCGGGCCTGCTGGAGGACTGGCCGCCGTACGACCCGGTCTTCGACCCGATCGACCGTGTCTTCCTGCCGCGCGCGGACATCGCGACCGAGACCCTCGTGGCCGGGCTCATCGAGCTGGGCTGGGAGGTCGACGACGTCACCGCGTACCGGACCGTCCGGGCCTCGCCGCCGCCGGCGGAGACGCGGGAGGCGATCAAGGGCGGCGGCTTCGACGCGGTGCTGTTCACGTCGTCGTCCACGGTCCGGAACCTGGTGGGCATCGCGGGCAAGCCGCACAACGTCACCGTGATCGCGTGCATCGGCCCGGCCACGGCCAAGACCGCCGAGGAGCACGGGCTGCGGGTCGACGTCATGGCCCCGGAGCCGTCCGTGCACAAGCTGGCCGAAGCGCTGGCCGACTTCGGCGCGAAGCGCCGGCTCGCCGCGCTGGAGGCCGGTGACCCGGTCACCCGGCCCAGCGAGCGGCGGCCGGGAGCGCGCAGGCGGCGCAGCACGACGTGAGGCCCGCGGCGTGAGGTCTTCGGCGTAGGACCGAGCCGCCCGGCAAGGCGGACGCGCCGCGCCAAGGAGAAGGCGACGCGCCCCGTACCGCGGTACGGGGCGCCGCGCCGTCCCGACGGCCGAGCTGGACGTGGTGGGACTCGCGGTGTACGGCCCGCGGAAC
>NZ_JBEXTB010000054.1:0-16658 GCF_040613915.1 Streptomyces sp. NPDC006193
CCACGCCAGGGGGACGCCCTGTGCGCCCGCCGGCCACACGCCGGTGCCGGGCCCGCGTGACGTACGCGGGCCCGGCACCGGTGGCCGGACGGGGATCAGGCTCCGGCGTCGCGCTCCCAGAGGTAGAAGCGCTGGGCCATCGCGTCCTTGGGGGACCGCCAGGTCTCCGGGTCGTACGCGCTGACGTACGCCGAGAGGCGCTCGCTGACCTGCTGGAACTCGGGGTGCGAGGTGACCTTGGCGATGGCCGGTCCCGGCTCGCGCTCGGACTCGATGAGGTGCAGGTACACGTCACCGAACTGGAAGAGGCTGCGCCGGACCACCCCGACGAGGTGGGGCAGCTCTCCCCGGTCGGACTCCGCGAACACCTTGGCGATGTCGGGGGCGGAGCCGGGGGCCATACGGGCGACGATCAGGGCCTGGTGCACGGTCTTCTCCTGTCGTCCGGCTCAGTCGGCCAGGGCCGGGGCGGTCCGGTGTCCGGCGGCCGCCTTCTCGATCCTGTCCCGGATCAGGGCCAGCTGGACCTTGGAGTTCTTGTTGATGTTGTCGGTCATCCAGGCGTCGTCGACGGGCGCGTCCGGCTTCATCGCGAAGTCCTGCGTCCAGACCATCCGGGTGCCGGCCGGCACCTCCTCGTAGCTCCAGTGGATGTTCATGTGGGCGAAGGGGCCGGTCTCGACGCGGCGGGCCCGCACGCTCAGGGAGGCCCGGTCGGTCTCCCGTTCCGAGACCCAGCTCCACACCTTGCCGTTCTCGTCGGGGTGCATGGTGAGGCGGAAGGTGGTCTTGTTCCCCTCCTGGGAGAGGATCTCGGCGCTGGCGTACTCGCTGAACAGCTGCGGCCAGTTCGCCACGTCGTTGGTCATGTCCCAGACCAGGTCGACGGGGGCGGCGATGGTGATCTCGTTCTGGGTGTGTCCGGCCATGTCAGGCTCCCGCGGGCAGTGCGCTGTTGACGAGGTCGAGGAACTGGCGGGGCGTCTTGGAACGCTCCGCGTCGGGCGGCATCGGCGCGCCGTGGCGGTTCTCCAGCTCGCCGACGATGCCGAGCAGGCCGAGCGAGTCGATGCCGAGGGCGTCGAAGCCGGAGTCGTACCGCTGCTGCAGTTCCTCGGGGGAGACGGTGATCCCGGCGGCCTTCTTCATGAGTTCGGACAGCTCTTCCACGGTGATGCGGTCACTCATGGCGATTCCTTCTCCTTCGCTGCTGCTGGACTGCTGGTGCGTGCGGCTCACTCGGCGGCGCCGCGGCGCAGCACGAGTGCCGAGTTCGACCCCATGAGGCCCCGGCTGAGGACGAGCGCCGTGCGCAACCCGGCGGCGCGGGCGCGGCCGGTCACGAGGTCGAGGTCGTGGCAGACGTCGGTGACGCCCGGGGTGGGCGGGATCAGCCCGTGCTCCAGTGCGAGCACCGCCGCCGCGGTGTCGAGCACGGGCGCCGCGCAGTAGCCGCGGCCGGTGCCCGTCTTCGGCGCCGTGACGGGCACCCGCCGGCCGTGCGCGCCGAGCGTGTCGGCGATGGCCAGCGCCTCCGCGCGGTCGGCCTCCGGTACGCCGAGGGCGTCGGCGAAGACCACGTCGATCTCCTCGGGGGCGCAGCCCGCCTCGGCCAGGGCGCCCCGGATCGCGTGGGCGAGCCCGTCCCGGGACTCCGCCCAGCGGGAGGCGCCGGTGAAGGTCGCCGCGTGGCCCGCGACGTAGGCCCGCACGTCCGCACCGCGCTCCCGGGCGGACCGTTCGGCCTCCACCACGAGCATCGCGCCGCCCTCCGCCGGCACGAACCCGCAGGCGGCCTCGGTGAACGGTCGGTACGCGCGGGCGGGGTCGGCGACGGTGCTCAGCTCCTCGTACCCGAGCTGGCACACCACCGAGTACGGCGCCAGCGGCGCCTCGGTGGAACCGGCCACGATCACGTCGGTGCCGCGCCGCACCGCCCGCGCCGCGTGCGCGAGGGCGTCCAGGCCGCCGGCCTCGTCGCTGGCGACGACGGAGCAGGGGCCCTTGAACTTCCGGCGGATGGAGATCTGGCCGGTGCTCGCGGCGTAGAACCAGGCGATGGACTGGTACGGGCCGACGAACCGGCTGCCCTTTCCCCACAGCTGCTGCAGTTCGCGCTGGCCGAACGCGCCGCCGCCGGATCCGGCGGCCGTCACCACGCCGACGGAGTACGGCTCCGCGGAGGTGTCGGCCGGTCCGATCCGGGCGTCGTCCAGCGCGAAGTCCGCCGCGGCCATGGCGAAGTGGGTGAACCGGTCGGTCTGGACGAGGAAGCGCTCCTCGATCGTCGCCGCCGGGTCGAAGCCCCGCACCTCGCCGGCCACCTTCAGCGGAAGGTGCTCGCAGCCCTCGCGGGTGATGCGGTCGAGGACGCTCAGGCCCTCCTGGGTGGCCTTCCAGAAGGTGTCGGTGCTGGTGCCGTTGGGCGCGACCACCCCGATGCCGGTGATGGCCGCGCGCCGGTCGTGCGGTTCGCTCATGGTGTCCTCTCCCTCGTCCGGGTCAGGACCACGGCGGACTGGAATCCCCCGAACCCGCTGCCCACGGACAGGACGCTTCTCAGCTTCCGTTCGCGGGCGACGCGCGGGACGTAGTCCAGATCGCACTCGGGGTCGGGGGTCTCGTAGTTCGCGGTGGGCGGGACGACCTGCTTGGCCAGGGCCAGCACGCAGGCGACCACCTCGATCGCCCCGATCGCGCCGAGGGAGTGCCCCACCATGGATTTGATGGAGCTCATCGGGGTGTCGTAGGCGTGGTGGCCGAGCGCCCGCTTCACGGCCGCCGTCTCGTGGCGGTCGTTCTGCCGGGTGCCGGATCCGTGCGCGTTGACGTAGTCGATCTCGGACGGGTCCAGCCGGGCGTGGTCGAGTGCCAGCTCGATCGCCCGGGCCATCTCCAGACCCTCGCTGGTCAGGCCGGTCATGTGGTAGGCGTTGCCGAAGGTGGCGTAGCCGCCCAGCTCGCAGTACACGTGGGCGCCGCGGGCCCGGGCGTGTTCCAGTTCCTCCAGGACGAGCACCGCTCCGCCCTCGCCCATGACGAACCCGTCACGGTTGTTGTCGAAGGGCCGGGAGGCGTGGGCGGGGTCGTCGTTGTTCGGGGACGTGGCCTTGATGGCGTCGAAGCAGGCCATGGTGATCGGGGAGATCGGCGAGTCGGAGGCGCCCGCTATGCAGATGTCGGCCCGGCCCTCCTCCACGGTGTGGAAGGCGTACCCGACCGCGTCCAGGCCGGAGGTGCAGCCGGTGGACACGGTCTGCACCGGACCCCGGGCGCCGAACCGCTCCGCCACCGCGGAGGCGACGGTGCTCGGCGAGAACGCCCGGTGCAGGTACGGCTCCGCCCGCTCGTGGTCGACGTCCCAGCGCTGCCCGCGGTGGCTGACCAGGACGTAGTCGTGCTCCAGCCGGGTGGTGCCGCCGACCGCGGTGCCCAGGGACACCCCGACCCGCCACGGGTCCTCCCGGGCGAGGTCCAGGCCCGCGTCGCGGACCGCCTCCTCGCCGGCGACCAGGGCGAACTGGATGTACCGGTCGGCGCGGGCGGCCTGCTCCTCGTCCAGGCCGTGCGCCAGCGGGTCGAAGTCGCATTCGGCGGCGATCCGCGACCGCAGTCCCGTGGGGTCGAAGAAGGTGATGCCCCGCGTCGCGGTCCGGCCGTCGGCGAGCAGATCCCAGAAGGCCGGTACGCCGATGCCGCCCGGCGCGACGACGCCTATGCCGGTGACCGCCACGCGCCGGGTCATGACCGGACCTGGCCCCGGTCGTGGGCGGCGCCCGCGGCGGCCGGCTCGGTGACCACGGCGGCGGCCCCGATGACCTCCGTCTCCTCCGTGTCGACGTGCCCGAGGGCCGGGCGGGGGGCCAGCGGACCCAGGTGGAAGACGATGCGCGCCTCGACGTTGCCCACGTTGCGGAAGCGGTGCCGCATGTTCATGGGGATCATCAGGCCCTGCTCCGGCCGGAGCGGGTGCGGCTCGCCGTCCAGGTCCACCTCCAGCTGCCCGCAGACGACGTACACGAACTCCTCGGAGTACGGGTGGTAGTGCTCACCGATGCGGTCACCGGGCCCGACGATGGCCACGCCCATGAAACCGCTGGTGGCGCCGACCGTGGCGGGGGTGAGCATGGCGCGCAGGTCGCCGCCGCGCCGGGTGTTGGGCTCGACCTCGCTGAGGTCCACGATCTTCGGAAGGGGTTTGATCACGACGTTCCTCCGTGGGGTGTGCTGCGCCTGAGGGGGTCAGGCGTCCGGCGAGCGGCGGTCGGTGATGAGCTCCATGCGGACGGCGTCGCCGTCCAGCAGGGCGTCCAGCGGGGCCTGCGCCCCGGGCTTCGGCAGGACGGCGTCGGCGCCCAGGCCGGGGCGTACGTCGATCAGCCGTACGACGACGTCGTCCCGCTGGAAGATCGTGCTGCGCAGCACCGGGCTGCCCGGGTCGTCCGCCGCCGCCTCGTCCTGCCGGGCGAGCAGTTCGGCCAGCTGCATCCCGAGGCCCTGCCGGGCCGGGTAGTACAGCGCGGCCCGCTCGCCCTCGGGCAGTTCCTCCGCGCTGACGTGGTGCACGGCCGGCAGCGCCGCCCGGGTGAAGAACACGCGCGCGGACTCCTGGTCGTCGAGGTCCCGCTCCTGCTCCAGGTACGGGTTGATGGCCTCCTCGACGGCCCGCACCTCGGGCTGGCGGGCGACGTGGCGCAGCGCCGCGAGCAGGTCGCCGCGGACCTCGATGGCCCGGACGACCCGGTTGCCGTGCATGAACAGGGAGGTCCGCATCAGCCGGGTGGCCTCGTCGACCCGCGGCTCGGGCGAGGCGTAGTTCCCGAGGATCTCCGCGACCTTCCGCTCACTGCCCGGCTTGACGGTGAAGGTGAGCGCGTGCCGGATCACGCCGTCGCCGATCCGCGGCGACGCCTGGAGCCGGCGCCGGGCCGCGGTGGCCGTGGCCGCGCCGCCGCCCGTCTCCCGGACGATGTGGAAGCGCAGCGAGCGGGTGTCCCGCACGCAGCTGTGCAGGGGTTCCACCATCCGCACGTGCTCCTCGCTGTTGACCCAGGCGAGGAACGGCGGGGCGCTCTCCCACTCGCTGGTGATGAGCCATTGGGAGGGGTTCTCGATGGACTGGCAGAGCTGGTCGCTGACGTGACCGGGCACCGCGGCCACCTGGCTGCACAGTTGCTCGTAGGCCTCCAGGAACTGCTGCTGGGCGCCGTCGTGCACGTCCACCAGCAGGACGACCCGGAGGTGGGAGCCGTCGAACACGGACTGGGAGACCCGTTTCGACACCTGTCGCGTCCGCTGCTGGGACTTCTTTTCCGACGTGGTGGTCATGCTGCGCACATCTCCTTCACGGGGGGCAGAGGCGAACGCCGGCCGCCGATGACGCGACGTCAGCGCTTTTTGATCCTGTGCCGCTCCCCCGGTGCGCGCGACTCGCGTGAACCACGCGGGTGATTGAGCCCGCGGAACGCCTCCCAGAGGGCATGGAACCTCCGACACGCCCCGCATCCCGACCACTGCCTCAGGAGTCCTTGATGCAGCAGAAAGCCGATCACCAGGTTCCCGTCCTCGTCGTGGGCGGCTCTCTGGTGGGCCTGTCCCTGTCCCTGTTCCTGGGCCGTCTCGGCGTACGGCACATGCTCGTCGAGCGGCATTCGGGAACCTCGATCCACCCGCGCGGCCGAGGCAACAACGTCCGCACGATGGAACTGTTCCGGGTGGCCGGCGTCGAGCCGGACATCAAGGAGGCCGCCTCCCTGCTCGCGGACAACCACGGCATCCTGCAGACGCCGACCCTGGTCGGCGACGCCGGGGAGTGGCTGTTCAAGGAGATCGACCCCGGCGGCGGGCTCGCCCGGTTCAGCCCCACGAGCTGGTGCCTGTGCAGCCAGAACGACCTGGAGCCGGTGCTGCTGAAGGGGGCCCGGGCGCTCGGCGGCGACCTGAGGTACTTCCACGAGCTGGAGTCCTTCTCCCAGGACCCCGAAGGAGTGACGGCGTACGTCCGGGACCGCGACAGCGACCGGCTCTACACCGTCCGGGCGGACTACCTGGTCGCGGCCGACGGCCCGCGCAGTCCGGTCCGGGGCCGGCTGGGCATCGGGCAGAGCGGCCCCGGCGACCTCTTCGCCAACGTGAGCGTCACCTTCCGGTCCAAGCTGCTCGCCGACGTGGTGGGCGACCGGCGCTTCATCTGCTGCTACCTCACCGAGCCCGGGGCCGACGGCGCGCTGCTGCCCGTCGACAACAAGGAGAACTGGGTCTTCCACGCCCCCTGGCACCCGGAGAACGGCGAGACGCTGGAGGAGTTCACCGAGGACCGGCTGCGGCGGCACATCCGCCACGCCGTCGGCGTGCCCGACCTCGACGTCGAGATCACCGGGAAGGCGTCCTGGCGGGCGGCCGAACGGGTCGCCGAGCGGTATGCGGCCGACCGGGTGTTCCTCGCCGGCGACTCCGCGCACGAGATGTCCCCGACCGGCGCGTTCGGCTCCAACACCGGCATCCAGGACGCCCACAACCTCGCCTGGAAGCTGGCCGCCGTCCTCGGCGGCTGGGCCGGGCCCGGGCTGCTCGGGACGTACGACACCGAGCGCCGGCCCGTCGCCCTGGCCACCAGCGCACGGGCCTCGGCCCGCTCGGTGGAGCACAGCCACCCCGGTTTCGCCCCGGCCCCCGGCATCGGCGCCGGGAAGCGCGGCGGCATCCTCGGCGTCGTCCTCGGCTACCGCTACCCGGAGGGCGCGGTCGTGGGCGCCGACCCGGACCGGCCGGTGGTCCCCGAGGGGCTGCGCCTGACCGGGGAGCCGGGCAGCCGGTCGCCGCACATGTGGCTGCGCCGCGCGGGTGAGCGGCTGTCCACGCTGGACCTCTACGAGCGGTCGCCGGTGCTGCTCAGCGACGCCGGGTCGGCCGCGGGCGCGGCCTGGCACGCCGCCGCCCGCCGTCTCGCCGGCGCCGGCGGCGTGCGGCTGGACGCGTACCGGATCGGCGCGGGCCCGGACGCGGAGCTGGCGTACGACACGGAGGGCGACGACTGGGCCGCGGTGCACGGCACGACCGCCGACGGGGCGGTGCTGGTCCGGCCGGACGGGTTCGTGGCCTGGCGGGCCTCCGACGCGGCGGACGATCCGGAGGCCGAGCTGCGCCGGGTGCTGGCGGAGGTGCTGCGGACGGGCTGATCCCGGCCGGGCGCCCGCGGCAGCACGGCGGCAGCACGACGGAGGCCACCCGCACCGGGGGGTGCGGGTGGCCTCCGGTGCGTGCGTGAGGCGCCTTCGGTGCGTGCGTGAGGCGGACGAGTGACGCTGATGCGTGACGTCAGATGTGTGACCTGAGATGTGTTGACGTCAGGGGCGTGACGTCAGATGCGGACCTCGACGGTCTTGCCGAGCCGGTCGTGCAGGCCGCGGCCGTCGCGGTCCCAGATCAGGGGCGGGACGGCGAGGAAGAACAGGACCGTGCGCAGCAGGGCGCGGGCCGGGCTGACCGTGCCGGTCTCCAGCGCCACCACCCGCAGCCCGAACAGGCGCTTGCCCGGCGTGGAGCCGACGGTGCCGAGCGTGAGGGCCGTCAGCACGAACAGGATGAGCGGGGCCCAGACCTGCGCCGCACGGGTGTAGCTGTCCGTGATCAGGCCGTATGCGATCAGCAGGCACAGCCCCCAGTCCACGGCGAGCGCGCCGAGCCGCCGTCCGGGGCGTGCGATCGAGTTCGGGCCCTCCTGCGGGAGGCCGAGCTGCTCGCCCCGGTACCCGAAGTCGGCGCCCGCCTCTTCCATGGCCGCGCGCGGGCCGGAGAGCCACGATCCGATTGCCTGCCTGTTGTCCACCCGTCCACGGTACTGCGCCCG
This sequence comes from Streptomyces sp. NPDC006193, assembly GCF_040613915.1. Lineage (NCBI taxonomy): Bacteria > Bacillati > Actinomycetota > Actinomycetes > Kitasatosporales > Streptomycetaceae > Streptomyces > Streptomyces sp. NPDC006193. Next base: position 7,850 of record NZ_JBEXTB010000054.1, read on the forward strand.
GTTTCGGGCACTACGCACAGGGGTGGGTCCGGGCTACCGTGGGCAGGAGGTCGGTTAACTTGGGCGAAACAAACGGGTCACGCCCGAGAAATCACCCGTGCCTAGGGTCGAGACCAGCGTGTGCCACCGCACTGGCCGCACGAACGATCTACCACCCCGGCGAGGACGGCCGGAGTAGGAGGAGCTGGATGTTCCAGAACGCCGACGAGGCCAAGAAGTTCATCGCGGACGAGGACGTCAAGTTCGTCGACGTCCGCTTCTGCGACCTGCCGGGCGTCATGCAGCACTTCACGGTGCCCGTCGAGGCGTTCGACCCGGACGAGGAGCTGGCCTTCGACGGGTCGTCGATCCGCGGTTTCCAGGCCATCCACGAGTCCGACATGGCTCTGCGTGCCGACCTGTCCACGGCACGTGTGGACCCCTTCCGCCGGGACAAGACCCTCAACATCAACTTCTTCATCCACGACCCGATCACGGGCGAGCAGTACTCCCGTGACCCGCGCAACGTGGCGAAGAAGGCGGAGGCGTACCTGGCGTCGACCGGTATCGCGGACACCGCGTACTTCGGTCCCGAGGCCGAGTTCTACGTCTTCGACAGCGTGCGCTTCGCCACCTCCGCGAACGAGTCGTTCTACCACATCGACTCCGAGGCGGGCGCCTGGAACACGGGCGCGGTGGAGAACAACCGCGGGTACAAGGTCCGCTACAAGGGCGGCTACTTCCCGGTGGCCCCGGTCGACCACTTCGCCGACCTGCGGGCCGAGATCTCCCTGGAGCTGGAGCGGGCGGGCCTGAAGGTCGAGCGCCAGCACCACGAGGTGGGCACCGCCGGCCAGGCGGAGATCAACTACAAGTTCAACACGCTGCTCGCCGCCGCCGACGACCTGCAGCTGTTCAAGTACATCGTGAAGAACGTCGCCTGGCGCAACGGCAAGACCGCGACCTTCATGCCGAAGCCGATCTTCGGCGACAACGGCTCGGGCATGCACGTGCACCAGTCGCTGTGGAGCAACGGCGAGCCGCTGTTCTACGACGAGGCCGGTTACGCGGGCCTGTCGGACACCGCCCGCTACTACATCGGCGGCATCCTCAAGCACGCCCCGTCGCTGCTGGCCTTCACCAACCCGACGGTGAACTCGTACCACCGCCTGGTGCCGGGCTTCGAGGCGCCGATCAACCTGGTGTACTCGCAGCGCAACCGCTCCGCGGCCATGCGCATCCCGATCACCGGCTCCAACCCGAAGGCCAAGCGCGTCGAGTTCCGCGCCCCGGACTCCTCCGGCAACCCGTACCTGGCCTTCTCCGCCCTGCTCCTCGCGGGTCTGGACGGCATCAAGAACAAGATCGAGCCGGCCGAGCCGATCGACAAGGACCTGTACGAGCTGGCTCCCGAGGAGCACGCGAACGTCGCCCAGGTCCCGACCTCCCTCGGCGCGGTCCTCGACGCGCTCGAGGCCGACCACGAGTTCCTCCTCCAGGGCGACGTGTTCACGTCCGACCTGATCGAGACGTGGATCGACTTCAAGCGCACCAACGAGATCGCCCCGCTGCAGCTCCGCCCGCACCCGCACGAGTTCGAGCTGTACTTCGACGTGTGACCGGTGCGCCGGCCGCACCGGCGCCGGACGGGAACCCCGCCGCTCTCCGCACGGAGACCGGCGGGGTTCCGTCGTTCCGGGGCCCGGAGTCGGGGCGGCACGCGGGATCTCCTCTCCGGTGGCCGGTTCGTGCCCCCGTGCAACCATTCCCGCTTCCCGTGGATCCTCTTGTCGGGGGATCATCCCTCCGACCGAGCCGGACGAGAGAGGCTGCACGGGGATGGCGGAACAGGACGAGTGGGAGCGCGAGTTCGATCACAGGTGGGCGGACTCGGCCGAGCACAAGGAGCCCTCCGCCCGGGCCCGGATGCTCGCCGCCCGCTGGAAGGACGACCCGCCGCAGCCGGCGCCCTTCCGCGCCGACCCGGACCCCGGGGGGCCGCGCCGGTCCTCCTGGGTGTCGACGGTCGTGGTGCTGGGCTGCGTGGCCGCGGTGATCGTGCTGCTGGGGTACGCGCAGACGCGCTCCCCCTACTGAGGCACCGGGCACCGGGCGCGGGCGGGTGCACACTGGACAGCGGGACGAGTGCCTGACCGCCGGGGCCTGACTGCGGGGTGATGCAGGATGCGGAGCCGCTTCGGAAGCGACCGGCAGCTGACCGTGCGCATGGGTCTCACGCTGTTCCTGCTCGGACTGCTGTACGTGGGGTTCGTCGCCGCGCTGATCGTGCTGCTGAGGTCCTGGGTGCTGGTCGCCGTCCTGGTCGGCGCGGTGTTCGTCGCCCAGTTCTGGTTCTCCGACCGGATCGCCCTGTTCGCGATGCGCGGGCGGGTGGTCGAGCGGGAGGAGTTCCCCGCGCTGCACGCGGTGGTGGACCGGCTGTGCGCGATCGCCGACCTGCCCAGGCCGGTGGTCGCCGTGTCCGACACGGGCATGCCGAACGCGTTCGCGACCGGGCGCAGCCCCGCTCACGCCGTGGTCTGCGTGACCACCGGGCTGCTGCGCCGGCTGGAGCCCGCGGAGCTGGAGGGCGTGCTGGCGCACGAGCTGTCGCACGTCCGGCACAAGGACGTCGCCGTGATCACGGTCGCGTCGTTCCTGGGGGTGATCGCGGGCCTGGTCGTGCGGTTCGCCTTCTACTCGCAGCTCCTCGGCGGGGGCCGCCGGGACCAGAACACCGCGGCGGTCCTCGCCGCCGTGGTGGGCGTCTCCGCGGCCGTGTACGCGCTCAGCTTCCTGCTGATCCGGGCGCTGTCCCGGTACCGGGAGCTGGCGGCCGACCGGGCGGCGGCCCATCTGACCGGCCGGCCCTCGGCGCTGGCGTCGGCGCTGACCAAGGTCTCCGGGGACATCGCCCGGATCCCGGTCCGGGACCTGCGCACGGCCCAGGCGTTCAACGCGTTCTACTTCACCCCGGCGACCGGCAAGGAGCCGGGCGTCGAGCGGTTCTTCTCCACCCACCCGACCCTGGAGCAGCGGCTGGCGCAGCTCGGCCGGATCTCCGTGGAGCTGGGCGAGGCCGCCGCCCCCGGGCAGGCGGGCTGAGCGGTGGGACTGCTGGACATCCTGCTGGGCCGTACGAGACCGGTCGCGCCCGATCTCGACCGGCTGTTCGGGCTTCCCGCGGCGGCCGTGACGCTGGAGGCGGCGGCCGGCTTCACCCCGACCGGCGACGGGGCGGTGTGCTTCGCCGCGGTGGAGGGGGCGGCCTTCGAGCAGGCCCACCGGGAGGTGCGGGCGCTGCTGGACGCGGACGCCGACCGCACGGGCCCGCCGGTGGAACTGCGCCGGGACGGCTACGGCTACGCGTGGCTGGTGTCCCGGCGCTCCCCCGGCGAGCTGCCGCAGCTCGTCAATGACCTGCACGCGGTGAACAGCACCCTGGAGGCCGACGGCTTCGGCCCCCATCTGCTGTGCTCGCTCGCCGGGTTCGCGGACGGCGCCGGCCGCCGGCTGGCCCTCGTCTACCTCTACAAGCGCGGCACGTTCTACCCGTTCGCCCCCGTGCCCGGGGCCGCCGAGCGGCGGGACGGCGCGCTGGAGCTGCAGGTGAGCGCGGCTCTCGCCGACGACCTGCGGATCGAGCAGGACCTGGGCCGCTGGTTCCCGGTGTGGGGCGCCCCCGGCCTGTGACGGCCGGCGGCGTCCCGGCTCACCCGCCCTTCTCCCGCTCCTGGCGCCGCGCCTCGAAGGGCCGCTCACGGCGGTAGCGGCGCTCCCAGCCGGCCAGCCGGTCCCGGCGCTCGCGGTAGGCCCGGTAGCTGTCCGGGACGGCGCCGGGGGCCGCGGGCGGCGTCGTACCGGGCGAGCCGCGACCGCGTGCCGCGTACAGATACAGCAGGCCCACCGCGGCGAGCCACCAGAGACGGTCGCCGAGACCGAGGATCACCAGGACGACGGTCCCGGAGGCGAGGATGTGACGCATGACGGACCTCCGCGGCAGAAGGGGTGAGGGGGTGGCGGGTCGCTCCGGCGATCGGGGTCGCACACGGAGCGCGACCAAATGGTCGCTCTGCGTTCCAGCGTAGGGAGGGCGAGTGCGCCGCCGCATCCCGTTTTCCGGGCGCCCCGGCGGTCACGTGCGGGTCCGCTCGGCGGCTGCGCGACCATGGCGGCAGGACTTTCGTGCGATTCGGGGAGGCCGGGATGGCGGACGGACGGCGGCACATCGGCGTGGCGGAGCGGCGGGCCCGGCTGGCCCTGCGGCACCGCCTCGCCGGGACGGCGCGGGCGGCGGCACCGGAGGAGGTCGCGGACTCCCTGGTGGCCCTGCACGGCACGGACCCGGCGACGGTGCACCTGGCGGTGGCCGCACGGCTGGCCGACCCGGCGAAGGCCGTGCCGGAGACGGAGCGGGCGCTGTACGAGGACCGCACACTGGTGCGGATGCACGGCATGCGGCACACGGTGTTCGTGGTCCCGGCCGAGCTGACGGCCGTCGTCCACGCCTCCACGGGCCTGGCGGTGGCTGCCCGCGAACGCGCCGCCCTGCTGCGGGACATGGCGAGCGCGGGCGCCCCGGACGCGGCCTGGCTGGCGGAGGTCGAGGAGGCCGTGCTGGCGGCGCTGGCCCGGCGCGGCCAGGCGACGGCGGCGGAGCTGGCGGCGGACGAGCCGCGTCTGCGCGAGCAGTTCGTGTACGCGGCCGGGAAGAGCTACGAGGGGGTCCACACGGTCTCGACCCGGCTGCTGCGCGTGCTGGGCGTGGAGGGCAAGGTGGTGCGGGGCAGACCGCTCGGCTCCTGGACGTCCAACCGGTTCCGCTGGGCGCCGGCGCCGCCCCACCCGGAGCTGGACGTGGCCGAGGCCCAGGCCGGCCTGCTGCGGCGCTGGCTGCGGGCGTGCGGGCCGGCGACCGAGGCGGACCTGAAGTGGTGGACGGGGTGGCGGGTCACCGAGGTCCGGCGCGCCCTGTCCGCGATCGGCGCCCACCGGGTGTCGCTGGACGAGGGTCCGGGGTACGTCGCGGAGGGCGACGCGGACCCGGTGGCGGCCCCGGAGGAGCCCTGGGCGGCGCTGCTGCCCGCGCTGGACCCGACCGCGATGGCCTGGCAGGGGCGCGACTGGTATCTGGAGCCGGCGCTGCGCCCCCTGCTCTTCGACCGCAGCGGCAACGTGGGGCCGACGGTGTGGTGGAACGGCCGGGTGGTGGGCGGCTGGGCGCAGCGCGCGGACGGCGAGATCGTCTGGCGCATCCCCGACGACGGCGTCCGCCGGGAGGCGTCGGCCGCGCTGGCGGCGGAGGCCGGGCGGCTGCGGGAGGCGCTGGGGGCCACCCGGGTCACCCCGCGCTTCAGGACCCCGCTGGAGCGGGAGCTGACGGCGTGAGGGCGCAGGGCGCCCGCCCGGGGGCGGGCGCCCTGCGCCACGGCCCGGTTCAGCGCGCGTCGCGCATCAGCGCCCGCACCATGCGGCACGTCGTGTCGGACGGCGGGCGCATCCCGATCCGCTCCGCCGTGCTGCGGATCCTCGCGTTGCGTGCCTGGGCCGGCCGGTAGACCCCGGAGTCGAGCAGGGCTATGGCGAGGCGCATGGCCTTCAGGCGCCGGTTGTGCGTGACGTACCACTCGCGCGGCTGCCCCGCGGGCAGCGGACGCTTGGCCACCGGCTCGTACGGCGAGTCGGACGGCACGGGCCGCTTGGCGGTGGACTGGGTCGGCAGCGGCTGGGGCTTCAGGGCGGCAGCGGGCACAGGGATCCTCCTGTCGCGGTCAGGGCAGCCGCCGCGGTCGGCGCCTGCCCTCGAACACTGCTTCCAGTCTACCGGCGGGCACTGACAATCGACCGTCCGCAGAAGCAGTCAAAGGACCAGGTGAGAACGGTATTTGGCGCTCCGTCACAGCCGGGAGGGATGAGGCTGCCGAGGTGCCGGGAATTCGAACACCGTTGGTGTTGAGTACCGTGTCCCGCATGGAAATCTGGATCAATCCGGCCTGCTCCAAGTGCCGCAGCGCGATCAGCCTGCTCGACGCCGAGGGGGCCGAGTACACCGTCCGCCGGTACCTGGAGGACGTGCCGGGCGAGGACGAGATCAGGGCGGTGCTCGAGCGCCTGGGCCTCGAACCGTGGGACATCACCCGCACCGGGGAGGCCGAGGCCGCGGAGCTGGGGATCGGCCGGTGGCCGCGGGACGAGAGCGCGCGGGACCGGTGGATCAGCGCGCTCGCCGGGCACCCCCGGCTCATCCAGCGTCCGATCATCACCGCGGACGACGGAACGGCCCTGGTGGCCCGGAGCGAGGAGGCCGTGCGGGAGGCACTGTCGCGCACCGAGGGCTGACGCGGCCCGGCCGGCGGTGTGACGCAGGTTACTCGGACGGCTCCTGCCGTCACTGAGCAACTCCGTTCGGTATCTCGTACATAGCGGCGTACGCTCCCCTACCTCTTCAGGAGGCGCGCATGTCGCGCAGGAGAACTCTCGGCGCAAAGAAGAAGATCGCGCTGCTCGTCAGTGCCGCGGCGGTGGCGGGCGGCGGCGCCTTCGCCATGGCGTCCACGTCGAACGCCTCGCAGAGCGCGGACAGCGCCAGGACGCTGTCCGCGGACTCGACCGTCTGCCAGGGGCTCGCCACCGCCCTCGGCAACAACCAGAAGTTCATCGAGGGCCAGAAGGCGAACCCGGACGCGCAGTCGACGGCCCGGATCGCCAACCGCGAGGCCGTCATCGAGCAGATCAAGGTCCAGCAGAAGGCGTCCGGTTGCACCGTTGGGGAGTCGGCTCAGGGCTCCCAGGCGGGACAGACCGGGGGCGCCCAGCAGGGCGGCGGCGCTCAGCAGGGCGGCGGTGCTCAGCAGGGCGGCGGCGCCCAGCAGGGCGGCGGCGCCCAGCAGGGCGGCGGCCAGCAGGCCGGGGGCGCCCAGCAGGGCGCGCAGCCTTCGCAGACCGGCGCAGCCGGTGGCGGCGCCGCGGCTGCCGGGCAGCAGGTCTGCAAGGGCTCCACGGTGACGCTCTCCGGAGAGGCCGGCGCCCCGGCCGCCTCCAGCAACCAGTTCCCGGCGGGGACGACCCTGAAGGTCACCAACCTGGACAACAACAAGTCCACGACCGTCAAGGTGACCTCCGTGTCCGGCAGTTGCGTCCTGCTGAACAACGCCGCCTTCGAACAGGTCCGGGAACCGGGCAAGTTCCTCATCCGGCGCGCGGTGATCGAGAAGGTGGGGTGAGACCCGGACCCGGGCACCGGCCGGGCGGCCGGTGAGGCGGCGGACCGGAGCGGTAGGCGAGGACCACGGCTCCCAGGCCCCTCGACCGCACCCAGCCCACCGAGGACCACGGCCGGCACCGGCGGACACCTGACGGTCCGTACCGGGCCGCCCCGTACGCGGCGCCCCGCCTGCCGGCGGGCGCCTGCCGCACCGCGCCGGAGAGGGCCGGCCGGTCCGGTCCGCCCGCTTCCGAGCCGAGGGGCGCCCGCCGTGACGGCGGGCGCCCCTCGCGTATGCGGCCGACCGGATCCGCTGTCCGCATGATGAGACGGCATTCCGGACACGTCGCCCGCCCGGACACCCGCTGACCAGGGCGGAAAACCGGGACCGCGGGCACCCGCAACGTCAATTTCATGCCAAGGACGCGTCCAAGCAGTGAGAGCGGTCTCCTGCCCGCCGCGCGCCTCTGCTTCAATGAACCCATGGCCGGCTTCCAGCAGATCACCGCGACGGGTCGACATGACCTCGAGCCGTTCTGGCCTTCCCGTCAGCACCATGACTTCGACCGGGTGTGTCGTCGCGCGAGGAACGCGCGGGCCCTCTAAAGCCGTACACCCCGGCCTTCGGCCAGCGCGAAACGACGTACGTCCCTCGGCGCGCCCGACCACGAATCGCGGCCGCCGTCCCGCCCGACGAACTCCTCGCGCGAAAGAGCTGACTCCTCATGGCGACCACCCGTCCTCTGTCCACCGCCACTCTCGACTCCCCCGCCCCGAACGGCGCCCGGCACCGCTTGCGCGCCGTCGACCGGGACGAGGAATGGGAGCACCCCGGCCCGGCCGCGGCCGGCAGCCCCGCGGACTTCCTGCCGCCCGGCGCCACCTGGCTGCCCGCGCCGCAGCACACCCTGCCCGCCCTGCCGGGCCAGCCCCCGATGGTCGGCTACCTGGTGCTGGTCCCGGCCGACCAGCGGCCGCCGTTCCTGCCGGTCGCGGTCCCGGACCGGCCGGAGGACGCGGAGGGCGCCGCCGACCCGCTGGTGCGGATCGACCCCGTACGGCGCACCGCCAGCGTCGACGGCCGCGAACTCGACCTCACCTACCTGGAGTTCGAGCTGCTCGCGCACCTGGTGGCGCACCCGCACCGGGTGCACACCCGCGACCAGCTCGTCACCACGGTGTGGGGCTACGGCCACGTGGGCGACGGCCGCACCGTCGACGTGCACATCGCCCGGCTGCGCCGCAAGCTCGGCGCCCCGCACCGCCAGACGATCCAGACGGTGCGCCGCGTCGGCTACAAGTACACCCCGCCGGCCGGCCGCTGACCGCCCGCTCTGCCCTCGGCAGAGTCCCGTGCCGGTCCGCGCCCCGACCGGGCAGGATCACCGGCATGAGACTTCTCGTGCTGGGCGGTACGGAGTTCGTGGGGCGGGCCGTCGTGGAGGCGGCGGCCGGGCGCGGCTGGGAGGTGACCGTCTTCCACCGGGGACGGCACCGGCCCCCGGCAGCGGTGCGGGCGCTGCACGGCGACCGCATGAGCCGGCGGACCGTCGACACCGCCGGCATCCAATACTGCTCACCTTAAGAGGATTCGCCGCCGCTGCGTACAGTGCGGGACGACCCCGT
>NZ_JBEXTB010000055.1:0-11902 GCF_040613915.1 Streptomyces sp. NPDC006193
GACGTCATGACGGCCTCTGTGCGCAGCGGGTTGATCTCCGAGACGGCGCCGACGAACGTGGTCTTGCCCACGCCGAAGCCGCCCGCCACCACGATCTTCGCGGAGGTGGTGGCCCGGCCCGCGTCAGAGCTTGCGAAGTCCACTGAGCACCCTTTCGAGCAGCGTCACGTCCGGAGCGCCGCCGTTGTTCTCGTCGCCACCCGGCTGGTGGATGGCGACCAGGCCGGCCTCGGCGAGGTCGGCGACCAGGATCCGGGCCACACCGAGCGGCATGGCCAGCAGCGCGGAGACCTCCGCGACCGACTTGACCTCGCGGCACAGGTGGCAGATGCGCTGGTGCTCCGGGAGCAGTCCCATGAGCGCTGCCGGATCGGCCGTGGTGCTGATCAGCGCCTCGATGGCGAGCTGGTACCGCGGCCGGGTCCGGCCGCCGGTCATCGCGTACGGCCGTACCAGCGGCTGGTCGCCCTCGTCCCCGTACGGCTCCGCGTACGGATCATGAGAGGCGGTGGGCGGGGTCATGAATCCTCCGGGCGGGACAGCAAGTCGGTGAAGTCAAGCCGTCTGACGGGGCCGGTGGGGGGATTGTGGCGGCCGGACGGTGTTTTTGTGAGGTGGGTGGTGCCGGGGGTGGTCAGTGAAGCAGACTTCCCTGTAGTTCGGCGCGCAGATCCGGGGTGAGCACCGCACCCGCGCGGTCGACGAGCAGTGCCATCTCGTAGCCGACGAGGCCGATGTCCGCGTCCGGGTGCGCCAGGACGGCGAGCGACGAACCGTCCGAGATGGACATCAGGAAGAGGAACCCGCGTTCCATCTCGACGACCGTCTGCGACACCGTGCCGCCCTCGAAGATCCGGGAGGCCCCGGCGGTCAGCGAGGTCAGCCCGGACGCGACCGCCGCGAGCTGGTCGGCGCGGTCCCGTGGGAAGCCTTCGGACATCGCCAGCAGAAGGCCGTCGGCGGAGACCACCACTGTGTGGGACACCCCTGGGGTGTTGTCCACGAAGTTGGTGATCAACCAGTTCAGGTTCTGTGCCGCCTGGCTCATCGGACTCAACTAACGCTCCTGCTGGTGAGTGGGGCTCGGGAAGCTGCCGGTCTGGCCGCTGCCGGCCTGACGGCCCTGAGCGATGCCCCGACGGAGATTGGTCAGCCGTCCGCGTACGTCGTCAGGCGCACGCGAGACCTGCGGACCGCTTTGATGCTGCTGCTGCTGGGCCGTGCCGGGCACGAGGTTCGCCCGCGGCACCCGGCGCGGAAGACCGGACGTGGTGACCCCGCCCGCGGCGGGCTGCCGGACGCGCTCCGCCTGCCGCATCAGTTCGTCGTTCGGCGAGGTGCGCCAGGAACCGGTGGTGGAGGCGGACCGCTGCGGAGCCGGGGCGGACGCCTGCGGCTGCTGCTGCGGCTGCTGTTCCTGCCGCTGCTGCTGCGGTGCGGACGCGCCCTCCTGCTGCTGACCGCCGTGGAACCAGTTGGTCTCCAGGGTGTCGTACAGCGGGGTGCGGCCGTCACCCGGGCCGCTGGCCGGCGGCAGCGCCCATCCGTCGCCCGCTCCCCGGCCCTCGTCGGGCCGCTGCGCGGCGCCCCGGCTGTCGGGCTCCTGGCGGACCGGACGCTGCTGGGGGGCGTGACGCGGGGCGCCGAAGTCGTCGCGGCCGGACGGCTGCGGACGCTCGAACTGCCCCGTGTGCGCCGGGTCCTGACGGACCGGCAGGGCGTGCTGCCCGGTGGAGCCGGCGTGACCGCCGTCGTACGCCTGCGGAGCCGCGAACTGGCCGGTGCTCTGCGCGCCGTTGTCCGCCGGCGTGCCGAACACGTCGGGACGGACGAACGAGCCGGAGTTCTGCCCGTTGCCGGGATCGTCGAAGCGGCCCGGCTGCTGCGGAGCGTCGGAGTGCCCGAACTGGCCGTTGTACTGCGCGTTCTCCTGTTGCGCGTACTGGCCCGTCCGCTGCGGGTCGTCGGAGTGACCGTACTGGCCCAGCTGTTGGGCGGAGCCGTTGACGCCGTTCTGCTCCGGGCGCGGGAACTCGCCGGTGCCGGAGGGACCCTGGGCGTCGATCCGGGGCATCTCCGCGGTCGCGCCCGGACCCTGGCGGTCGTCCACGCGCGGCATGTGCGCCGTCTGTGCCGGGTCCTGCTCGTCGTGGCCGCGCGGCGCGTCCAGCGAGGCACGCGACAGCGGGGGCCGGGAGTCGTTCCAGTCCGGGGTGCGGGACTGCGGGTCGCCGCCGGGCAGCTCGGCCCGCGGACCGCCGCGCCCCGGCAGCTGGGGCCGGCGGCCCTGGCCGGGGGCGCCGGCGGACCGCTTGCGGCCGCGGCCGGGACCGCCGAAGGCGTCCTGCTGCGGGCCGGCCGGGTTCGCGGCCTGCAGGCCCTGCGGGGCGCCCGGCGCCTGAGCGTCGAAGCCGCCCGCGCCGGGGGCGGGCCGGCGCTGCGGCGCCGCGCCCGGACCGCCCTGCGGTCCGCGCGCTCCGCCGGGCGCACCGGGACGGCCGCCCTGGCCCGTGCCGGGCAGCGCGGCCCGCGGACCCTGGCCGGAGCCGACCTGGCCCTGGCCGCGCGAGCCGGGACCGGAGCCGAGCAGACCGCCGCCGGCCGGGCCGCCGCCGAAGGCGCCGCCGTTGTTGCCGGTCGCCCGCCGGGCCGCGGCCGCACCGGCCGCGGCCTGCGCGGCGGCGGGGCCGCCGGTGGACACGGGTGCGCCGGGCTTGCCCGGAACGGGCTTCCTGCCGCCCTGGGCGACGTCCACGGGCAGCATGACCAGCGCGGTCGTACCGCCGGAGTCGGACGGGCGGAGCTGGATGCGGATGCCGTGCCGCTGGGACAGGCGGCCGACCACGAACAGACCCATGCGGCGGGAGACGGAGACGTCCACGGTGGGCGGCGAGGCGAGCCGCTCGTTGATCGCCGCGAGGTCCTCGGGGGAGAGGCCGATGCCGGTGTCGTGGATCTCGATCAGCACCCGGCCGTCGGGCAGGGCGTGACCGGTGACCTTGACCTTGGTCTGCGGGGAGGAGAACGAGGTCGCGTTCTCCAGCAGCTCGGCGAGCAGGTGCACGAGGTCGTTGACGACCCGGCCGGCGACCTCGGTGGTGGGCACCGAGGCCAGCTCGATGCGCTCGTACTGCTCCACCTCGGAGGCGGCGGCGCGGAGCACGTCGACCAGCGGCACCGGGCGGGTCCAGCGGCGGCCCGGCTCCTCGCCCGCGAGGACCAGGAGGTTCTCACCGTTACGGCGCATACGCGTGGCGAGGTGGTCCAGCTTGAACAGCGAGGAGAGCTGGTCCGGGTCGGCCTCGCGGGACTCCAGTTCGGAGATGAGCGACAGCTGGCGCTGGATCAGACCCTGCGAGCGGCGCGAGAGGTTGGTGAACATCGCGTTGACGTTGCCCCGCAGCAGGGCCTGCTCGGCGGCGAGGCGGACCGCTTCGCGGTGCACGTCGTCGAAGGCCGCGGCCACCTGGCCGATCTCGTCGCGGGAGTGCACGCCGACCGACTCCACGGAGGTGTCGACGTCCTGCGGGTCGGCCTCCGAGAGCTGCTTGACCAGTTCCGGCAGACGTTCCTGGGCGACCCGGGTCGCGGTCTCCTGCAGCCGGCGCAGCGAGCGGATCATGGACCGCGCCACGACGAAGGCGCCGACCAGCGACACACCGAGCACGAGCAGGATCAGCGCACCGGAGATGATGGCGTCGCGCTGGGTGGCGCTCTTCAGCTCGCGGGCCTTCTGCTCCATCTCCTCGAGCAGCGTGCGCTCGATCTTCTTCATCTGCTCGATCTTGGTCGAGCTGGCGTCCACCCAGTCGCGGTACGACCGCGCGGGCAGCTGCTGCAGGCCGTCCGGGGACTCGAAGGCGCGCTTGGCGTAGGTGTCGGCCGACTCGATCGTGGCGTTGCCCTCGTCGATCGGCTTGAGGATCTGCTCGGCGTCCTGGTTGGCGTAGATCTTCCGGAAGATCGCCAGCTCGGAGCCCTCGCTCTCGTACGCCGACTGGCCGTAGAGGCGGTCGTTCTCGGAGAGGTCGCCCTTGGTGGCGTTCGTCGCCGGCAGCGCCGCGGCGATCATGGCGCGCTGCACGGACGCGTACTCCTTGGCGGTGGAGAAGGCCGCCAGGGCGCGGGTGCGGGAGATCATCTCCGGGTTGCTGGACGCCTCGGCCATGTCCTGGGAGAGGCCGATCAGCTGGGTGATGAGCCGGTGGTAGGACTCGACCGTCTGGGTCGCGTTCTTCTGCGACCCGTAGGCCTTCTGGCGGATGCGGGCGAGGTCGTCGAGCTGGTTGGCGAGGCCGACGAGCGCGTCGCGCACGCCCTGCAGGTTGCCGTCCTTGCTGGCCGCGTCGATCTGCTCGGAGGCGTTGAGGAAGTTCTCGCGGGCCCGGTCGGTCTTCTGCTGGTAGCCCTTGACCGTGTAGTCGGTGCCCTTGAGGCCGTGCGCCAGCGGACCGGCGGCCTGGTCGCGCTCCTCCTGGAGCGCGTGGGCCAGCTCGGTCGCCTGCTTGGTCATGTCCGTCAGCAGCTTCATGTTGTCGAGCTGCTGGATGTCGTTCATGTTCTCGTTGATGCGCAGCGCGCCCAGCGAGGTGGCCGCGACCACGGGCAGCGCGAGCAGCGAGACCAGGCGCGTGGAGATGCGCCAGTTGCGCAGGGCCATGCGCGAACCGGTGCCGGGCACGTCCGGCACGGGCTTGACCGTCGGGGCGGGGTTGCCCGAGGGCGCCGCCGTGGCAGCCGAGGGGGCCGACGTGCCGGGGCGACCGCCGCCGTCCTTGGACGGGCCCGGCCCCGGGCTCTGGGCGTGCTGGGGCGAGGAGCCGCCGGCCATCGGGCCAGTCCCGCCGTGCGGCTCCGGCTCCGCCGAAGCGCTGCCATCCCTCTTGAAACGTCCCTGCACTAGCGTCGCAACCTCTGGACCAGGCGCCCCTCCGCGTGAACGGAGGGACACGGTGTCGGCGTCGTGGAGAGCGCCCTGAATACGCCCCCCGGGTGGTCTTGAGTGACCGGCGCTGGTTCCCCCCTGTCCCGCCGCTGCTCGGCGCTGTTCTGCGCCCCTGCGCGCCGGCTCGATCCCGCGGCGGTCCGTGGAATTCCAGCACAGTGCAGGATCTCCAACAAGGGCAGTGTCCCGAGCTGTGACCTCCGTGACGGACCGTGAGGGCCAGATCACCGGGCGTGGAGCTGGTTGTGGGGCAAAACGGGCGTACTCCAGCGAGTCGCCGTCGGGCGTCCGGTGTCCCAGTCGCCATGATCAGGAGCGGAATGATGGCTTCAGGGGGTCAATGTCCGTTTCCATGAAGCCGAACGCCAGCCCGAATTGGCCCGATTGTCCGTGAGGTCGTGAGCAAACTCACATGAGGATCGTGGGGCGTTGGCGGTTTCGGCGGGGAACGGGATGTTTAGCCTGACGCTTTACAAGAACGGTGACTTCGACAGGACGGCAACGGTGAAGACGACGATGATGTTCCGCACGATCGCCAACCCGCGGCGCACGACCCTGGCGCACCTCGAGGACGCCGGCGAACTGCAGACGCCGGAGCTTCCGGAGCACCCCGTCGACCTCCCCGCCCAGACGGCCAACCCCCGGCGCACCGTCCTCATGGAGGTCCCGGCCGGCGCGGGCGCCGCGGCCGGCGAGTAGCCGGGGATCAACCGGGGATGTGCCGAGAGCGGCCGGCGGGATCGCACGACGATCCCGCCGGCCGCTCTCGTCTTCCCCCCGGTCCGTCCCCCCGGCCGGGACGCTCCCCGCGAGCGCGTGTCCCCACCGCCCCCGCCGCCCGGGACGAGCACCGCGCCTGTCCCGCCGCCCACCCCCGTCACCCGTCCTGCCTGCGGTGACACCGCGGGGAGCGGATGGCGCCGCACCGATTTCCGCGGCCGGGGGAGACCGCGCCGGGCGTCGCACCGGAAGAACGCCGGGCCGCCCGACCGGTTAACCTGAGGCGTCAGTACGCCGGTTCTCAGTGAGGGGCGCAAGGATCCCGTGCGCATCGCCAGGTTCTCCATCGACGGGAACGTAGCCTTCGGCGCGGTCGAGGGCGACAAGCAGGACGAACTCGTCCTCGACATCATCAAGGGCATCCCGTTCGCGGACCACGAGCTGTCCGGCACCAAGGTGCCGCTCAGCAAGGTCAGGCTGCTCCCGCCGGTCCTCCCCAACAAGGTCGTCGCGTTCGGCCGCAACTACGCCGAGCACGCCCGCGAGCTGGGCCACGAGACGCCCGAGGCGCCGTTCGCCTTCTTCAAGCCCTCCACCTCGGTGATCGGCCCCGGCGACGACATCCAGTACCCGCCCTTCTCCCGGGAGCTGCACCACGAGGCCGAGCTGGCCGTGGTGATCGGCCGCATGTGCCGCGAGGTCCCGCGCGAGCGCGTCAAGGACGTCGTCTTCGGCTACACCTGCGCCAACGACGTCACCGCCCGCGACGTCCAGCGCACCGAGAAGCAGTGGGCCCGCGCCAAGGGCTTCGACACCTCCTGCCCCCTCGGCCCCTGGGTGGAGACGGACCTCTCCCTGGAGACCGCCAACGACCTGACCATCCAGCTCACGGTCAACGGCGAGCAGCGCCAGCTCGGCCGCACCAGCGAGATGATCCACTCCATCGAGGACCTGGTCGTCAACATCTCCGAGGCCATGACCCTGCTCCCCGGCGACGTCATCCTCACCGGCACCCCGGCAGGGGTCGGCCCCCTCAACGTCGGCGACGAGGTCGCCGTCACCATCGAAGGCATCGGCACTCTCACCAACAAGGTTGTCAAGCGTGGCTAGCGCACCCGGCTCACCCTCCCCCTCGGCTCCGCTCGAGCAGGCGGCACGCCCCCGCGTCCGTTTCTGCCCCTCGCCCACCGGTAACCCCCACGTGGGCCTGGTCCGCACCGCCCTGTTCAACTGGGCCTTCGCCCGGCACCACCAGGGCACCCTGGTCTTCCGCATCGAGGACACCGACGCGGCCCGCGACTCGGAGGAGTCCTACCGGCAGCTCCTCGAGGCGATGCGCTGGCTCGGCTTCGACTGGGACGAGGGCCCCGAGGTCGGCGGCCCGCACGCGCCGTACCGCCAGTCGCAGCGCATGGACATCTACGCCGACGTCGCGCAGAAGCTCCTCGACGGCGGCTACGCCTACCACTGCTACTGCTCCCAGGAGGAGCTGGACACCCGCCGCGAGGCCGCCCGCGCCGCCGGCCGCCCCTCCGGCTACGACGGCCACTGCCGCGACCTGACCGCCGAGCAGGTCGAGCGGTACCGGGCGCAGGGCCGCACCCCGATCGTCCGCTTCCGCATGCCGGACGAGACGATCACCTTCACCGACCTGGTGCGCGGCGAGCTGACCTTCACCCCGGAGAACGTGCCGGACTACGGCATCGTCCGCGCGAACGGCGCCCCGCTGTACACGCTGGTGAACCCGGTGGACGACGCGCTGATGGACATCACCCACGTGCTGCGCGGCGAGGACCTGCTCTCCTCCACCCCGCGCCAGATCGCGCTCTACAAGGCGCTGATCGAGCTGGGCGTCGCCCGGCGGATCCCGCAGTTCGGCCACCTGCCCTACGTCATGGGCGAGGGCAACAAGAAGCTGTCCAAGCGCGACCCGCAGTCGTCCCTCAACCTCTACCGCGAGCAGGGCTTCCTGCCCGAGGGCCTGCTCAACTACCTGTCCCTGCTGGGCTGGTCGCTCTCCGCGGACAGGGACGTCTTCACCGTCGACGAGATGGTCGCCGCCTTCGACGTCGCCGACGTCAACCCCAATCCGGCGCGCTTCGACCTGAAGAAGTGCGAGGCGATCAACGCCGACCACATCCGCATGCTGGACGTGAAGGAGTTCACCGAGCGCTGCCGCCCGTGGCTGAGGGCGCCGTTCGCCCCGTGGGCGCCGGAGGACTTCGACGAGGCCAAGTGGCACGCGATCGCCCCGCACGCCCAGACCCGGCTGAAGGTCCTCTCCGAGATCACCGCCAACGTCGACTTCCTGTTCCTGCCGGAGCCGGTCTTCGACGAGGCCTCGTGGAACAAGGCCATGAAGGAGGGCTCGGACGCGCTCCTGCGCACCGCCCGGGAGAAGCTCGAGTCGGCCGACTGGGCCTCCGCCGAGTCGCTCAAGGAAGCCGTGCTGGCCGCCGGCGAGGCCCACGGCCTCAAGCTCGGCAAGGCCCAGGCCCCGGTCCGGGTGGCCGTCACCGGCCGCACCGTCGGCCTGCCGCTCTTCGAGTCCCTGGAGATCCTCGGCAAGGAGCGGACGCTGGCGCGCATCGACGCGGCCCTGGCGAAGCTGGCCTGAGACGAGCGGAACATGACAGGGGCGGCGCCCGTAATGCGGGCGCCGCCCCTTCGCCGTCGGTCAGGGGGTCTAGTGTTCCGCCGACCGCCGTGCCGATCGTCTTCGCCGGCCCGCCCCGAGGAAAGGCGTCCCCATGCCCATGCCCGCCCGTGACTTCGCCTCGCTGTTCACGCCCGGCACCACCTTCACCGACGAGCCGGGCGTCACCGGTGTGATCTCCGTCGCGGACGCCGGCGAGCTGTGGCTGCCCACCGGCCGGCTGATCGCCTGCGACCCGTTCATCTCCCTCGGCCAGGGCGAGAACGAGCCGTTCACGACGACCGTCGCCCCCGGCCGCTACCGCGTCGAGGCGGCGGTGGCCACGCTCGAACGTGCCGGTGAGCCCCCGGCCGCCCGGCCGCACCGGCGGATCGCCGCGGCCCGGCTCGTCATACGCGACGAGCCCGCCGCCGGCTGGGAGCTGGCGCTGCTGCCCGGCCAGGATCCGGCCGCGCTCGGCGAGGACGAGTTCTACGGCTACGGCGTCGACGCCGGCGCCGGCTGCTTCCACGACGCCTCGGCCGACGACGCCTTCCCGGAGTGCGACGGCGACGAGGGCCCGCTGTGGGACGCCTTCGACCAGGACTCCTGGGACATCGGCCCGCACCGGGTCACCGCCCCCGGCACCGGCCACACCCTGATCGCCTTCGCCTCCGGCTGGGGCGACGGCGTCTACCCCACCTGGGTCGGCCGCACCGCGTCCGGGGAGGTCGCCTGCTTCGTCACCGACTTCTTCGTGGGCCTGGAACCGGCCTGACCCCCCCTTCCCCTCCCTTCCCCTCCCTTCCCCTCCCTTCCCCGAACGCGCCCGGCGTCCCGGGGCACGTCGCGCGAGCGTCCGGGGAAACAGCCGGACCCCCGGACGCTGCGGCGGTACCGTCGCCGGCATGACGATCAGAGCCGTGGTCTGGGACGTGGACGACACCCTGTTCGACCACACGGCCGCCGACCGGGAGGGCATGCGCGCCCACCTGGCGGCGGAGGGGCTGCCGGCCGGCCGCGGCACGGCCGAGGACGCGCCGGCCCGGTGGCGGCGGATCGCCCAGGAGCAGTGGGCGCGGCACGCGGCCGGCGAGACCACGTTCCAGGGCCGGCGGCGCGACTGCGTCCGGGTGTTCCTCGGGGCGGACCTGAGCGATGCGGAGGCCGACGCCTGGTTCCAGCGGCACCTCGGGCACTACGAGGCCGCCTGGAGCGTCTTCCCGGACGTCCTGCCCGCCCTGGACGCCCTCGCCGCCGGTCACCGGCACGCGGTGCTGTCCAACTCCAGCCTCACCGTCCAGGAGCGCAAGCTGCGCGCCCTCGGCCTCCTCGACCGCTTCGAGTCCGTCCTGTGCGCCGTGGAGCTGGGCGTCTCCAAGCCCGAGGCCGCCGCCTTCCTGGCCGCCTGCGAGGCGCTGGGGCTGCCGCCGCACGAGGTGGCGTACGTCGGCGACCATCCGGAGATCGACGGGCGGGGCGCCGCCGAGGCCGGGCTGCTGTCCGTGTGGATCGACCGCGGCGCGGGCGGCGCGCGGGCCGTCGGGCACAGCCCCGCGCACCGGATCACGAGCCTCGCCGAACTCCCGGCGCTCGTCCGCGCGGATACCCGTTTTGGAGCCCCGTCCACCTTCGGGTAATGTTCTTCCTGCGCCGAGGGGAGCGGGCCGGAAGGCCGGAACCCCGAGGAGCAGACTAGAACGAGATCCCCGTAGGGGCTTGAGTTCCAGTGGCCTATGGTGTAATTGGCAGCACGACTGATTCTGGTTCAGTTAGTCTTGGTTCGAGTCCAGGTAGGCCAGCTCGCAGAGCTCATCTGCAAAGCCCCCGTTGTGTAGCGGCCTAGCACGCTGCCCTCTCAAGGCAGTAGCGCCGGTTCGAATCCGGTCGGGGGTACTGATCTCGATCTTGTCGGGATCGCTAGGGCCCCCGTTGTGTAGCGGCCTAGCACGCCGCCCTCTCAAGGCGGTAGCGCCGGTTCGAATCCGGTCGGGGGTACTGACTGGTCTAAACCATCATTGGTCTATGGTGTAATTGGCAGCACGACTGATTCTGGTTCAGTTAGTCTTGGTTCGAGTCCAGGTAGACCAGCTCGGATCTGCGGAAACGCAAGATCCACGCCCCCGTTGTGTAGCGGCCTAGCACGCCGCCCTCTCAAGGCGGTAGCGCCGGTTCGAATCCGGTCGGGGGTACGCACAGGGAAGGCCCTCCACCTCGGTGGGGGGCCTTCGCCGTTGCCGGCGCCGTCGAGGGACGCACTCCGCCGGAAGTCCACGCAGACGCGTTCGGTCGGCCGCCCGCAGCGGCGGGTGCAGCCCGAGCCCGGCGCGGGTGGCCGAGGACCCGTCCGCCCGTCCGCCGCCTCGGCGAGGGGCTGCCGCGGCGTTGGGGCCGCCCCTTGCCGGCGGGCAGGGTCGTGGCGGGTCAGCCGGAGCGGCGCAGGGCCTCCGACAGGCGGGCCGCCGCGTCGATGACCGCCTGGGCGTGCATGCGGCCCGGGTGGCGGGTCAGGCGCTCGATGGGCCCGGAGACGGACACCGCGGCCACGACGCGGTTGGAGGGGCCGCGCACGGGCGCGGAGACGGACGCGACGCCCGGTTCCCGCTCGCCGATGGACTGGGCCCAGCCGCGCCGCCGTACGCCCGACAGGGCCGTCGCCGTGAAGCGGGCGCCCTGCAGGCCGCGGTGCAGGCGCTCCGGCTCCTCCCAGGCGAGCAGGATCTGCGCCGAGGAGCCGGCCTTCATGGTGAGCGTGGAGCCGACCGGGACGGTGTCCCGCAGGCCGGAGAGGCGTTCCGCCGCGGCCACGCAGATCCGCATGTCGCCCTGGCGCCGGTAGAGCTGCGCGCTCTCGCCCGTGACGTCGCGGAGGTGGGTGAGCACGGGGCCCGCCGTCGCGAGCAGGCGGTCCTCGCCGGCCGCCGCGGCGAGCTCCGCGAGGCGCGGGCCGAGGATGAACCGGCCCTGCATGTCGCGTGCCACCATGCGGTGGTGTTCCAGGGCCACGGCCAGGCGGTGGGCCGTGGGTCGTGCCAGTCCGGTGGCGCCGACCAGACCCGCGAGGGTGGCCGGACCGGACTCCAGAGCGCTCAGGACGAGGGCCGCCTTGTCCAGAACGCCGACGCCGCTACTGTTGTCCATGCAACGATACTTGCGTCTCACTCTGTGAAACGCAAGTTCACATTCGCGTGGAACGCGCCACCCTGGAACGGACAGCGGCCCGCAGACCGACGGGCCCGGCGGTGGACGCCCGGAATCACGACTTCAGGGGCCCCTCACAGGGCAGCCACCGTTCCCCAGGATCTCTAGTTGGGTCGGTGGACGTATGGCCGGCCGGAGGGAAAGCGATGGGTAGGACACTCGCGGAGAAGGTCTGGGACGATCATGTCGTCCGGCGCGCCGAGGGCGAGCCCGATCTTCTCTACATCGATCTGCATCTGCTGCACGAGGTGACGAGCCCGCAGGCTTTCGACGGGTTGCGCAGGAGCGGGCGGCGGGTGCGTCGGCTGGATCTGACCATCGCGACCGAGGATCACAACACTCCGACGGTGGACATCGACAAGCCGGTGGCGGATCCGGTGTCGCGGGCGCAGCTGGAGACG
>NZ_JBEXTB010000056.1:0-10217 GCF_040613915.1 Streptomyces sp. NPDC006193
GTCCGCCGACCGCGCCGGCGGCGGTCGGCGGGCGGCCGCCGGGCGCCGTGCGGGCCGCTTCGGGCGTGGCGCATTCCACACGGCGCTCGTGGCGCATTCTGCACGCTGCTCCGGGTAGACGCACTGTCGGACGACGGAAGGAGGAGGCGTGGAGCCCGTGCTGCTGTCCCATTCGTTCGAGCGGGGCGTGCTCGTGGTCACCGTGCACGCCGACCCCGGCGCCGACGGCGGGACCCTCCTCCTGACGCACCTCAGCGACCTCGTCCACGCCCACCGGTCCGCGCCCGTCGTCGTCGTCCTCGACGACGCGGCCGCGGTGAGCACCGTGATCGGCGCCGTCCTGTGCGCCCACCGCATCTGCAGCCGGCTCGGCGTCCTCATGTCCGTGGCCACCGCCAGCGCGCCCGCACGCCGCCTCCTCGAGGCCGGCACCGGCGCCGGCGGCCACCGCATGGTCATCCACGCCCGCGTCGGCACGGCCATCGCCATAGCCGCCGCGTTCGCCGCCGCCGCCTGACGCGGCCCGCGGTCACAACGGGCCCGCCCCGTCCGGCGCGAACGGCCCCCCGGACGCCGTCAGATCGTCGTAGACGAGCAGCCCGTCCTCGCGCAGCCGCACGCCGGGCGTCGGCCGGTGCGGGTGGCACCGTCCGTCGTGCATCAGATGGCACACCTCCCCGCCCCGCGCGACGAGGGTGAAGTCGGCGATCAGACGGCGGTGGCACCGCCACCACACCGCCTCGCTGCACATCACCGCCGTGCGGGCCGCCGCGGCCTCCCGGAGCAGCCGGTCCATCGCGGCGAGGAAGCCGGGCGTGCGGGTGTGCGCGGCGTAACCGCGGAACGAGGCGTTGCGCCAGACGACGTCCGGGCTGTCCGGCGGCGGTCTGCGGAACCCGCCCAGATGCGGCTCCCACCGGTAGTCGATCCCCTGCCCGGGCAGCCAGGCGGCGAGCCGCTCCCGGGCCAGGTGCGGATGACGGCGGCTGCCCGGGGCGGTGCGCACGTCCACGACGGCGGTGACACCGGCGCCGTGCAGCAGGGCGCCGATCGCCCCCGGGCCGGCGGTGCTGTGGCCGAAAGTGACCAGGAGCGGTGTCATCCGCCGCTCCGCGCGCCCCGCCGGGCGCCGACGGCGATCAGGGGGACGAGCGCCGCGAGCGCCTCCGCGTCCGCGCGGGCCCGGGCGTCGTCGCGTGCGGTGCCCACCCGCGGCGGCCCGATGCGCTCGGTCCCGTCCGGCAGCGGCACCCGGCACGCGCGGGCGCCGTCGCCGGGGGGCGCGGCCGGCAGGACGTCGCCGTACTCGTGGGCCCGTGCCGCGACGGTCCCGGCGATGTGCGCCTCCCCGTCGTGGGCCGCGGTCTCGTCGTCGGTGAGGAGGCACAGGGTGGCGCGCTGGAGGCCGGCCAGGCAGACGGGCGCCCGGTCGAAGGAGGCGGCACGGGCGCGCCGGGACGCCCCGGCCGGAAGCGCTCCGACCGGCACGAGGCGGCCGGCGTCCGGCGGGCCGGCCGGTATCGCCCGTCCGCCCTCGCCGCTCGGCTCCGGCATCGTCCACCTCCGGTCGTCGCCGGCGCGTTGCGGGGTGACGCGCCGGCCGCGGTCAGAAAGCCGCTCCGTCGAACAGCACGGACAGGTCCGCCTCGGGGACGCGGCCGAGGGTCTGCTCGGCCCAGATCACCTTGCCCCGCTCCGCGTACCGCGTGCCCCAGCTGTCCGCGAACTGGGAGACGAGGAACAGGCCGCGGCCACCTTCGTCGGTGGTGGCCGCGCGGCGCAGCCGGGGCGATGTGTTGCTGCCGTCCGACACCTCGCAGACGAGGGTGGCGCGCCCCAGCAGCATCCTGACCCGTACCGGCGCAGCGCCGTACCGGATCGCGTTGGTGAGGAGTTCGCTGAGGATCAGTTCCGTGGTGAACGCCGACTCCTGGAGCCCCCAGTCGGCCAGGCGCCGGCCCACCTCGGCGCGTACCCGGGACACCGCCGCCACGTCGAACGGCACGTCCCACGCCGCCACCCGGGACGGGTCGAACCGCCGGGTGCGGGCGACCAGCAGCGCCACGTCGTCCCGTGGGTGCTCGGGGAGCATGCTCTCCGTGAGGGCGCGGCAGATCTCCTCCGGTGTGCCGCCCGCCCGGGCGACGGCCGAGCGGAGCAGGTCCAGGCCCTCGTCGACGTCCCGTCCGCGGGCCTCGATCAGCCCGTCG
Source organism: Streptomyces sp. NPDC006193 (assembly GCF_040613915.1). Lineage (NCBI taxonomy): Bacteria > Bacillati > Actinomycetota > Actinomycetes > Kitasatosporales > Streptomycetaceae > Streptomyces > Streptomyces sp. NPDC006193. The sequence continues at coordinate 2,211 of NZ_JBEXTB010000056.1, forward strand.
GTGAACAGCACCAGGCGGCTGCCCTCGGGCAGCTCCAGCTCCCCCGCCTCGAAGGGGTGCCCTCCCACCCCGAGGGGCGGGGACAGCGGCAGGTCGGGCGAGGTCACCCCGCCCCGGTCGTCCACCACGACGGGTGCGAGGTGCCCGGCGCGGGAGAGGGTGCAGCGCCCGCCGACCGGGTCGTAGACGGCGTAGAGACAGGTGGCGCCGGTGAGCGGGGCGTGCTCGTCGCGGCCGTCGGACGTCTGGGTGTCCAGCCGGGTCACCATCTCGTCCAGGTGCCCGAGCAGTTCGTCCGGGGCGAGGTCCAGCGAGGAGAAGTTCAGCACGGCGGTCCGCAGGCGTCCCATCGTGACCGCCGCCTGGAGCCCGTGCCCGACGACGTCACCGACGACCAGGGCCACCCGGAAGCCGGGCAGCGGGATGACGTCGAACCAGTCGCCGCCCACCCCGGACTGCGCGGGCAGGTAGCGGGAGGCGATCTCCAGGGCGTCCTGTTCGGGCAGCCCCACCGGGAGCAGGCTGCGTTGCAGCGTCACGGCCATCGCGTGCTCGCGGGCGTACCGGCGGGCGTTGTCGATGGCGACGGCGGCCCGGGCCACCAGTTCCTCGGCGACGGCGACGTCCTCCTCCTCGAAACGGGGGAAGCCGGTGCCCCGCCAGAAGTTGACCATCCCGAGGACCACTCCGCGTGCCCGCAGCGGCACCGTGATCAGCGAGTGGATGCCGTAGTCCAGCGCCTGCCGCGCGCCCTCCGGGTCCTGGGCCCGCCAGTCCTCGGCGCCGTGGAGGTCCGGCACCAGGACGGCCCTGCCGCGCCGCAGGGCCGCCACCATCGGCGTGTCGGCCGCCACGAACCGGATCACGTCCCCCACGGGCTGCAGCGGATGCCCGTCCCGCGACGCGCGCAGCGCGGTGCGCCGCATCCGGTGGACGGCGCCCGTGGGCTCCTCGCTGCGCAGCACGGAGTCGAGGAGTTCCACGGTGACGAAGTCCGCCAGGCGCGGGACCGCCACCTCGGACAGTTCCTCCGCCGTGCGCCGCACGTCGAGCGTGGTGCCGATCCGCATGCCGGCCTCGTACAGGAACGACAGCCGGCCCCGCGCCACCTCGGCCTGCCCGGACAGCGCCCTGAGGTCGGTGGTGTCGCGCAAGGTGGCGACGAGGCCCTGTGCGCCGCCGTACGGCGCGGTGAGCCGGGTGTTGACGGCCAGCAGCCGGTCGCCGGCGGGCACCACCACGTCGGTCGCGGCCTCGCCCGACGCCAGCAACCGGGTCAGTCCGGGCCCCAGCCCCAGCTCCGTCACCTGCCGCCGGTCCGCGTCCTCGGGCAGGTCCAGCAGCCGGCGCGCCTCGTCGTTGACGAGCAGCACCCGCCCGTCGCCGCCCACGATCAGCACCCCTTCGCGCACCGCGTGCAGCACGGCGTCGTGGTGCTCGTACATCCGGGTCATCTCGGCCGGCCCGAGCCCGTGGGTCTGCCGGAGCAGCCGGCGGCTGACCAGGGCGGTGCCGGCGGTCGCCAGCGCGAGCGCCCCCGCCGCCGCGCCGAGCAGCATCGGCAGCTGCCGGTTCAGCACCTGCGCCACATTGGCGTACCGGATCCCCGCGGTGACGATGCCGACCACCCGCCGGCTCGCGTCCATCACGGGGACGACCGCGCGCACGGCGTCGGTCGGGCGGCCGTGGAACGTCTCCGTGTACGCCTCGCCCGCGACGGCACGGCCGACGCCCGGCTCCTTGGTGCCGATCACGGCGGGGTCGGGGTCGGTGAGCCGGACCCCGTGCGCGTCCAGCACGGAGACGAAGTCGACGCCCGACCCCTGCCGGGCGTGTTCCGCCGCGTCCTGCAGCCGTGCCGTCGGATCCGGTGACCGCAGCGCGAGCGCGGTGCCGGGTGCGTGCGCGAACGCCTCCGCCGCGGCCAGCGAGCTGTTCCGGGCGCTGCGCTCGGCGTCGTAGCGTCCCTGCAGCACCAGGGCGGAGGCCGCCACCGCGACCAGGACCAGCATGATGAGGGCCTGCTGCAGGAAGACCTGCGCGGCGAGCGTGCCGACGCTCAGGGAAGGCGCCAGGCGCCGTCCGAGCGACGGCCGGCGCCGGGGACGGCGGGACGGATCGGACGGCCGCCGGGCGCCGGGCGGCGGCGCCGCTCTCGCCCGAGGCCGGCGGGATCGTCCGCTCATCTCCCTTTTCTAGCACCTGGGCTCCCCGGTCCGCTCGCCGGGGCGTGCGCGGGCGGCGCACTCGGCGGCACCGCCCGCCGCGGCCCGGACGGCGCGTGCGCGGCCCCGGTCCGCCGTCGAGGCGGCCGCGCCCGGCGCCCTGCGCCGACATGCCGTTGAGTGGAGCAATGGCCGGTGTGCGGTCGCCCGGGCAGCAGGCTGGGCCCGTGCACCAGGCCGGCCTGGGCCCGAGGGCCGTCCGACAGGAGCGGCGTCCGCGAGAAGCATGCAGGAGCGTCGGGTGAAGCAGCCACGGACCGGCCGGGAACCCGCGGGCGGAACGGCCATGCGCACCCGGTTGCCGGCCCCTCCCGCGTGGATGCGCTGGCTTCCGGCGCTGTACGTCGCGGCCGTGCTGCTCATCGAGCCCGCCACGCCGGTGGAGTGGCCGGTGGGCTTCCTGCTGATCGCGCTCCCCCTGGTGACCGCCTTCGCCCACGGGCCCCTCGCCGTCGCCTCCTCCGCGGTCTGCGCGGTGCTGCTCGAGGCGGTGCTGGCCGGCACCCCCTGCTGTGCGGGCCGGCCGGTGGGCCACCTGTGGGACCGCCACTACGTGGCCGCCTACGTCTGCACCGGCCTGGTGGGGACCCTCGGCACCATCCTGGCCGCCCACCGCATCCGCCGTGAGCGCACGCTCGCCGACGTGCGGTTCGTCGCCGAGATCGCCCAGCGCGTCCTGCTCCGGCCGGTCCCGCACCGCCTCGGCGGCCTCCTGCTGGAGAGCCTCTACCTGTCCGCCGCCGCGGAGGCGCGGATCGGCGGAGACCTCTACGAGGCCGTCCACACCCGGCACGGGGTGCGGCTGCTCATCGGCGACGTCCGCGGCAAAGGACTGCTCGCGGTGGAGACCGCAGCGACCCTGCTCGGCGCGTTCCGCGAGGCGGCGCACGACGAACCCGACCTGCCCGCCCTGGCGGGCCGTCTGGAGAGGAGCATGAGCCGCAGGGCGGAGCAGCTCGGCGGGAGCGAGACGAACGAGCGGTTCGTCACCGCCCTCCTCGCCGAGATCCCCGACGACGTGCTCCTCGTCCGCTTCGTCAACTGCGGTCACCCGCCGCCGGTCCTCCTGCGCTCCGGTGACGTGCGGGAGCTGGACCGGGTCGGGCCGGCCCCGCCGCTGAACCTCGGCATGCTCGTCGATGAGCCGTACGAGGTCGACCAGCACCCCCTGCGGCCCGGCGACCGGCTGCTGCTGTACACGGACGGCGTCACCGAGACCCGGAACGCGAGCGGCGCCTTCTATCCGCTCCTGGAGCGCCTGCGGTCCTGGGACCGCCTCCCGCCCGGACAGCTCCTGGCGCGGCTCCACGACGATCTGCTGGCCTACAGCGGCAACCGCCTCCAGGACGACACCGCGGCGCTCGCCGTCCTCCTGCCGGGCGGCGGTCCGGCCGCACCCGGTCCGCCGCCCGGGCCGTGATCCGGTCCTCCGCTTGGGCCGGGCGCGCGCCGGGGGCAGCATGGAAGCACCGGCCATCGGCATCCGTGCCCGCGGCCGGTGGAGGTGGACGTCGGATGGCAGTGGACTCCCGCCGGGCCGGCCGCGGCGGGCAGGGGCCGGAGCGGCCCCGGCCGACCGGTCTGCTGGACGTGCTCAGCGTGGCCGCGGTGGCCCTGGACACCCGCGGGCGCATCGTCTTCTGGACCCCGCAGGCCGAGGACCTGTTCGGCTTCACCGCCGAGGAGGCGCTGGGCAGGCACGCGGCGCGGCTGCTGGTGGGCCCGGAGCACCTGCCGACCGTGGTGAGCCTGTTCACGGAGGTGCTGGAGACGGGCCGGGGCTGGGCCGGGGCGGTACCGGTCCGGCACAAGGACGGCAGCAGCCGTCTGACGGAGTTCCGCACGATGCGGCTGCTCGACGACCTCGGAGACGTCTACGCCCTGGGCATCGCGGCCGACCACACGCTGCTGCAGCGCGTGGAGACCGACCTGGCGCTGTGCGAGCGGCTGATCAACCAGTCCCCCATCGGTCTGGCCCTCATGGACCCCGAGCTGCGGTACCTCCTGGTCAACCCGGCACTGGAGCGGATCGACGGCGTTCCCGCCGAGGACCACATCGGCCGCCGTCTGCGCGAGACCCTGCCGTTCCTGGACGTCGACACCGTGGAGTCCGCGCTGCGTCAGGTCCTCGCCACCGGCACCCCCCTCCTCGACCAGTACCACGTGGGCCGTCCCCCGGCCGATCCGGAACAGGAGCACGCCTGGTCGCTGTCGTTCTACCGGCTGGAGGATCCCGGCGGGCGGACCCTGGGCGCGGCCGCGTCGGTCGTCGATGTCACCGAGCGCCACCGGGCCGCCGCGGAGGCCGACCGCGCGCGGCGGCGCCTGGCCCTGATCGCCGACGCCTCCGCCCGGGTCGGCACCACGTTGGAGGTGGAGCAGACCGCCCGGGAGCTGGCCGAGATCGCGGCTCCCGTCCTGGCCGACGTGGTCGCCGTGGACGTCCTCGACGCCGCCCTGGCCTGCCGCCGTGTGCGCAGGCCGGACGACGGCCCCGAACTGTTCCGCGCGCTCGCCCTGAAAGCGGCGCACCCCACCGTCGCGCTGAACGCCGCCGACCCGCCCGGCGACCTCGCGGCCTACGCGGGCGACCGGCTGGTCACCCTGTGCGTGCACACCGGCCGGCCGGTGCTGGTGCCGCGCGTCGGGCCGCAGGACCTGCCGCGCATCGCCCGGGACGCCGAGGCCGGCGCGCTGCTGGCCCGCGCCGGCGTCCACTCCTACCTCGCGGTGCCGCTGATCGCCCACGGCGAGGTGCTCGGCGCGCTCGACCTCAAACGCACCCGCAATCCGGCCCCGTTCGACGAGGACGACGTCGTGCTGGCCGGTGAACTCGCCGGCCGCGCCGCCGTGGCCATGGACAACGCCCGCTGGTTCCAGAGCGTCCGCAACACCGCCCTCACCCTCCAGCGCAGCCTGCTGCCCGAGCACGCGCCGCACCACACGGGTCTGGAACTGGCCTCCCGCTACCAGCCCGCGCAGTCCACCAGCGAGGTCGGCGGCGACTGGTACGACGTCATACCTCTGGTCGGGGACAAGACCGCCCTCGTGGTGGGGGACGTGATGGGCAACGGCATCGACGCCGCCGCCACGATGGGCCGGCTGCGCACCGCCACCTGCGCCTACGCCGACCTCGACCTGGCCCCCGGCGCGGTGCTCACCCACCTGGACAAGATCACCTGCGATCTGGAGCACTACATCGTCACCTGCCTGTACGCGGTGTACGACCCCCGCAGCAGGCGGTGCACCCTGGCCAACGCCGGGCACATGCCGCCCGCCCTGAGCCGGCCCGGCCGGGCGCCCGCGCTCATCGAGCTGCCCACCGCGGCGCCGCTGGGCGTGGGCGGCATCCGGTTCGACGCCGTCACGGTCGATCTGCACCCCGGTGACGTGCTGGTGCTCTACACCGACGGTCTCGTCGAAACCCGCCAGCACCCCATCGACGACCGGCTGAACGCCCTGCTGGGCTTCCTGGACGAGCCGCACCGGCCGCTGGAGGAGACCTGCGACCTGCTGCTGTACGGCCTCCGCCATCCCGACGACCACGACGACGTGGCCCTGCTCCTCGCCCGCACCCTGTGAGAACCCCGCGCGCGCATCAGGGTGAGAGCAGCAGCATCAGCACGCTGACGGCCTCCCGGCGCACGAACCGTCGCCCTCCGGTGAAGCGACCCGCACCGCCGGAGTAGGCCTGCCGCGACGGCGGCGAACCGGGTCGGCTGCGCCTCCCGCCGCGCGGCGAGCCCGCGCGGCGCCGCTCCGGCCGCCGGGGCCGGGAGGTCGCCGCCGCGGGACGGCGTGAGCACCGGGCCGGAGGAACGGGCGGACGAGCCCGCCGCCGGCTCACGCGGAGGAGCACCCTCAGCCGCGCACCGGTGTGGGATCGTCCGGCGTGGGCACGGGGAATGCTGCGGCGCCCGCCGCGGAGCGGGTCCGCGCCCGACGGTGTGGGAGGGCACATGGACGTGCTGGCCCGGCTGGACCGCTATCAGCGCCGGCATCGGTGGGTCGCCATGCCGCTCGCGGTCGTCTACAAGTTCGTCGACGACCAGGCCACCTACCTGGCCGCGCTGCTGGCGTACTACGGCTTCATCTCCCTCTTCCCGCTGCTGCTGTTCCTGGTGGCGATCCTCAGCTCCGCCCTGCACGGCAACGAGCACCTGCAGCAGTCCGTGCTGCACTCGGCGCTGAGCGAGTTCCCGGTGATCGGCGACCAGCTCGGCAGCAACATCCACTCGTTCCACGGCAGCGGCGCGGCCATCGCCGTGGGCGTCGCCGGCAGCGTCTACGGCGCCCTGGGGGTCGCCCAGGCCGTCCAGCACGGCCTCAACAAGATCTTCGCCGTCCCGCGGCACGCCCGGCCCGACCCGCTGCGCTCCCGGCTGAAGAGCCTGTACTTCCTGCTGCTGCTCGCCTCCGGTCTGCTCCTGACGACGGCGCTGTCCAGTGCGGAGTCCGCCGCCGGCCTCTTCGGCACGCGCCTGGCGGTGGGCATCCGGGTCCTCGTCGGCGTCGCGGGCGTCGCGCTCAACGCCGCCCTGCTCCTGGTGAGCTACCGCATCATGACCCGGCGCCGGCTGCCGCTGCGCTCGATGTGGGGGCCGGCCCTGGGAGCCGCGTGCGCCTGGCAGGCACTGCAGTGGGGCGGCTCCTACTACGTCGGGCACGTGCTGCGGGGGACCACGGCGACCTACGGGATGTTCGGCATCGTGCTCGGCCTGCTCGCCTGGATCTACCTCGCCGGCCTGGTGTACCTCGCCACGGCCGAGATCATCGCCGTGCGCTGCATGCGGCTGTGGCCGCGGAGCCTGCTGACGCCGTTCACCGACCGCGTCCACCTGGCCACGGGCGACGTGCGGGCCTACCGCTCCTACGCGGCCACGGAGTCCTTCAAGGGCTTCGAGAAGATCTTCGTCCACTTCGGTGAGCCGCCGCCGCCGGCCGTGGGCGACAAGGGACCCCCCTGACCGTTCCCCGGCCGCGGCGGCCGCCGGCCGGCGGCTCCACTCGTTCGGGGGATCGGACCCCACGGTGACACGTCGGCCGGGCCGGGCGTGCAACCATCCCCACAACGTACGTGTCTCACCCCTTACCAGCACGACGCTCTACCAAAGGGGACATCATGCAGCGAATAGGAGCGGCGATCGCGGCACTCGTTCTGGCGGGAGCCGGGGTGGGCGCGGCGACGACCGCGGCGACGGCCTCCACCACCCCGGTCACGGCCTGTCCGACCGGCTGGGGCAGCGGCGACAAGGGCGGAGCGGCCACCGGAGCCGTGCCGCTGGAGAACGTCCGGACCGGCCGGCACGACTGCTTCGACCGCATGGTCTTCGACGTGCCCGGCGGCGGCTCCGTCGGCTACTCCGTCAGATACGTCGACCGGCTCTACCAGAACGCCTCCGGGAGTTACATCCCGGTCAGCGGCGGGGCGGTGCTCGAGGTCCGTGTCGGCGCGCCCAGTTACGACCCGGAGAGCGGCGCACCCGCGTACCCGGCACAGGTGGGCCACACCCTTCCGGGGGTGGACGTCAGCGGGTACCGCACCTTCCGGGACACCCGGTTCGCCGGCAGCTTCGAAGGGGAGACGCAGATCGGTCTCGGCGTGCGGGCCCGCCTGCCGTTCCGGGTGACGCAGCTGGCCGACCGGGTCGTGGTCGACGTGGCGCACAACTGGACCGGCAGCCGCTGACCTCCTGTGCGGCGCCACTGCCCGACAAAATCCCCCCGCGTGTCCCAGCACAATACGCGGGCCGGGAGGACGGACGAACTTTTAGTACCTCTC
>NZ_JBEXTB010000057.1:0-8391 GCF_040613915.1 Streptomyces sp. NPDC006193
CCGCCACCGGGTGGGTCGTGGTCAGCCAGGCGTTCCCCTTCGTGCTGGTCATCATCCCGCTGTTCCTGGTGCTGAAGAATCTGCGGCTGATCGACCGGCCGGCGCGCACCGGGGGCGTCAGCCCCGCGGCTTCTCGCGCATCTCGTACGTCGCGATGACGTCGTCGACCTTGATGTCGTTGAAGTTGCCGAGGTTGATACCGCCCTCGAACCCTTCGCGGATCTCGGTGACGTCGTCCTTGAAGCGACGCAGGCCCTCGATGGTGAGGTTCTCCGCGACCACCTTGCCGTCCCGGATGAGGCGGGCCTTGGTGTTGCGGCGCACCTCGCCGGAGCGGATGAGGACACCGGCGATGTTGCCCAGCTTGGACGACTTGAAGACCTCGCGGATCTCCGCCGTACCGAGCTCGACCTCTTCGTACTCCGGCTTGAGCATGCCCTTGAGGGCCGCCTCGATCTCCTCGATCGCCTGGTAGATGACCGAGTAGTACCGGACGTCGACGCCTTCGCGCTCCGCCATCTGCTGGGCACGCCCGGCAGCGCGGACGTTGAAGCCGATGACGATGGCGTCGGAGCCCATGGCCAGGTCGATGTCGGACTCCGTGACCGCACCGACGCCGCGGTGCAGGACGCGGATGTCGACCTCTTCGCCGACGTCCAGCTGGAGCAGGGAGGACTCGAGGGCCTCCACCGAACCGGAAGCGTCACCCTTGATGATCAGGTTCAGCTGCTGGACCTCGCCGGCCTTGAGGACCTTGTCCAGGTCCTCCAGGGACACGCGGCGCGTGCGCTTCGCGAAGGCCGCGTTGCGCTCACGGGCGGCGCGCTTCTCCGCGATCTGGCGGGCGGTGCGGTCCTCGTCGACGACGAGGAAGTTGTCGCCCGCACCCGGGACGTTGGTCAGGCCCAGGACCTGGACCGGCGTCGACGGGCCGGCCTCGGCGACGTTGTTGCCGTTGTCGTCGAGCATGGCGCGGACGCGGCCGTAGGCGTCGCCCACCACCATCGTGTCGCCGACCCGCAGGGTGCCTCGCTGGACGAGGACCGTCGCCACGGCGCCGCGGCCGCGGTCGAGGCGGGACTCGATCGAGATGCCCTGCGCGTCCTGATTCGGGTTGGCCCGCAGGTCGAGCGAGGCGTCGGCGGTGAGGATGACGGCCTCGAGGAGGTCGTCGATGTGCAGACCCTGCTTGGCGGAGATGTCGACGAACATGGTGTCGCCGCCGTACTCCTCGGCCACCAGGCCGTACTCGGTCAGCTGACCGCGCACCTTGGTCGGGTCGGCGCCCTCGACGTCGATCTTGTTGACCGCGACCACGATCGGCACGTCGGCGGCCTTGGCGTGGTTCAGCGCCTCGACCGTCTGCGGCATGACGCCGTCGTTGGCGGCGACGACCAGGATCGCGATGTCGGTCGACTTCGCACCGCGGGCACGCATGGCGGTGAACGCCTCGTGACCCGGGGTGTCGATGAAGGTGATCTTCCGCTCTTCGCCGTTGACCTCGGTCGCGACCTGGTAGGCACCGATGTGCTGGGTGATGCCGCCGGCCTCGCCCGCGATGACGTTCGTCTTGCGGATCGCGTCGAGCAGGCGGGTCTTGCCGTGGTCGACGTGACCCATGACGGTCACCACCGGCGGACGGACGACCAGGTCCTCCTCGGAGCCCTCGTCCTCGCCGAACTCGATGTCGAAGGACTCCAGGAGCTCGCGGTCCTCCTCCTCCGGGCTGACGATCTGAACCGTGTAGTTCATCTCGTCGGCGAGGAGCTGGAGGGTCTCGTCGGAGACGGACTGGGTCGCGGTGACCATCTCGCCGAGGTTCATCATGACCGCGACGAGGGACGCCGGGTTGGCGTTGATCTTCTCCGCGAAGTCGGTGAGCGACGCGCCGCGGGAGAGACGGATGGTCTCGCCGTTGCCGCGCGGCAGCATCACGCCGCCGACGCTCGGGGCCTGCATGGCCTCGTACTCCTGGCGACGCTGCCGCTTCGACTTGCGGCCACGACGCGCCGGACCGCCGGGACGGCCGAAGGCGCCCTGCGTGCCACCGCGGCCACCGGGACCGCCGGGACGGCCGCCGAAGCCGGGACGGCCACCGCCGCCACCGCCGGGACCGCCCGGACGGCCGGCGAAACCGCCGCCACCGCCACCGGGACCGCCCGGACGGCCGGCGAAGCCGCCACCGCCGCCACCGGGACGGCCGGCGAAGCCGCCGCCACCGGGACGACCGCCGCCGCCGGGACGACCGCCGGCGCCGGGACCGCGCCCGCCGCCGCCGGGGCCGGGACGCGGGCCCGCAGCGGGACGCTGCGGCATCATGCCGGGGTTCGGACGCGGACCGGCCGGGCCGGGACGCGGACCGCCCTGCGGGCGGGGCATGCCGGCCGGGGACGGCCGGGGACCGCCGGGAGCCTGCGGACGCGGACCGCCGCCCTGGGCGCCGGGCGCCTGCGGACGGGGACCCGCGCCGGGGGCGCCGGGGCCGCCGGGACGCGGGCCGCCCTGCGGGCGCGGGGCCTGCGGGCGGGCCATGCCGGTGGAGCCACCGGAGGTGAAGGGGTTGTTGCCCGGACGCGGACCGGCCGGACGGGCGCCCTGACGCGGGGCCTGGCCGCCGGGGCGGGCAGCGCCCTGACCCGGGCGGGGCGCCTGGCCCTGGCCGGGAGCCGGGCGGGAACCGCCGGGCTTGGGGGCGCCGGGGCGGGCGCCGGGACGCGGACCCTGGGCGGCCGGAGCCTGCGGGGCCTGCGCGGCGGGGGCGGCCGGCGGAGCGGTGAACTCCGGGGCGGCCGGGGCCGGACGCGGCGCGGGCTTGGGACCCGGCACCGGACGCGGCCCGGGGGCCGGCGCGGGCGCCGAGGGAGCCGACGAGGCGGCGGGCTGCTGGGCAGCGGGCGCCGTCGGGGGCTTGGGGGTGGCCGGCTTCGGAGCAGCCGGACGTGCCGCCTGCGCCGGGGAGGGCGCGGCGGGCTTGGGAGAGGCCTTGCGCGGGGCGGGCTTCGCGGCGGACCTGCCGCTGCCACCGCCCTGGAAGGCGTCGGTCAGCTTGCGTACAACCGGCGCTTCGATGGTCGAAGACGCCGAACGGACGAATTCACCGAGTTCCTGGAGCTTGGCCATGACGACCTTGCTCTCGACACCGAACTCCTTGGCGAGTTCGTAGACCCGGACCTTAGCCACTTCGCTCCTTTGAGGTCCGGGTTGAAGCCGGACCGTCGCTAGTTCATGGGCGTACTCATCGCGTACTCATCGAGTGCTCATCGCAATCTCGACCTGCTTTCGACTCGCGAGGTACCAGACCGCACGGGGTTCCGTGCGGCGCTTCTTACGGTGTTGCCTGCTCGGCAACTGTCGTCTGCTCGACGTATCGGCGCAACGCCTTTGTGTCGAGCGCTCCCGGGGCGCGCAGTGCCCGCGGGAACACCCGGCGGCGTACCGCCTGGTCGAGACAGACCAGGGCGGGATGCACATAGGCACCCCGGCCGGGCAGCGTACCGCGAGGATCGGGGACGCATGCGTCCTCCACCCTCACGACCCGCAAGAGATCGTTCTTGGCCGCCCGCTCCCGGCACCCCACACAGGTGCGTTCAGGGCATGCTCGGGTGTGCGTCCGGCCAGACACGGTTAAGTCTACCTCCCCGTACCGACCTCACCCCTTTGGGGCACGGATCGAACGGCTGTTGTCGTGAATCAAGCCACCGGCGGCTTGATCTATTCCCCGGCCTGCTCGGTGTCGGGCCGGATGTCGATCCGCCAGCCGGTGAGGCGGGCCGCGAGGCGGGCGTTCTGGCCCTCCTTGCCGATCGCCAGCGACAGCTGGTAGTCCGGCACGGTCACCCGGGCGGACCGGGCGGCCAGATCCACGACCTCGACCTTGTTCACCCGAGCGGGTGACAGGGCGTTCGCGACCATCTCCGCCGGGTCGTCCGACCAGTCGACGATGTCGATCTTCTCGCCGTTCAGCTCGCCCATCACGTTGCGCACCCGGCCGCCCATCGGGCCGATGCAGGCGCCCTTGGCGTTCAGGCCCGCACGGGTGGACCGCACGGCGATCTTGGTGCGGTGACCGGCCTCACGGGCGATCGCGGCGATCTCCACGGAGCCGTCGGCGATCTCCGGCACCTCCAGGGCGAAGAGCTTCTTCACCAGGTTCGGGTGCGTACGGGACAGGGTCACCGAGGGGCCGCGGACGCCCTTGGCCACCCGGACCACGTAGCTGCGCAGCCGCATGCCGTGCGGGTAGGTCTCGCCGGGCACCTGCTCCTGCACCGGCAGGATCGCCTCGAGCTTGCCGATGTCCACGAGGACGTTCTTCGGGTCGCGGCCCTGCTGGACCACACCGGTGACGATGTCGCCCTCGCGGCCGGCGTACTCGCCGAGCGTGGCGTCGTCCTCGGCGTCGCGCAGCCGCTGCAGGATCACCTGCTTGGCGGTGGTCGCCGCGATCCGGCCGAAGCCGGACGGGGTGTCGTCGAACTCACGGGGCTCCTGGCCCTCCGCGAGGTCCTCGGGGTCCTCCTTCGCCCACACGGTCACATGCCCGGTCTCCCGGTTGAGCTCCACGCGCGCGTGCCGGCGGCTTCCCTCGGTGCGGTGGTAGGCGATGAGGAGGGCCGACTCGATCGCCTCGACCAGCAGGTCGAAGGAGATCTCCTTCTCCCGGACCAAGCCCCGCAGGGCGCTCATGTCGATGTCCACGGCTACGCCTCCTCCTCTTCCTTCATGTCCTTCTCGCCGGCCGTGCGGCCGGCGCTGTCCTTGCGGTTGAACTCGACCTGCACCCGCGCCCTGGCGATGTCCGGGAAGGCGAGTCTGCGGGCGGTGGCCTTGCGGCCCTTCACCCCGGGCACCTCGACGTCGACGCCCTCGTCGTCGACCTTCAGGATCCGCGCGACCAGCTCGCCGCCCTCGGTCAGCTGGAACTTCACGAGCCGGTCGGTGGCGCGCACGAAGTGCCGGTGCTCGGTGAGGAGGCGCTCCGCGCCGGGGGTTCCGACCTCCAGGTCGTACGCGCCCTCGCCCATCGCGTCGGTCTCGTCGAGCTTCGCCGAGAGCGCACGGCTCACATCGGCGATGGCGTCCAGGTCCGCCCCGGTGTCGGAGTCGACGACCACGCGCAGCACCCGCTTGCGTCCGACCGAGTCCACGGCGATCTCTTCGAGATCCAGCCCCTGGGAGGTGACGAGCGGTTCGAGCAGCTCTCGCAGCCTCTCGTTCTGGGTGGTGCTCATCCGGGTGACTCCTCGGCCGCGTGTGCTGTTGTGGGATGGGTCGCGTGTCTGGTCAAAGGGTATCCGGTCGCCGGGGGTGATGCCGTCACGTGTGCCCCGGGCCCTCGGGCCGCACGCCCGGCAACCGGTGCCCGCGGCGCTCGGGCGCGGGCGGGCGGGGAGTGCGCCGGGGGCGGCCGGGCCGCGCCGCGCAGCCGGGCGCCGGCCCGGTCCGCGTCCCTGGTCGGCGGCCGTCCGGGCGGTCGAGCCGGTGACGCGCGTCCGGGGGGCGCGCGGGTACCGTGATCACGGGCGGGCCGCCGTTCCGCCCGAGTGTTCGTACGAGCCCCCCGAGGACGTCAGCCGTGCCGTATCCGCCGCCCTTGCGCACCCCGCCCGGGACGCGCAGAAGAACCCTGCTGGCCTCGGCCGCCGGCGCCGCCCTGCTGGCGGGCTGCTCGGCCGCCGGGGAGTCCGGCGGCGACGGCCCGTCGGCCGCCGACCGGGCCCGCGCGCGTGCGGCCCGGGACAGCCGGGAGTTGCTGGCGCGCTACGACGCCGCGCTCACCGCCCATCCCGGGCTCGCGGAGCTGCTGCGCCCGCTGCGGGCGCGGGTCGCGGCCCACGCGACGGCCTTCGCGGCCGGCACGCCGACGGCGTCCGCCACGGCCTCCGCGACCGTGTCCGCCACGGCCTCCCCCGCTCCTTCCGCCCCGGCGGGCGAGAAGGACGCCCTCGCCGGACTGGCCGCCGCCGAGCGGGCGCTCGCCGACCGGCGCGCCAAGGACCTGCTGCACGTGCCGGGCGAGCTGGCGCGGCTACTGGCGTCGGTCGCCGCGGCCGGAGCGGCGCACGCGTACCTGCTGACGGAGGGGGCCAGGTGAGCGACGGGACCGAGCGGGCCGCGAAGGCCGAGCTGACCGCGCTGCAGGCAGCGCTGGCGGCGGAGCACGCGGCCGTGTACGGGTACGGCGTCGTCGGCGGGCGGATCGACGAGCGGCGCCGGACCGAGGCGCGGGCGGCGTACGACGCCCACCGGGCGCGCCGGGACGCGCTGGTGCGCGCGGTGCGGGACCTGGGCGGCGCACCGGTCGCCGCGAGCGCCGGGTACGCGCTGCCGTTCCCGGTCCAAGACGGTGCCTCCGCGGTGCGGCTCGCGGCGCGGCTGGAGGAGCGGGTGGCCGGGGTCTACTCCGACCTGGTGCGGGCGACGAGCGGCGCGCGCAGGGCCGACGCCGCGGGGGCGCTGCGGGAGGCCGCGGTGCGGGCGGTGCGCTGGAGCGGGGAGAGCGTAGCCTTCCCTGGGCTCGCCGAGCGGTCCGGCGAGCAGGCGGGGGCGGCCGGGACGACCCCGTCGGCCCCGGCGTCGGCGACGGCGTCCCCGTAGCGGCCGGGGCGCGACCGGCGGACGGCACCGCAGGACAGCACCCGTGCAGGGACGGACAGGAAGGAACGACTCGCGCATGGCTTTCGAACCGCCGCAGCGCCTGGTGCGGGCGATCGGTGAGACGGCGCCGGCCGGCGACGACTGGCTGGCGCGGCTGCCCGCGACGGCCGAACGCGTCGTCGCGCGGCGCGGGTTGACCGTCGAGCGGGTCCAGGTGCCGGGCGGCCGCAGCAGCCTGGTGGCGCTGGTGCGGCGGGCGGACGGCACCCCGGCCGTGCTGAAGCTGGCCCCGCCGCGGGCCCGCCCGGAGAGCGAGCGGGCGGCGCTGGCGCACTGGGCCGGGCGGGGCGCCGTCCAGCTGCTGGAGTCGGACGCCGGGGACGCCGGGGACGCCGCGGAGGGAGTGCTGCTGCTGGAGCGGCTGCACCCGGACGTCTCGGTCCGGTCGCTGCCGGAGGCGAAGGCGCTGCTGGAGGCGGCGGGGACGCTGCGCAGGCTGTGGGTCGAGCCGCCGGCCGGTCCGGTGTTCGAGACCGTGGCGGAGCGCACCGCCCGGCAGGCGACGGCGATGCGGGCGGGCGCCGAGGCCGACCCGGAGGCGGCGGCGCTGGTGGAGGCGGCGCTCACGGCCCGTGCGGAGCTGCTGGCCGCGCCGCCCGAGCGGCTGCTGCTGCACGGCACGTTCCGGCAGAGCAAGGTGCTCGCCGGGGAGCGGATGCCCTGGCTCGCGGTGGGCCCCGACCCGGTGGTCGGCGAGTGCGCCTTCGACCTGGCCAGGCTGGTGCGGGACCGGGTGGAGGACCTGATCGCGGCGCCGTCCGGACCGGCCACGACCCGGCGCCGGATCAAGCGGCTCGCCGAGTCGCTGGAGGTGGACCAGGAGCGGCTGCGCGGCTGGACGTTGTTCCGGGCGGTGGAGTCGGGCATCCGGGCCCGGCGGGTGGGCCGCGAGAAGGACGCGGAACTGCTGCTGGAGTTCGCGGGCTGGCTCCAGTGACCTGAGTCAGGAACACCGAGATCCCGGACCGAGCCGAGTCCCGGCCGAACCTGCTCCCACCCGCTGCGGCGGAAGGCGATATGCACACCATCTCCGGGGGCGGATTCCGTTTCCTGGCGTCTCTTGTCGGGGCGGGCTTGTCGTCAGCCTGTCGAGCGCCTGCTCGTCGCCGTCGCCCAAGCGCGCGTACGTAGTACCCGATGATCTGTGCGGCATCCGCGTGACCGGTTCCCTGCTTAAGCCGCTGCTGCCTGCCGGCAAGGAGATCAGCGTCCAGCCGACGTCCGCGATCGGCGTCGAGCGGTGCCGGCTCCTGGTGGACGGGAAGACCGTCTTCTCCAGCAGCGCGCACTTTCATCGAGGGGTATGCGACTGCGGGCTATTTCCGAAGAGACAAGGTATATCCACCAGAGGTCGTATATATCGCGTAACGGGCGAGGGGAGGGAGACATCCCCCACCGCATTCTCAGGGACCGACAACCCAACTCCGGGACAGTCGCTCCAGCCTTGCCGGACAGTGCCGACGGGCCGACTGACGCTCGGGCGCCGCCTTTCACGCTGCCACATCGCACAGGCGGACACGGTGCAGTGTTCTCCTCAGCATTGCTAAGTTGACTCGATACCGCATAACACGGGGGAAGGAGTCCTTCCATGGCGTGGGACGAGTGGGAGCAGCTGAAGGCGCGGGCCGTTGAGCAGAGATCGACCCGCATGCGTGTCAATCACGTGCCGGCGGACGGCGGCGGTGCGGGCTCCGGGGACCTGGTGGTGCACCAGGACGACCTCGGTGCCGTCGG
>NZ_JBEXTB010000058.1:0-5721 GCF_040613915.1 Streptomyces sp. NPDC006193
GTGTCGAGGACGAGCTTGGCGGAGGCCATGTTGAGCCCGCACCACCCTGCCGGGCCGCGCGGCCCGGCAGGACTCCCCGTGCGAGCGATCGGCCGGACTACACGCCCAGGACGATCGAGTTGATCGGCGTCATGTTCTTGTCGATGTAGGTGTTCGGGTACAGGTACCCCTCGCAGCCCGTGCCGTTGTACCCGGTGCACGTGCGCACCCACGCGTTGCCGGTCTGGTTGTTGAAGATGCGGTACGTCCCGATGACGTTGTTCAGGTTGTAGGTGCCGTACCGGTAGTAGGTGAGGGTCGGGCGGTCACCGTTCCAGCCGGCGCCCGGGTACAGGCACACGTACCCGGTGCTGCACCCGTGCACCGTGGCCTGCGGCGCCGCCTGCGCCTGGGTGGCGCCCACCGCCGTCAGCGTGCCGACGGCGACCGCCAGTGCCGCCGCGGTCCGCATCGCCTTCAGATTGCGCATCGTTTCCCCCTTGGTCGTGGGTTGTGCCGTGCTGACGCCCCAAGACTCGCCCCGCCCGCACACCGGGGTCGACGGGTTTCCCGTTGCCCGCCGGGCGAGCGGACGGGAAACACGGCGCGACCAGAGCAAACATGCGGCGGTGGTCGACGCGGGCGCGACGGGACCGCGGCCGGCCCGCCCTCGGGGACGTCCGCGCGGCCCGCCGTCGCACCGCCGCACCGCCGCCCCGGCGTCACGCAACGCGCACCGCATGCCCGTGTGAGCCCTGTACGCGCCCCCGCCCCTGCGGCAAGACTGCGCTGGCGGCGGGCGGTCGACGGGTGCCGGCCGTCCATGGTCCCAGTCCAGGAAGGCAGGTCGGCGCCGTGCTGTTGCGTCTGCCCACGTCCGTGACGGAAGCCCGGGAGTGCCTGGCCGAGGGAGCCGTGCCGGTGGGCGGGGCGACGCTCGTGTGGGCCACGTGGCAGCGGGACGGGTTCCCCGAACGCGCGGTGTCGCTGCGCGGGGTGCCCGAAGCCACCGCCATCGGCCCCGAGACCGTCGGCGGCGCCGTCGTGCTGCACCGGATCGACGCACGCGTGCCCGACGTCCTGCGGCTGGCCGCCGCCACGATCGGCACCGGGGCCGTACGGCGCGCGGCGACGGTCGGCGGCAACCTCGTCGGCAGCACGCTGCGCTGCCTGCTCCCCGCCGCCCTCGTCCTGGACGCCCGCGCGACGGTCCTGGAGTCCGACGGCCCCCGCGAGGCCGACCTCGCCGAGCTGACCGCCAAGCGTCCCGTGCTGCTCAGCCTGCACTGGCGCACACCGGTCGCCTCCGCCTACCGCAAGCTGCCCGGCGACCCCGGCGGACCGCCGCCGCTCGTCGTCGCCTCGGCCCTGCACGCCCGGCCCGGCGGCGGCCACCGCCTGCTGGTCGCCGTACGGGACGGCTACGACGTCCTCGCCGGGGCCGCCGACTGCGCCACCGACGACGAGGAGGCCCTCGGCGCCCTGCACGGCACGGAGCTCGACGCCCTGCCGGCCGCCGCCTGGGACGTCGTCCGCCCGCAGGTCGCCCACCTGCTGAACGGCCGGGCCGCGGACTGACCGCCGTGGGCGGGCCGCGCCCGGCCGGCCTCGACGAGCGCACCGGTGTGCTCCTGCCGCTGTCCGCCCACCGCTCACCGGCATCGGGTTCGGCCTCGCCGACGCGCCTGTCCGGCACCGCGGTCAGCGGGCCCGGCCGGCTCGCCGGGCCGGCCGCGGCATGCCATCGTGGCGGGTATGGCGACAGCACCGGACGTGGCCGTGCTGGTCGGGCTGCAGGCCTCGGGCAAGTCCACTTTCTGCGCACGGTGCCTGTCCGACCGGTACCAGCTGGTCGGCAAGGACCTGTTCCCGCGCCGGGCCAGGAACAAGCAGGCCCGGCAGATGCGGCTGATCGAGGAGCACCTGGCGGCCGGCCGGGACGTGGCCGTGGACAACACCAACCCGTCGCCCGGGGAATGGGCCCCGCTGGTGGAGCTGGCCCACGCCCACGGCGCGACGGCGACGGCCTACTGGTTCCCCCCGGACCCGACCGGCTCCCTGCGGCGCAACGCCGCCCGCCGGGGCCGCGACCGGGTGCCGGACGTCGGCGTCCTGGACACGCTGGAACGGCTGCGCCGGCCTTCCCCGGCGGACGGCTTCGACGCGGTGCACGAGGTGCGGTTCGACGGCCGGGGCGGTTTCGCGGTCCGGATCCGGGCGACCGGGCGGCGGCCCGGCCCCCGCCGCGGATGACGCGTGCCGCCCCGGTCCTGCGCCGCGAGCACCACGGCGCCGCGGACGCGACCCCGAGGCGGACTACCGCTTCAGCGCCCGGCGGTATACCCCTTGGGACGTCGGCCTCGCCCGAGGCCGTTCCCCCCGCGGAAGGAGTCCGGCCGTGGACGAGTGGTACGTGGACGGCCGCTGCATCAACTGCGACGTGGCCCGGCAACTGGCCCCCGAACTGATCGGCGAGGCCGACGGCAAGTCGTACATCCGGCGGCAGCCCCGCGACGAGGCCGAGGAACGGAGCATGCACGCCGCGGTGCTCGCCTGCCCCACCCGCTCCATCAGGCCGCTGTCCGAGCATGCGGGCCGGCCGCTGGACCCCTTCCCGCTGGCCCTGGACGACAGGGTGCTGCTCTGCGGGCACAACTCGCAGCGCACCGCCGGCGCCAACGCCTACCTGCTGCTGCGGCCGTCCGGGACGTGCATGATGATCGACACACCGCGCTGGAGCCGTGCGCTGGCCGACCGGTACACGCGGTCGGGCCCCGTCACCGACGTCCTGCTCACCCACCGCGACCACGCCGCGCACGGCCGCCGCTACGCCGACCGCTTCGGCGCCCGCCTGTGGATCCACGAGGGCGACCTGGACGCCGCGCCGGACGCGGACCGGGTGATCCGCGGACTCGACCCCGTGGAGATCGGAGAAGGCGTCGTCGCCCACCCCCTGCCCGGACACACCCGGGGCAGTGTCCTGTACCTGGCCGACGACCGGTACTGCTTCAGCGGCGACAGCTTCTACTGGTCGCGCACGGCCGGTGATCTGGCGGTCGTGGACAGCGTGACCTGGTACTCCATCGAGGTACTGGCCGACTCGCTGGCCCGTACCGCGGGGCGGCTGCGGTTCGAGTGGGTGCTGCCGGGCCACGGCGACCGGCGCCGGCTGCCGGCCGACGAGATGTCCCGGCGGCTGCTCGGCCTCGCCGAACGCACCCGGCTGCTGCGCCCCCGGCCGATCGACTTCGCCGGTGTGCGGTGGTGACGCAACGGCACGGGGGAACGCGACCGGCAGGACGCGAACGGGCCGCCCCCCCCGCCCGCGGCACGGCGTCCTGACCCGCCGAGGCGCCCCGGGCCCCTGCCTCCTCCCTGTGCACCGCTCGGTCAGGACAGCGAGCGGCACAGCAGGGCCGCGGGGCCGGGACGGCTGCCCACCCGGGTGGTGAAGGCGATCCCGGCGGCGTACTCGTCCGCCCCGCACTGTCCCTTGCGGCTGCCGTACGCGAAGTCGCCGCCGGCCGCGTCGGCGGGCCGGTCGTCGGACCGGTCGAACCATACGGTCCGCCCTGCGTCCGGCAGGGCGGCGCGGGCCGGGACGCACAGCGCCGCGGACACGCGCGCGCCGCGCAGGCTGTAGCCGATGAGGAACGCGTCCGCCGGGCACTGGTACTTGGTGTACCCGGACGCCCAGTCACCGCCGGCCGGCACGTACCGCTCGTCGGTGACGACCGTCCGGGCCGGCCCGGCGGCGCGCAGGTCGCCCGCTCCGGCGTCGGTGCACAGACCGCGCCCGCCGGTGTGGCTCAGCCCGGCGAGCCGCGCACCGTCGGGGCAGGCGGCCTTGTACGCGCCCGGATCCCAGTCGCCCGTGGCGCGCACCCGCAGGGACGCCACAGCGTCGCCGTGATCGGTGCTGAGCATGCGCCAGACCGGAACCGCGGGCACCGGCCCGGTCAGGTCCGGCGCGGTCATCAGGTGCTGCCACGCCGTCGCACGCCAGTCGCCGCCGTCGAGGATGCCGGACCGGTTCCCCCCGCCGTCGTACCGCAGCAGCGCCCAGTCGTCGTGGCCCGCGAAGCCGACCAGCGGCCAGAACGCGAAGTCGGCGTCGTGCTCGGCGAAGTAGTCGGTGACGTTCCCGAACCAGGCACGGGCGGCCGCGCCGGTCTCGTCCGAGCCGACGCCGAACTCGCTCACCCACACCGGCGCGGTGTAGTGCCGGCCGGTCTCCTCCACGAAGAACGCCTCCTCGTCGAGGGCCGCGGCCAGCTCGGTCCGGGACAGGTCCTGGTAGCGGGGATCGTGGGTCTCCCCGACGCCGGTGGCACCGCTGTGCCGGGGGCCCGTGTAGCCGTAGAAGTGGGCGGAGTAGACCAGCTTGTGGGCGTCCGTGAGCGTGTGGGAGAGCGTACGGGCGGGGGTCAGCACCGGCCGGCCGTGCGGGAGGCCGTCCACCGGCAGGCCGGTCCAGTTGATGCCCTCGACCACGATGAGCAGGCGCGGGTCGCCCTCGGTGAGGATCCGGTCGGCGGCCAGCCGGGCCGCTTCGTACCAGTCGTGGTCGTCCCCCAGGCCCCAGTTGGGGTCGTCGAGCACGTCGCGCCGCACCTCGTTGTACAGATCGGCGCCGACCACCCGCGGCACGGAGGCGTAGCGGCGCGCCATGAACACCCAGTCGTCCGCCCACTGCCCGGTGGACAGGCTGCTGTTCCACCGCTCGTTGCCGTCGACGCCGCAGCACCACCGGGAGGTGTTGGTGTGGTTGTTGAGGACGACGGCGAACCCGCTGCCGCTGAGCGCGTCCACGACGGCGTCGAAGACCTCCAGCGGTGTCCTGCCGCGGAGCTCCGGGTTGGCGGTCACGGCGACGTCGGGTACAGGGGCCGTGCTGTGGATCATCTCGTTGGAGAACGGCAGGCGGACGGTGTTGATCCCCAGCCGGTGGAAGTCGGCGAGCAACCGCGCCACCGGTGCGCGGTCCAGGCCGAGCGGTATGCCGTGGGAGTCCTGCCCCGCGTGGTGGGTGCCGGGGTCGGCGGCGTCGCCGCTGCCGGTCCACGAACCCTGGGCGCCGTCCCAGTTGGCGCCCTTCAGCCGGAACCGGTCGCCGTGGGCGTCCACGATGTAGCGGCCCCGGGTGGACAGCGGCGCGTCGAAACCGGCGGGGTCCGTCGCCGCGGCGGCGGCCGGGCCGGGAGCGGAACGCTGCGGTGCGGAGGCGACGGCCGCGGCGGTCGGGTCCGCGATGGCTGTGGCACTCGCGGTGGCCGTGGTGGTGGCCGTGCCCGCGAGCAGGAGCGAAGCGGCGGTGGCGGCGAGCCGCGGTACGGCTGAGGGGATCGGCATGAGGGCGGCCTCGTGGGTCCCGGGGCGTGGGGGAGCGGGGCGGCCGGGCGACGGCGCGGCCCGCCTGGCCGGAGTGTCCACCCCCGCACACCGCGCCGGGAAGACCGGGACGGGCCGGATCCGTGGCGTGTGACCGGACAGCCTCCGGCCCGCGCCCTCGTCGGCCGCCGCCGGCCCGGGCCGATCCGTGCGGTGACCGGCGGCGACGACGAGCCCGGTGCGCTCAGGGACGTGACCGGTGCCGGCCGGCCGAGGCCGGCCGGCACCGGAAGGCGCTCACACCGCTGCGGGCGGTGTCAGCAGTACAGGTTGCCGCCGGGGTCGACGCCGAGGATCTGGGCGAACCTGCGGTAGGCGTCGACGCGGCTCTGCACCTGGGCCGGGTTCCTG
>NZ_JBEXTB010000059.1:0-5030 GCF_040613915.1 Streptomyces sp. NPDC006193
GACGTCATGACGGCCTCTGTGCGCAGCGGGTTGATCTCCGAGACGGCGCCGACGAACGTGGTCTTGCCCACGCCGAAGCCGCCCGCCACCACGATTTTCGCGGAGGTGGTGGAGCGGGAAGGACCGCCGCTAGAGCTTGCGAAGTCCACTGAGCACCCTTTCGAGCAGTGTCACGTCTGGCTGGCCACCGGCGTTCTCGTCGCCGCCGGGCTGATGGATGGCGACCAGGCCCGCCTCCGCCAAGTCGGCGACGAGGATCCTGGCCACGCCGAGGGGGATCGTCAGCAGGGCCGAGATCTCGGCCACCGACTTGATCTCCCGGCACAGGTTGCAGATCCGCTGATGCTCGGGCAGCTGGCCCTGCATCTGGTGCGGAGCAGCGGTGGTGTGCACCAGTGCCTCGATGGCGAGCTGGTAGCGCGGGCGGGTCCGGCCGCCGGTCATGGCGTACGGACGCACCAGGGGGTTGTGGGACGCCGCCGGAGCCGGTTCGGGGCGGCGCTGCGGCTGGACCGGCTGGATGCGCGGGGCCTGAGGCTGGTCGTACGGCGACGGTCCCGGCCCCTGCGGGGCGTAGGGCTGCCGGTGACCGGGGGTGGAGGGGAAGTCGTAACGGTTCGCCGAACCGTCGCCCTGCCCCTGGACAGGGCCGTACGACCAGTTACCCGAAGACGAACCGCCTGGGGGTGTTGCCACTTTCTCCTCCTCCGACTGCGCCGGGCACCCATCCTTGTGGGGAGCCGCGTCCCGAAACCTTACGGCCCCGGGACGCGAACACGCATCGTCCGTTGATTAGTTGAGAAGGCTGCCCTGGAGCTCCGCACGGAGATCCGGGGTGAGGACCGTGCCCGCGCGGTCCACCAGAAGGGCCATCTCGTACCCGATGAGGCCGATGTCCGCCTCCGGGTGCGCCAGGACGGCGAGCGACGAACCGTCGGAGATGGACATGATGAAGAGGAATCCCCGCTCCATCTCCACAACCGTCTGGTTCACGCTGCCTCCCTCGAAGATCCGGGAGGCGCCTGCCGTCAGAGACGTCAGACCGGAGGCGACGGCCGCGAGCTGGTCGGCGCGGTCGCGGGGAAAGCCTTCGGACATCGCCAGAAGGAGTCCGTCGGCGGAGACCACCACCGTGTGGGACACCCCCGGGGTGTTGTCCACGAAGTTGGTGATCAACCAGTTCAGGTTCTGTGCCGCCTGGCTCATCGGGCTCACACTAACGCTCCTGGTCGTAGGTGCTGTCAGGACCGAAGCCCTGGCCGTTCGTTTCACTGCCTGCGCTGCGTCCGCGCTGGACGCCCCTGCGCAGGTTGCTCAGCCTGCCCCGGACGTCCTCCGGGGCGCGGGAGACCTGTGGGCCTCCCTGGGGGGTCGATTCGGCGGAACCCTCGACCAAGTTGGCCTTGGGGACCCGCCGCGGCAGGCCGGAAGCGGTGACTCCGCCTGCCTTGGGCTTCCGGAGCTGGGCGGCCTGCTGCCACCGCTCGTCGTTCGCCGAGCGCCAGCCGCTGTCGCCGCCTGTCCCCGGGGCGCTGCCCGGTGCGGGAGCCGGCGTCTCCTGCTGCGTGCGCGCCGTTCCGTTCGCGGAGCCGGCGCCGTGGGAACCGCTCGCGGCGGAACCCCGGCGGGGCAGCCCGGCGTCGGTCAGCTCGTGCGCCGCGGGAGATGCCGTATCCGGACGGTCGAAGCCTACGCGGTTCCGCTCACTCGCGTCAGCGGCCTGCGAGGATTCCGTTTCCGCAGCGTACTGGGCCGGATAGCCGTTCTGGTAGCCGTCCTGCTGGGGCCAGTCGTCCTGGTAGGACGGGGCCTGCGCAGACTCCGCATACGCGGACCCGGACGCCGCCTCCGGGTAGCCGCCGGCGGCGGAGAAACCGTCGTTCTGCTGCTGCTCGCCGTTCGGCGCGTAGTACTGCTCGCCGTACGGCTTCTCGTACGAGGCCGAGTGCGACTCGGTGTAGGTCTCCTGGTACGGCTGCTCCGGGAACTGCTGCTCCTGGTACGCGGGCTGCTGCTGTTCCTGGTACGGCGCCTGCTGCTCCGGGAACTGCTGCTCCTGGTGCGCCTGCTGCTGCTCCTGGTACGGCGCCTGCTGCTGCTCCTGGTACGGCTGCTGCCCGTCGAAGTACGCGGCGGCGTCGGCGGCCTCGTGCCGGCGCTCGTCGGCCTGCTGGCCGTGGGCCTGGGCCTCCAGCGCGGCGCGGCGCTCCTCGCGCATCAGCGAGCGGTTGACCGGGTCCAGCCCGCGGGCGTCGTCGGGGACCTCCGCGTACCGGCTGTCGTCGAAGCCGAGCTCGGCGGCGGTGCGCAGGGCCGGCTGCTGCTGTCCGAAGTCCTCACCCTGGAACTGCTGCTCCGGGATGATCTGCGAGACCGTGAACTCCTCGCGGTCCAGCGGCGCCTCGCCGCCACCGCCGTGCGTGATCGCGTCCGGCAGCATGACCAGCGAGGTCGTGCCGGCCTGCTCGCCCGAAGGGCGCAGCTGGACCCGGATGCCGTGCCGGTCGGACAGCCGGCCGACCACGAACAGGCCCATGCGCTGGGAGATCGCGGCGTCCACGGTCGGCGGGTTGGCCAGCTTGTGGTTGATGTCCGCGAAGTCCTCGGCGGTGAGACCGATGCCCTTGTCGTGGATCTCGATCATGATACGGCCGTCGGGGAGACGGGTCGCCGTCACCCGCACCTTGGTCTGCGGGGAGGAGAACGTGGTCGCGTTCTCCAGCAGCTCGGCCAGCAGGTGCACGAGGTCGGTGACCGCGCGGCCGTGGATCTCGGCCTCCGGCACGCCGGACAGCTCGATGCGCTCGTACTGCTCCACCTCGGAGGAGGCGGCGCGCAGCACGTCGACCAGCGGGACCGGCTGGTCCCAGCGGCGGCCCGGCTCCTCGCCGGCGAGGACCAGCAGGTTCTCGCCGTTGCGGCGCATACGGGTGGCCAGGTGGTCCAGCTTGAAGAGGTTCTCCAGCTGGTCCGGGTCGGCCTCGTTGTTCTCCAGGTCGGTGATCAGGGTCAGCTGGCCCTCGATCAGCGACTGGTTGCGGCGCGACAGGTTGGTGAAGATCGCGTTGATGTTGCCCCGCAGCAGCGCCTGCTCGGAGGCGAGCCGCACCGCCTCGCGGTGGACCTGGTCGAAGGCGCGGGCGACCTCGCCGATCTCGTCCTTGGAGGTGATCGGGATCGGCGCGACCCGGGTGTCGACCCGGCCGGGGTCGGTCCGGGAGAGCTGGTCGACCAGCATCGGCAGGCGCTGCTCGGCGATGCCGAAGGCGGCGTTGCGCAGCTGGCGCATCGAGCGGCTCATCTGGCGGGCCACCAGGCCGGCCAGGATGAACGCGGCCAGCAGGGCGATCACGACGAAGGCGCCGGTGATGAACGCGGAGGTCTTCGCGTCGTCGGCGATGACGGAGGCCTCGTTCACCGCCTTGTCGGCGAGGTCCGACTCGATCTGCCGGTAGACCTTGTACTTGAGCGTGTTCACCGCCCACCAGTTCTCGGCGGTGATACCGCCCGCGGCGAGCTCCTGGCGGGTGGCGGCGCTGGTGTCCTTCAGCTGGACCAGCGCGGCCACCATCTTGGACGGGTCGGACGGCGGGGGAACGTAGTTCGGGTTCTGCGCCTTGGCCTTCTCCGCCAGGGCCGCGGCGTCCGTCTTCAGCTTCGCCTGCGCGTCGGTCAGCTTCTGCGCGTCGGCCTCGGTGCCACCGCCGATGTACTCCTCCCGGGCGATGCGCTCCAGGTAGGCGTACGAGGACAGGGAGACCCGCTGCGTCGCCAGGTTCGGCGCGTCCGGGCCGGGCTTGACCAGCAGGTGGGTGCCGATCGACCGCTCCAGCGACAGCGCCGCCTTGGTCAGGGAGATGGCGTAGACGGTACGGCCGTAGGACGTGATGTTGCCGGTGCCCAGACCGAGTTCGTTGGCGAACTCCATCAGGGGGTGGCTGACCTCGATGTAGCCCTCTTCGGTCTGCACACCGGTCACCTTGGAGGTGTACGCCACCTGCCGCAGCTGGACCAGGTTGGGCTCGACCTCGCGGAACAGCTTCAGCCGGCGCTCCAGGCCCGACTTGCCCGGCATGCTCTTCGCCGCCTGGTCGAAGGCGTCGGCGGCCTGGTCGGTGGCCTTGCGGGCGTTGTCGACGGCGGTCTTGCCGGCGGCGTCCTTGCGGTTCAGCAGCAGGGGGGCCGCGGTGACGTCACGCTCGTTCTCGAGGGCGTCGGCGTAGGTGAGGGCGGCACGCACCAGACGGGCGGTGTTCTCTGCGTCACGGGCCTGCTGCCAGGTGTCGATCGAGTTGTTCACCTGGAAGCCGCCCATGACGAGACCGACCGCCACGGGTATGAGCAGGATGGCGTTCAGACGGGTGGGCACCCGCCAGTTACGCGGTGAGAAACGGCCGCCGCCGGCCGCGGGAGTGGCCGCCGGCTCCGCTGCGGGCACGGGGGTGGGCGCCGCAGCGCGCGGCGGCGGGGTGAAGTTGCCCCGCGCCGACGGCTCGGGACCGTTCTTGCTTCGCCTCACTCGACCAACAACCTCTCGGCGGTCGGCACCTTCGTCGTGCCGCAGTCTCTCAGAGCCCGGTTCGTCATCGACAGCTCAGTTCGAACTCAGTACGTCTTTGACCATTGGGCAGTTCAGGCATTCCAGCACGTGGACCAGCGCAGTTCCAAACAGTGAAAGCCCCGTGACGGCGCGGTTGCGCCCCGCAGATAAAACGGTCATAAAGAGCGAGCCCCGCCAAAAGGCGGGGCGTTCGTGCGCACAGCGGCACCGCCCGACCGCGTCGCGTGGCGATGCCGGGCGATTCCTCTGCCGAACTGTTATCAACACCGGAGCCGACCGTGTCAAAGGCCACAGTCGGCTCCGGTCCGATCACGACAACTGCCATGGCGCACGTCGTACTTGAGCGCTACCTCAGCCGCGCCATCAGGGCGTGCTCCACCAGGGTGATCAGCGCGCTCTTGGCGTCCGCGCGGTGGCGGGCGTCGGTGGTGATGATCGGGGTGTCGGGGCCGATCTGCAGGGCCTCGCG
>NZ_JBEXTB010000060.1:0-4827 GCF_040613915.1 Streptomyces sp. NPDC006193
CAAGGGCCAGATCTTCGTCAAGGGCGAGGTCATCAAGACCGTCCCCGAGTCGAAGATCGTCGAGACCCTGATCGAGGAGGCCATGAAGCTCGCCGCGCAGATGGAGGCCGACGGCGTCGCCTCCGGCGAGCCGTCGGTGTCGGTGGCGGGCTGACCGGCCGGCCCCGCGCCCGGACTTCGGGGCCCCGGCACCGGCAGCGCGGCCCCCGGACAGCGCGGCTATAGTGCGGAGATCAGCAGAACCCCAGGGTGAGGCCCCGCACGTGTTGACCCAGACCACCTCACGGGTGCTCGAACCGAGCGACCTGGACGCAGCGCTCGCCGTCCTCGACCGCGAGCCGGTCGCGAACGCCTTCGTGACCTCCCGCGTCCAGGTCGCCGGCCTCGACCCCTGGCGCCTCGGCGGCGAGATGTGGGGCTGGTACGAGGACGGCATGCTCACGTCCCTGTGCTACTCGGGCGCCAACCTCGTCCCCATCTGCGCCACCCCGCGCGCGGTCCGCGCCTTCGCCGACCGCGCCCGGCGGGCCGGCCGCCGCTGCTCCTCCATCGTCGGCCCCGCCGAGGCCACCGCCGAGCTGTGGCGGCTGCTGGAGCCGCACTGGGGCCCCGCCCGCGAGGTCCGCACCCGCCAGCCGCTGATGGTCACCGACCGCATGCCCGACGGCACCGCCCCCGACCCGTACGTCCGCCGCGTCCGCAAGGACGAGATGGAGACGATCATGCCGGCGTGCGTGGCGATGTTCACCGAGGAGGTCGGCGTCTCCCCGCTCGCGGGCGACGGCGGTCTGCTCTACCAGGCCCGGGTCGCCGAACTCGTCGGCGCCGGCCGCTCCTTCGCCCGCATCGACGACGGCCGGGTCGTGTTCAAGGCGGAGATCGGCGCGGCCACCCCCCACGCCTGCCAGATCCAGGGCGTCTGGGTGGCCCCCGAGTACCGGGGCAGGGGCCTGGCCGCCCCCGGCATGGCGGCGGTCCTGCGCTACGCCCTGACCGACGTCGCCCCCGTCGTCAGTCTGTACGTCAACGACTACAACACCGCGGCGAGAAGGACGTACCACCGCGTGGGCTTCCAGGAGGTCGGCGCCTTCATGAGCGTGCTCTTCTGAACCCCCTGTACGCTCCCCGCATGGACGCAGTGATCGGCCCCCTGGACCTCCCCGCCCACGTGGACGAGGCCCTGGCGGTCCAGGCCGCCGCCTTCGGACTGGGCCCCGACGAGGTCGCCGTACGCCGCCAGATCGTCCTGCGGCACATGCAGTACCAGGGCGCGCGCGCCTACGGCGCGACCGTCGGCGGACACCTCGCGGGCTTCGTGTACGGCATGCCCAACAGCCGTACCCACTGGTGGTCCACGGTCGTGGAGCCCTACCTCCGCGCCAACGGCAACGAGGGCTGGCTCGACGACTCCTTCGTCATCACCGAGCTGCACGTCCACCCCGACCACCAGAACCGCGGCATCGGCCGCCGCCTGATCACCACCATCACCGACACCGCCGCGGAACCCCGCTCGATCCTCTCCGCGATCGACGTCGACAGCCCCGCCCGCGGCCTCTACCACTCCCTCGGCTACATCGACCTCGCCCGCCGGGTCCACTTCCCGAGCGCGTCGATGCCGTACGCCGTGATGGGCGCACCCCTGCCGCTGCGCAGGCGATAACCGATTTCCGCCCGCACCGGCGGCCCGGCTAACCTCCTGTGCCATCACCCTTACCCCTCAGGAGTACGAGAACCATGGCCAACGCACCGGTCCTGCGCATGTCCCAGTTGATGGCGAAGACGCTGCGCGACGACCCGGCGGACGCCGAGGTCCTCAGCCACAAGCTCCTCGTCCGCGCCGGCTACGTCCGCCGCACCGCCGCCGGCATCTGGAGCTGGCTGCCCCTCGGCAAGAAGGTCCTGGCGAACGTGGAGCGCATCGTCCGCGAGGAGATGGACGCCATCGGCGCCCAGGAGGTCTCCCTGCCCGCGCTGCTGCCCCGCGAGCCCTACGAGGCGACCGGCCGCTGGGACGAGTACGGCCAGGAGCTGTTCCGGCTCAAGGACCGCAAGGGCGGCGACTACCTCCTCGGCCCCACCCACGAGGAGATCTTCACCCTCCTGGTCAAGGACCAGTGCACGTCCTACAAGGACCTGCCGGTGATCCTCTACCAGATCCAGACCAAGTTCCGCGACGAGGCCCGCCCCCGCGCCGGCATCCTGCGCGGCCGTGAGTTCCTCATGAAGGACTCGTACTCCTTCGACACGGCGGACGAGGGCCTCGCGCAGTCCTACGCCCTGCACCGCCAGGCCTACCAGCGCGTCTTCGAGCGCCTCGGCCTCGACTACCGCATCTGCGCCGCCACCGCCGGCGCCATGGGCGGCTCGAAGTCGGAGGAGTTCCTCGCCCCGGCCGAGGCCGGCGAGGACACCTTCGCCGACTGCCCGAACTGCGACTTCGCCGCCAACACCGAGGCGATCACCTACGAGCTGAAGCCGGTCGACGGCTCGGACGTCCCCGCGCTCGAGGAGATCCCCACCCCCGACACCCCGACCATCGAGACCCTGGCCGCCTCCCTCGGCGTCCCGGCCTCCGCCACGCTGAAGAACCTGCTGGTCAAGGTGGACGGCGAGATCGTCGCCGTGGGCGTGCCCGGGGACCGCGAGGTGGACCTGGACAAGGTGGAGGCGCACTTCGCGCCGGCCGCCGTCGAGATGGTCACCGAGGCGGACTTCGCCGAGCGCCCCGATCTGGTCCGCGGCTACGTCGGCCCGCAGGGCCTGGGCGGGAAGGTGAAGTACATCGCCGATCCGCGGGTGGCCCCCGGCACCGCCTGGATCACCGGCGCCAACAAGGAGCACACGCACGCGAAGAACGTCGTCGCCGGACGGGACTTCGAGGTCGACGCGTACGTGGACGTCGTCGTGGTCCAGGACGGCGACCCCTGCCCCAGGTGCGGCACCGGCCTGAAGCTGGACCGCGCCATCGAGATCGGCCACATCTTCCAGCTCGGCCGCAAGTACACCGACGCCCTCAAGCTGGACGTCCTCGGCCAGAACGGCAAGCCGGTCCGCGTCACCATGGGCTCCTACGGCATCGGTGTCTCCCGCGCCGTCGCCGCGCTCGCCGAGCAGACCGCCGACGAGCACGGCCTGGTGTGGCCCAAGGAGGTGGCCCCGGCCGACGTGCACGTCGTCGCCGCCGGCAAGGCCCTGCAGACCGAGCTGGCCCTCGACGTCGCCGGGAAGCTGGCCGCCGCGGGCGTCCGCGTCCTGGTGGACGACCGGGCCGGGGTCTCCCCGGGCGTGAAGTTCACCGACGCCGAGCTGATCGGCGTCCCGCAGATCCTCGTCGCCGGACGCCGGGCCGGCGAGGGCGTGCTGGAGCTGAAGGACCGCAAGACCGGTGAGCGCGAGGAGCTGACCACCGAGGAAGCGATCGCCCGCCTGACCGCGCAGTAAGCACCCCCGCCTCCCGCCAGGACAGCCCGGGCCCGCCCTTCCGCCCGGGCTGTCCGCACGCCACGCGGCCGCACCGGCGCGCGCAGCCGCCTGCGGGCTGGGCGCTCGGGACACGCCCCGGGTGGCCGGCGCGGCCATCCTCATCCTTACGCGACGCTGACCGAAGAGACAGGATGCGGGCGTTCACGACGCATCCTTGCAGGGGCGCTGCCGTTTCAGGGCAGCTGTGTATCCCTGAATCAACGTGCTCATCGCACGCTCGTCCCGGCGTGCAGGTTCCAGCACTTTCACGAAGGTGCTGATGTCCTCCTCGACGACGTCGGCGCCACGGCACTGGATCAATGACACAGCGGCCTCATCGGCATAGGCGATGGAGTTGTCCGCCGCTGACTTCTGGTCCGGAATCGAAAGCCGGCTTCGCAGGATGTTCCGCGCCGAGTCGCCGGCCTCGACCCGTTCGCCGCTGACCACCAGCACCTTGTGCTTGTCCACGGTGACGTCGCACAGCGCCGAGCCGTCGCTCAGATCCCCGGTCCGCTTCACGGTGAGGCGCTCACCGGAGGCCGGCAGGAGGTCGGAAAGGGCATCGTTCGGCACGGACACGCCGCACAGAGCCCTCGGTACCGTGAATCGCCGCTCCGGCTCCCCCGAGGAGCACCCGACGGCCGTCGCCGCTACAACGAGGAGCGACACACCGCGGGAGACATACGACAGGGATCTCACTTGCTGCTCTCCGATTTCCACTGAGCGCCGTCCGAGTGGCTGTGGCCGGCGGATGTGCGCGCGGCTCTCCTCAGGTCGTCGGCGGTGTCCGGGTTGACGGTGTCGTTGTTCACCAGCGCGTGGTCGACGGCGGCAGCAGCGGACTCCAGAGCTGCCTCACGTCCGCTGTTGTCGCATACCGCGTCACAGCGAACGGTCCCGCCCCCCCGGCCGGCCTCAGGCGCCTGTCCGGTAGGGCTGCTGTTTCTTCAGCGACGCGGTGTAGTCCCGGATCAGCTGCCGCATGGACGGTTCGTCCTGACGTCCTGGTTTCAGTGTCCGGATGTACGTGCTGACGGCCTCTTCGCGATGGCCCTCACCGGGGCAGGGGACAACCGAGACCGCCGCCCTGCCCACGTATGCGATGGAGCCGCCGTCACCGGACTTGGCGTGGCCGATGCCATGGTCGTACGAGGCGATGACCCACGCGGACCGCCCGGACTTGACGTGTTCCCTCTCGACGGTGAGCACCACGTCCCCGTCGACCGTCACCTCACACGTCGTTCCGGACTGGTCCGAGGCCGTCGGCTTCTTCGCCTGCAGGGTCTTGCCCGAGGCGGGCAGGAGACGACCGAGCGGGCCGCCCTGGACCGTGACACCGCACAAGTCCTCGGGGATCGCGAA
>NZ_JBEXTB010000061.1:0-4486 GCF_040613915.1 Streptomyces sp. NPDC006193
GGACGACGCCGTCCGGCTGGCCGACGAGATGAAGTCCGGCAAGTACGACGCGGTCGTCGGCCTCGGCGGCGGCAAGGTCATCGACTGCGCCAAGTACTCGGCGGCGCGCATCGGGCTGCCCATGGTCGCCGTCGCCACCAACCTCTCCCACGACGGCCTCTGCTCGCCCGTGTCCATCCTGGACAACGACGCCGGCCGCGGCTCCTACGGGGTGCCCACCCCCATCGCCATCCTGGTCGACCTGGCGGTGGTGCGGGAGGCCCCGATCCGGTTCGTGCGCTCCGGCATCGGCGACGCGCTGTCCAACATCTCCGCGGTCGCGGACTGGGAGCTGGCGGGCCGCGTCAACGGCGAGAAGATCGACGGGCTGGCCGCGGCCATGGCCCGCCAGGCCGGCGAGGCCGTGCTGCGCCACCCGGGCGGCTGCGGCGACGACGGGTTCCTGACCGTGCTGGCCGAGGGGCTGGTGCTGTCCGGCATCGCCATGTCCATCGCCGGGCACACGCGCCCGTCCTCGGGCGCCTGCCACGAGATCAGCCACGCGCTCGACCTGCTCCACCCGAAGCGGGCGGCCAGCCACGGCGAGCAGGTGGGCATCGGCGCCGCCTTCGCCACGCACCTGCGGGGCGACCACGAGGGAGCGCTGCTGATGGCCGACGCGCTGCGCCGCCACTCCCTGCCGGTGGTGGCGGAGGAGATCGGCTTCAGCGACGACGAGTTCGTCCGGGCGGTCGAGTTCGCCCCGGAGACCCGCCCCGGCCGGTACACGATCCTGGAGCACCTCGCGCTGCCGCCGGAGGGCATCAGGGAGGCGTACGCGCAGTACGTCGCCGCGGTCACCGGCTGAACCACACCCAGTTTGACCCGCTACGGTCGTGGCCCGTAACCTTGACCGTCGGCGTGTCCACTGAGCACGCCACATCCCCGTAAACCTCTTCCTCCCGGGCACACGGCTGGCCGGGAGAGGTCGTCCGTGGTGTTCGTGGGCGACTGGCCTGCGGGGGTGCCGTTTCTTCGAGCGAAAGTGAGATCCGCGTGTACGCCATCGTGCGCAGCGGTGGTCGCCAGCACAAGGTTGCTGTCGGCGACATCGTTGAGGTTGACAAGATTTCCACGGCCAAGGTTGGCGACACGGTCGAGCTCTCGACCCTGCTCGTTGTCGACGGCGACTCCGTGACCAGCGACCCGTGGGTGCTGGCCGGCATCAAGGTCCAGGCCGAGGTCGTGGACCACCACAAGGGCCAGAAGATCGACATTCTGCGCTACAAGAACAAGACCGGCTACCGCCGTCGGCAGGGCCACCGCCAGCAGTACACGGCGATCAAGGTCACGTCGATCCCCACGGCTGCGAAGTAAGGGACTGAGGAGACATGGCACACAAGAAGGGCGCATCGTCCACCCGGAACGGTCGCGACTCCAACGCCCAGCGGCTCGGCGTGAAGCGCTTCGGCGGTCAGGTCGTGAACGCGGGTGAGATCCTGGTCCGCCAGCGCGGCACCCACTTCCACCCGGGCGCCGGTGTCGGCCGCGGCGGCGACGACACGCTGTTCGCTCTGCAGGCCGGTGCGGTGGAGTTCGGTACCCACCGTGGCCGCAAGGTCGTGAACGTCGTCCCGGTCGCCTGAATCAGCTGATTCACGGCGCGACCGAGCGACTCGTTCGAACCCTTCGCGAGGCGGACCTCACTTCCCGGTCGGGAAGGCGGGTCCGCCTTTCGCGTGTTAACCCTGAGACACACCCGTATTTCCCTGGAGGCACCGAACCATGACCACCTTCGTGGACCGCGTCGAGCTGCACGTCGCCGCGGGTAACGGAGGCCACGGCTGTGCCTCCGTCCACCGTGAGAAGTTCAAGCCGCTCGGCGGCCCGGACGGCGGCAACGGCGGCCGTGGCGGTGACGTCGTCCTGACCGTCGACCAGTCGGTCACGACGCTGCTCGACTACCACCACTCCCCGCACCGCAAGGCCACCAACGGCAAGCCCGGCGAGGGCGGCAACCGCTCCGGCAAGGACGGCCAGGACCTCGTGCTGCCGGTGCCGGACGGCACGGTCGTGCTGGACAAGGCGGGCAACGTGCTCGCCGACCTGGTCGGCCACGGCACCTCGTACATCGCCGCCCAGGGCGGCCGCGGCGGCCTCGGCAACGCGGCGCTGGCCTCCGCCCGCCGCAAGGCGCCCGGCTTCGCGCTGCTGGGCGAGCCCGGCGACGTGCAGGACATCGTCCTGGAGCTGAAGACCGTCGCGGACGTCGCGCTGGTCGGGTACCCGAGCGCCGGCAAGTCCTCGCTGATCTCCGTGCTCAGCGCCGCCAAGCCGAAGATCGCCGACTACCCGTTCACCACCCTCGTCCCGAACCTGGGCGTGGTGACCGCCGGCTCCACCGTCTACACCATCGCCGACGTGCCCGGCCTCATCCCCGGCGCCAGCCAGGGCCGCGGGCTCGGCCTGGAGTTCCTGCGGCACGTGGAGCGGTGCAGCGTGCTGGTGCACGTGCTGGACACCGCCACGCTGGAGTCCGACCGCGACCCGGTCTCCGACCTCGACGTCATCGAGGAGGAGCTGCGCCAGTACGGCGGCCTCGACGACCGGCCCCGGATCGTCGTCCTCAACAAGATCGACGTGCCGGACGGCAAGGACCTCGCGGAGATGGTCCGCCCCGACCTCGAGGCCCGCGGCTACCGCGTCTTCGAGGTGTCGGCCGTCGCCCACACCGGGCTGCGCGAGCTGTCCTTCGCGCTCGGCGAGCTGGTCGCCAGGGCACGCGCCGCCAAGCCGAAGGAGGAGGCGACGCGCATCGTCATCCGGCCCAAGGCCGTGGACGACGCCGGCTTCACCGTGACCCGCGAGGAGTCCGGCGGCGAGCCGCTGTTCCGGGTGCGCGGCGAGAAGCCCGAGCGCTGGGTCCGCCAGACCGACTTCAACAACGACGAGGCCGTCGGCTACCTCGCCGACCGGCTCAACCGCCTCGGTGTGGAGGAGGAGCTGATGAAGGCGGGCGCCCGCGCGGGCGACGGCGTCGCCATCGGCCCCGAGGAGAACGCGGTCGTCTTCGACTGGGAGCCGTCGGTCATGGCCGGTGCGGAGATGCTCGGCCGCCGGGGCGAGGACCACCGTCTCGACGCGCCGCGGCCCGCGGCCCAGCGCCGCAGGGACCGGCAGGCCGAACGCGACGACCTGGAGCGGGAGTTCGACGACTTCGAGCCGTTCTAGCCGCCGCCGTCCCGGCCGTGCGGCTTCCGGACGGGCCCGCCGTTCGCTGGGGCGGCGTCCGGCGGCGGTTCGCGGGGCAGTGCCCGGCGAGGGGCCCGGCCGCAGCGCGGCCGGGCCCCTCGTGCGCGGCGTCCGCCGCCGTCAGCGGGCGCTCGCGGTCGTGATGTCGGCGATGTGGTCGTACCGCTCCAGCAGCACGAAGAGCTTGGTCTTCCGCGCCGTCCCCCCGCTGCCGTAGGTCAGGGTGACGACGACCTCGTGGCCGTTGCCCACGGCGCCGTTGTCGGTCACCGTCCACTGCGCCGGGACGTTCTGCGCGCGCAGGACGCCGTCCGTCCCGTTCTCCTCCTCCCAGGCCGCCAGCCGCTCGGCGAAGTCGGGCGCCAGGTAGTGCTTGCGGAGCGCCGTGGCCAGCGCGGCGTCCGGGTCCGGGTAGTCGCTCTTCGCGTCGATGTACGCGCCGTAGAAGTCGGCGACCCGGGTCACCGCCTGGCCGGGCGTACCGCTGACCGGCTGCGCCGCGGCGGACGCCTGCGCGGGGGCGTGGACGGACGCCTGTGCCGGCGCCTGCGTCGACACGCCGAGTCCGACGGCCAGGACGAGGCCGGCGACGGCGGCCGCGCGGCGGCCCGGACGGCGGTGTGCGAGGAACTTCCTGTTCATGTGCGTCTTCCTTCTGTGGGTCCGTGGGTGATCGCTTCCGGCCGCTTCCGGCTGCCGTGCCGAAGGCGCTGCCGGCGTGTCGCCCCTCACCCGCCGATGCGGGGACGGGCGCCCGACCGCCCGGCCGGGCGGGAGCCGGGCCGGTGTCTTCGCCCGCAGGCTCAGAGGTGGGTGTCGTCGCCATGCTGCTGCCGGGGCGGTCCGCCTCGGCCGGTGCGACACCCAGAGCTTTCAGGACGCCGGGCAGGCACGGCAACAGCCGCCGCCACACCTGCGCCGGTGGAACCGTCCCACCCCAGCTGACCTGCGGAGACAGGAGTGCCTGGGATGCCGTCCCGGGATGCGGGGACGACCCGTCGGGGGTCGAGCGGGCCGGAGTCATGACCGTCCGCCGCCGCAGTGCGGGAAGGAAGCCGGCAACGCGAGAGGGCGGGCCGGAGGTTGCCCTCCGGCCCGCCCTCTGCTGTCCGCGGCGCCGGCGTCAGCCGTCGCCGTCCGTCATCTCCTCGGCCACGAAGCGGCGGAGCCAGGTCCGGAAGTCCGGGCCCAGGTCCTCACGTTCGCACGCGAGGCGGACGATGGCACGCAGGTAGTCGCCGCGGTCCCCGGTGTC
>NZ_JBEXTB010000062.1:0-3582 GCF_040613915.1 Streptomyces sp. NPDC006193
GTTCGCCAGCAGCGTCTCCGGCTTCGAGGCGGTGCGGAACAAGGTCTTCACCTACCGGCAGCTGGTCGCCCTCTCCCTGAAGAAGCCCCGCACCACGAACGCGTTCGTAGCGAACTTGTTCGCGACGAACATGTTCGGTACGGTGGCGGCATGACCGCAGCGCCCCGATCCCGCCGTGAACGCCCCGCCAAGCCCGCACTGACCCGGCAGGGCATCGTCGCCGCCGCCGTGGCGATCCTGCGCGCGGAAGGCCTTCGGAAGGTGACGATGCGGCGGCTGGCGCAGGAACTCGACACCGGTCCCGCCTCGCTGTACGTGTACATCCGCAACACCGACGAACTGCACGCGGCCGTCCTGGACGAGCTGCTCGGCACGGTCGGCCCGGCGCCGGCCGAAGGGGGATGGCGGGAGCGGCTGGAGACGCTGCTCACCGCGTACACCGCGATGCTCCTGGAGCATCCGTCCCTCGCCCGCTCGGCGCTGACCGCGCGGCCCAGCGGGCCGAACTACCTGAGGCTCATCGACACACTGCTGGAGCTGCTGCTGGCGGGCGGGGTGCCGCGCGCCCAGGCGGCCTGGGGCGTGGACCTGCTGCTGCAGCACGCCACCGCGACCGCCGCCGAACACGCCGGCGACGACTCCCCCGGCGACTGGCAGGAGCTGGACCGCGCCCTGCGCGAGGCGCCCGCCGCCACCCACCCGCACATCGCCGCCGACCCCGGCGCGCTGCTGTCCGGCACCCCGCAGGCCCGCCTGTCGTGGGCCTTCCGGACCCTGATCAACGGCATAGAGCGGACCGCCGTGCCGACCGAAGGCCAGGAGGCCCCATGACCATCGCTGCCCTCCCCCACCACCCCGTCGCCGTCGTCGGCGCGGGCCTCGGCGGTCTCGCCCTCGCCCGTGTGCTGCACGTGCATGGCGTCGAGGCCGCCCTGTTCGACCTGGACGCCTCCCCGGCCGCCCGGACCCAGGGCGGCATGCTCGACATCCACGACGAGACCGGTCAGGAGGCGTTGCGGGCCGCCGGTCTGCACGAGGAGTTCCTGGCGCGCGTCCACACCGGCGGCCAGGCGGTGCGCGTGCTCGACCGGCACGGCACGGCCCTCTTCGAGCAGGCGGACGACGGCACCGGCGGCCGCCCCGAGATCGACCGCGGCGAGCTGCGCGACCTGCTGGCCGGCTCACTGCCCGCGGGCACGGTCCGCTGGGGCGCGAAGGTGACGGGCGCACGTCCGCTGGGCGGCGGCCGGCACGAGGTGATGCTCGCGGACGGCAGCGCGTTCACCACGGACGTCCTGGTCGGCGCGGACGGCGCCTGGTCGCGCGTGCGCCCGCTGCTGTCCTCCGCCCGGCCGGCGTACACCGGCGTGTCGTTCGTGGAGACCGACCTGCTGGAGGCGGACCTGCGGCATCCGGGGAGCGCGGCGACGGTGGGCGGCGGCATGCTCTTCGCGCTCGGCGCGGGCCGCGGCTTCCTCGCGCACCGCGAGACCGACGGCAGCCTCCACGTGTACGCGGCCGTCGAGGCGCCGGAGGACTGGCTGGACGGCATCGACTTCAGCGACGCGGAGGCGGCGAAGGCGGCCGTGCTGAAGGAGTTCGACGACTGGGCCGGGGGTCTGCGGGCGCTGGTGGCCGACGCGGACGGAGCGCTGACGCCCCGCCGCATCCACGCCCTGCCCGCCGGTCACCGCTGGGACCGGGTCCCCGGCGTCACGCTCCTGGGGGACGCCGCGCACCTGATGTCCCCGTTCGCGGGCGAGGGCGCCAACCTGGCCCTGCTCGACGGCGCCGAACTGGGCCTCGCGCTGGCCGCGCACCCCGGCGACCCGGAGGCCGCGCTGTCCGCCTACGAGGCCCGCATGTTCCCGCGAGCCGAAGCCGCCGCCCGGACCTCCGCCCGCAGTCAGACCCTGCTGTTCCACGCCGACGCCCCGCGGGGGCTGGTGGAGATGTTCGCGGACCGGGACGGCTGAACCGGGCGGGGACAGCGGGTTCCCTCCGGCGGCAGGGCCGGCCGGCGAGCGCGCCGCCGGCACCCCCTGACAGCTCGGTCAGCGGGGCGGCGGGGTGCGGGTCACCCGGGACACCAGGTCGACCCAGCCGGCCTCCAGCCGCTCCAGCGGCATGCCGCACTGCCGGGTCAGGTGGTGGATCAGGGCCGGGTCCAGCGAGCCCAGCAGCGTCTGGGCCAGCAGGTCGCAGTCGGCGTCCGGCACGATCTGGCGCAGCAGCATCGTGACGTGGGTGCGCAGGGCCCCCAGCGCGGGGTGGGTGAACCGGCGCGTCGCCTCCGGCTGGGCGGCCAGCTGCAGGTCGAGCTGCTCGGCCGAGCGGTACAGCACCGCCACGCCGAACGCCCGCAGCCGCTCCAGGGGCGGCGCGCCCGGCCCCAGCGGCGGGGGCCCGCTGACGAAGTCGGCCTGGAGCTGCCGCGCCGAGTGGTCGAGCAGGGCCATCAGCAGTCCGGTGCGGTCGCCGAAACGCCGGAAGACGGTCCCCTTGCCCACGTGGGCCGCCGCGGCCACCGCCTCCATGGTGACCCCGGCCACCCCGTGCTCGGCGATCAGGCGGGCGGCGGCCTCCAGCAGCCGGGCCCGGTTCCGGGCCGCGTCGGCACGGAGGCAGGGCTCGTCGGAGGGAGCGCCGGGCTCCTGCGGTCGGAGGACGTCGAGGGGCTCCTGTGGCATCGGGAAGGGCGGCAGGGCGCTGGACATGAATCCAGCGTAAAGCATCGGGAAGAAAACTGGACCGCGGTCCGCTTAGGGTGATAGAAACCCAAACGGACCCCGGTCCGGATCGTCCCACCGATGTTTCAGCCCCTTGGAGTTCCCATGTCTGTTCGCATCCTCGCGCTCGTCGGCAGCCTTCGCGCCGGTTCGACCAACCGCCAGCTCGCGGAGGCGGCCGTGAAGGTCGCGCCCGAGGGCACGAAGGTCGAGATCTACGAGGGCCTGGGCGACGTCCCCTTCTACAACGAGGACATCGACGTCGAGGGCAGCGTCCCCGCCGCCGCCGTGAAGCTGCGCGAGGCCGCCCAGGCCGCCGACGCCTTCCTGCTCTTCTCCCCCGAGTACAACGGCACCATTCCGGCCGTCCTGAAGAACGCCATCGACTGGCTGTCCCGCCCGTACGGCGCCGGCGCCTTCGGCGGCAAGCCCGTCGCCGTCGTCGGCACCGCCTTCGGCCAGTACGGCGGCGTGTGGGCGCAGGACGAGGCCCGCAAGTCCGTGGGCATCGCCGGCGGCAAGGTGGTCGAGGACATCAAGCTGTCCATCCCCGGCTCCCTGACCCGCTTCGCCGAGACCCACCCGGCCGACGACGCCGAGGTCGCCGCCCAGCTGACCGAGGTCGTGGCGCGCCTGCACAGCAACGTGGGCGAGACCGCGGCGGCCTGACCGTGCGCTCCCCCGCCGGGCCGGAGTCCCCAGAGGGCTCCGGCCCTCGGCCGTTCCCGCCCCGTGCATGCCGGACGGGGCGGGAACGGTGCCCGACGTCCCAGAAGTCCGCGTGGTCGGGCTTCCCCAGCTCACGTCGGGCTTCGACCTTGTGGAGCGGCTCGATCTGCCGATGCACCTGAAG
>NZ_JBEXTB010000063.1:0-2463 GCF_040613915.1 Streptomyces sp. NPDC006193
CTCGTCGCACCCGGCCTGCCCACGTTCTGGTTCACGCTCATCGTGGCGCTGCCGGTCTCCGTGCTCGGGGCCCGGCTGTTCTCCGTGATGTTCGAGATGCCGTTCAAGCGGGCCCCGGCCGCCCCGGGTGACACGCCGCCGAACGGAGCATCGGAGGGTGATCGGCTGATGCGCTCCTAGCCTTCAGGGTGTGACAAAACGCCAAATTACGTACCTCGCATGCACCACGGCCCTCCTCGGCGCGCTCTCCGGGACCGCCCCGGCATCGGCCGCGCCCCGGACCCTCGTGGTGCATCCGGGAGAGTCGATCCAGAAAGCGGTGGACGCCGCACGGTCCGGAGACACGGTGCGCGTGCTGGCCGGCACCTACCACGAGAGCGTCACGGTGCGCACGTCCGGCCTGACGCTGCGCGGTGCGGGCGACCGCACGGTGATCAAGCCGCCCGCGAAGACCGCCGTCACCGCGGCCGCCAAGAAGGCCCCCGCCGGCTGTCTCGCGCAGGGCAACGGCATCTGCGTCCTCGGGCAGAAGGCCAAGGCGGTCCGGGACGTCACCGTCACCTCCCTGAAGGTGACCGGCTTCGCCAGGACCGGCCTGTGGGCCGCGGACACCGACCGCCTGACCGTGCGGAAGGTGATCGCCGACGACAACGGGCAGTGGGGCATCGCCCAGGAGCGGTCCACCCGCGGTGTCCTGCGCGACAACACCGCCCGGGGCAACAAGGACGCGGGCCTGTTCCTGGCCAACAGCGTCACGGCGGAGGAAGGGGCCAAGGACAGCAAGGGCGCGGTGATCGACCGCAACCACCTCGAGGACAACCGGATCGGCATCACCGTCCGCCGGCTGCGCAACCTCGCCGTCACGAGCAACTACCTCACCGGCAACTGCGCCGGCGTCTTCGTCGTCGGCGACGAGAACAAGCCGCGGGCGGGCGCCCTGACCGTCGCCTACAACCGTCTCGAGCGGAACAACAAGTACTGCGCGAAGACCCCCCGGCTGCCGTACCTGCAGGGCACCGGCATCGTGCTGACCGGCACCGAGCAGGCCACGGTGACGCGGAACGTGATCACCGGCCACTCGGGCAAGTCCCCCCTGTCGGGCGGCATCGTCCTGTTCAAGAGCTTCGTGGGCGCCACGAGCGAGCGGAACCGGATCACCGGCAACCACCTGGAGAACAACTCCCCGGCGGACCTGGTGAACCAGGAGGCCGCCAAGAACGGCAACGCCTTCGACGGCAACTCCTGCCGGGCCTCCAAGCCCGCGGGGCTGTGCTGATCCCAGGGCCCCACCCCACCCACGCAAGGAAGGAAGGCGGCACATGACCGCACCATCCCCCGGGCTCTCGGCTCCTCACGAGCAGGGGGCGCCCCCACCCCCGCCGCCGTCGATGCG
This sequence comes from Streptomyces sp. NPDC006193, assembly GCF_040613915.1. Classification (NCBI taxonomy): domain Bacteria; kingdom Bacillati; phylum Actinomycetota; class Actinomycetes; order Kitasatosporales; family Streptomycetaceae; genus Streptomyces; species Streptomyces sp. NPDC006193. Next base: position 1,394 of record NZ_JBEXTB010000063.1, read on the forward strand.
GCTGAGAGAGCTCGTGTTCGGGGCGGCCTGTGCCGCCGCCGTCCGCGCGGCCGCCCGGCTGGGCGTCGCGGACGCACTCGGGGACGCCCCCATGACCGTGGAGGACCTCGCCGCCGCGGTGAAGTGCGAGCCCAAGCCGCTGCGCCGGCTGCTGCGCGCCCTGTCCTGCCACGGCGTCTTCGCCGAGCGGCCCGACGGGACGTTCGCCCACACCGAGATGTCCCGGCTGCTGCGCGAGGACGACCCGAACAGCCTGCGGTACATCTCCCTGTGGTGCACCGAGCCGTGGACCTGGGACGCCTGGCCGAGGCTGGACGAGGCGGTGCGCTCCGGCAGGAACGTCGTGGAGGACCTCTACGGCAAGGAGTTCTTCGTCTACCTCAACGAGGACGCCCCGGAGTCGGCCGACGTCTTCAACCGCGCGATGACCACCTCCAGCGAGCAGTCCGCGCGCGACGTGGCCGCGCTGCTGGACCTGTCCGGCAGCAGATCGGTGGCGGACCTCGGCGGCGGCCAGGGGCACGTCGTGGCGAGCCTGCTGGACAAGTACCCGTCGATGCGCGGCTACCTGCTCGACCTGCCGCGGGTCGTGGAGAACGCGGTGCCGCGGCTCCGCCCGGGCGGCGATCTCGCCGACCGGACCACGATCGTGCCCGGCGACGTGCGGGTGTCCGTGCCGGTCGAGGCCGACGTCTACATCATCAAGAACATCCTGGAGTGGGACGACGAGTCCACCTCCAGGCTGCTGCGCAACGTGGTCGAGGCGGGCGGTCCCGGCACCCGGGTCGTGGTCATCGAGAACCTCGTCGACGACACCCCGTCGATGAGGTTCAGCACCGCGATGGACCTGCTGCTGCTGCTGAACGTCGGCGGGGCCAAGCACACCACCGACAGCATGGTCGCGCGGCTGCGGGCCGGCGGTCTGACCGTCGGCGACATCCGGCCGGTCAACCCCTACCTGCACGCGTTCGACTGCACGGTGTCCGCCTGAGCGGACGCCGGTGTTCTGATTCCATGACGGTTGTGGGCACCTGAGCGGCACATACGTCCCGGCACCGTCATCACCCGCA
>NZ_JBEXTB010000064.1:0-2087 GCF_040613915.1 Streptomyces sp. NPDC006193
GCCTGCTCGGCACCGACGTGGGCCTGCCGATGCTGATGCTCTCCCGGCACTCCCTGGACCGCGAGGGCAAGCCGGTGGAGTGGGTGCGCTCGGTGGCCACGCGCTCCGGGGCCGGCCGGCCTCTTCGAGGAGCGAAGGCATGGAAAGCAGGGGGGAATCAGCATGCGACAGGCCACCCGCAAGGGCCTGATGACGATGGCCGCGGCGACCGGCGTGATCGCCGCCGCCAGCGGTCACGCACACGCCGACCCGGGCGCGGCGGGCACCGCCGCCGGGTCGCCCGGCGTACTGTCCGGCAACGTCGTCCAGGCACCGGTGCACGTGCCGGTCGACGTGTGCGGCAACACCGTGAACGTCGTCGGTCTGTTCGACCCGTCGGTGGGCAGCACCTGCGCCCACGACGGCGCCCCGGGGGGTCACCGCGGCGGCTCCGGCGCGCACGCGGACGGCGGCAGCGGCGGCTCGCCGGGCGTCGGCTCCGGCAACACCGTGCAGGTCCCGGTCGACGTACCGGTGAACGTCTGCGGCAACAGCGTCGACGTCGTCGGCGCCGGCAACGCCACCGCGGGCGGCGACTGCGGCTCCGGCTCCGGCGGCCGCTCCACGCAGCCGCCGGGCGGCGGACACGGCGGCCCACCCGCCGCACCGGGCCGTCCCGGCCGGCCGGCGCACCCGCAGCACCCCGGACATCCCGGTCACCCGGGCACCCCGCAGCACCCCGGCCGTCCGGGCACCCCGCAGCACCCCGGCCGTCCGGGCGGGCCCGGCGCGGGCCACCACCCCGGCCCGGGCGGCGCGTCGGCCCACGGCTCGTCCCCGGTCACGGCGGAGGGTGGCCGTCCCGCCCAGCTCGCGCACACCGGCAGCGAGGTGCCGCTGGGCGTCGCGCTGCCGGTCGGCGCGGGCGCGCTGCTCGCGGGAGCGGTGCTCTACCGCAAGGCACGGGCCGCCGCGTAACCGGCGAACCGGGCCCGAGTACTCCCCGGGCGGCACGACCGCCGTGCCGCCCGGGGCGGGGAAACGGAGCGGGCCCTGCCATGCCGGCGGGGCCCGCTCCGTTCAGCTGTCCTGCGTCACCACGTGGCACGCACCTGGCGGATGATCCGCCGGCGCAGCCGCACCCTGCGGCTGCCGTCGCGCAGCAGGCTCAGTCGGTCCAACTCCCAGTGTCCGTACTCGGCATGGTCCGTCAGCAGACGCGTCGCCTCCTTGCGGGAGACCCCGCGAGGCACGTACACGTCGACGAATTCGTATTCCGGCATCGCATCTATTGTGCGGGCTGGTGCCCGGTACGGATAGCGTCTGCACTATGTCTGATGCTGCGCAGCCCACCGCTGCCGAGGTACGCGCCGCCGCCGAAGCGGTCAAGACCGCGCTCGACCGCCACCTGGCCGCGGTCGAACGCCGGTCCGGGGAGGACGACCCGGCCGTCTCCGAGGCGTTCAACCAGCTGGCCGCTGCCGCCGAGGCCTACGACGAACTGCTCTACGACCGCTACGACGAGGTCACCCCCTTCGAGATCCCCGGCGCGGAGGAAGCGCTGCCGCCGTACGCGGGTCCCGAGGAGCCGAACGCGATCAGCGTGCTGATCCGCCGCGACTACACCGTGGCGGAACCGCACCGGCTGCTGGCCCAGGCCCAGCGGGTCGAGGCGGCCGAGTACGAGACCGCGGCGGACGACGACGTCGCGGGCACCGTCCCCGGGGCGCTGGGCGTCCTCTTCGGCGAGTTCGAACCGGACGAGATCGCCTCTCGGCACAAGGAGTTCGGCCTGGAGGAGGGCGACTCCACCCTCTGGGTCACCGCGGCGGAGGAACCGCCCGAGGCGGGGGAGTGGCTGGCGGCGCCGTTCGAGCACATCGACCGGCAGCAGGTGGTCTGCCGGTTCGACGTCAGCGCGGTGTTCGACGACGACGCCTCCGTCGACGAGGACGACCCGGACGACCTCGAGTTCCTCGTCGCCGGGGCACAGGACGAGGAAGCAGCCGTCGCCGGCGCGGGGGACGAGGACGAGGACGGTGAGGAGCCGGAGCGGCTCGACGCCGGGAGGTGAGCGGGGCGGCGGCGCCGCGGGTCCGAGCCCGCGG
>NZ_JBEXTB010000066.1:0-1596 GCF_040613915.1 Streptomyces sp. NPDC006193
GAGCTTGCGCTTGACGTTCGGGGCCGCCCAGTACAGCAGGGCGACGATCACCGCGAAGAGCAGCACCATCACGGCCTCGCGCACTGCGCGAGGAACACCCCCGACATGCTGCCCTCGTGCTGTGCTCAGTGCCCCTCGTCCGGCGAGGTGACCAGGGGCCGGTGGTCGCCCCTATCCGGCGCCACCGGCTCGCCCGGGCGGGGCGCCGGCACCGCCCGGCGGTGGAACCGGTCCAGCAGCGGGCCCGTCATCACGGTGGTCACGATGGCCATCGTCACCATGGCGGTGAACATCTGGCCGTCCAGGACACCGAGCCCCAGACCCACGTTCAGGATGACCAGTTCCGTCAGCCCGCGGGCGTTCATCAGCACGCCCAGCACCGTGGCGTCCTGTCGGCTCGCGCCCGTCAGACCGGCCGCGCCCGCCGCGCCGAGGAACTTCCCGGCGCAGGCCACGACCAGCACCGCCACCAGGATGAGCACCCCGTTCCGGCCCAGCCCGCCGAGGTCCACGGACAGGCCGGTGACCACGAAGAACACCGGCAGCAGCAGCAGGCTGGCCTGCTCGACGCGTTCCGGCACCTCGGGTGCGCCGGCGTTCACCTCGGCCCGGGGCGCCACGGCCCCGAAGGCGAACGCCCCGAACACCGCGTGCAGTCCCATGGCCTCGGTCGCCCAGGCGCTCAGCAGCAGGCCCACGACCAGGACTGCTTGAGTGATCAGGGGGCCGGACCACACACGCGCCGGGGACAGGGCCCAGGCCAGGGCCGGCCGGACCACCCAGACCAGTGCCGCCATCAGCGCCGCACAGGAGAGGGCCATCCGCACCAGGGGCCAGGGGCCGGTGCTGCCCGCGAGCGCGACGACCACCGCGAGGACGATCCAGGCCAGGACGTCCTGGATCGCCGCGCAGGCCACCGCGACGACGCCCACCCGGTCCTTCTGCAGGCCGCGTTCGTCGATGATCCTGGCGAGCACCGGGAACGCGGTGATGGACATCGCCGCCCCGAGGAACAGGGCGGGCACGAGCAGGCCGTCCGTCTTCATGTGCGCACGGTCGAACCACGGGGTCAGCAGCACGGCCAGCCCGGCGCCCAGGGCGAACGGCAGGGCGACGGAGGTCAGCGACACGGCGGTGACCTGGGCCCCGTGGCGGCGCAGCCGGGCGACGTCGAACTCGTAGCCGACCCCGAACATGAACAGCACCAGGCCCAGTTGGGACAGGACCTGCAGATAGGGCCGGACGTCCGCGGGGAAGACCAGGCCGACCAGGTCTCCCGGCAGCAGCCCCAGCACGCTGGGACCGAGGACGACCCCGGCGACGATCTCACCGACGACGGCCGGCTGCCGCAGCCGCTGGGCCAGCCTGGAGAAGACGGACGCAGCGGCGACGATCAGTGCCAGCACGCACAGCAGACTCGCCGTGGCGGAAGGCGAGGGCCCGGCGGCAATGGTGTGTGATCCCAAGACTGCGACTCTCCCGAATCGATGGGGGAAGGAGAACGACGGCTGCGCGGAGCCGGTGCGGCGGGCGGGCCGCGGGCCCGAGATGACGGACGAGTGGACCCTCCCGCCGTGGTCGATGAGCCACTGGATG
>NZ_JBEXTB010000067.1:0-1168 GCF_040613915.1 Streptomyces sp. NPDC006193
TGAGCTGGGGGTGGCCGCAGAGACCAGCGAGAAGCGACTGTTTACTAAAAACACAGGTCCGTGCGAAGCCGTAAGGCGATGTATACGGACTGACGCCTGCCCGGTGCTGGAACGTTAAGGGGACCGGTTAGCTCACTTTCGGGTGGGCGAAGCTGAGAACTTAAGCGCCAGTAAACGGCGGTGGTAACTATAACCATCCTAAGGTAGCGAAATTCCTTGTCGGGTAAGTTCCGACCTGCACGAATGGCGTAACGACTTCTCGACTGTCTCAACCATAGGCCCGGTGAAATTGCACTACGAGTAAAGATGCTCGTTTCGCGCAGCAGGACGGAAAGACCCCGGGACCTTTACTACAGTTTGATATTGGTGTTCGGTTCGGCTTGTGTAGGATAGCTGGGAGACTGTGAAGCATGCACGCCAGTGTGTGTGGAGTCGTCGTTGAAATACCAGTCTGGTCGTGCTGGATGTCTAACCTGGGTCCGTGATCCGGATCAGGGACAGTGTCTGATGGGTAGTTTAACTGGGGCGGTTGCCTCCTAAAGGGTAACGGAGGCGCCCAAAGGTTCCCTCAGCCTGGTTGGCAATCAGGTGTTGAGTGTAAGTGCACAAGGGAGCTTGACTGTGAGACCGACGGGTCGAGCAGGGACGAAAGTCGGGACTAGTGATCCGGCGGTGGCTTGTGGAAGCGCCGTCGCTCAACGGATAAAAGGTACCCCGGGGATAACAGGCTGATCTTCCCCAAGAGTCCATATCGACGGGATGGTTTGGCACCTCGATGTCGGCTCGTCGCATCCTGGGGCTGGAGTCGGTCCCAAGGGTTGGGCTGTTCGCCCATTAAAGCGGTACGCGAGCTGGGTTTAGAACGTCGTGAGACAGTTCGGTCCCTATCCGCTGTGCGCGTAGGAGTCTTGAGAAGGGCTGTCCCTAGTACGAGAGGACCGGGACGGACGAACCTCTGGTGTGCCAGTTGTTCTGCCAAGGGCATGGCTGGTTGGCTACGTTCGGGAGGGATAACCGCTGAAAGCATCTAAGCGGGAAGCCTGCTTCGAGATGAGGGCTCCCACCCACTTGATGGGGTAAGGCTCCCAGTAGACGACTGGGTTGATAGGCCGGATCTGGAAGCACGGTAACGTGTGGAGGTGACCGGTACTAATAGGCCGAGGGCTTG
>NZ_JBEXTB010000068.1:0-1138 GCF_040613915.1 Streptomyces sp. NPDC006193
ACTTCGGCCACCAGAAGTGGAAGCCGGAGAACATCGCGAAGACGACCGTGCCGAACACCACGTAGTGGAAGTGGGCCACCACGAAGTAGCTGTCGGAGACGTGGAAGTCCATCGGCGGCGAGGCCAGGATGACACCGGTCAGACCACCGAAGGTGAAGGTGATCAGGAAGCCGGTCGCCCACAGCATCGGCGTCTCGAAGGACAGCGAGCCCTTCCACATCGTGCCGATCCAGTTGAAGAACTTCACACCGGTCGGCACCGCGATCAGGAAGGTCATGAAGGAGAAGAACGGCAGCAGCACCCCGCCGGTGACGTACATGTGGTGCGCCCACACCGTCACCGACAGACCCGCGATCGCGATGGTCGCCGCGATCAGGCCCATGTAGCCGAACATCGGCTTGCGGGAGAAGACCGGGATGACCTCGCTGATGATGCCGAAGAACGGCAGCGCGATGATGTACACCTCGGGATGGCCGAAGAACCAGAACAGGTGCTGCCACAGCAGCGCCCCGCCGTTGGCCGCGTCGAAGACGTGCGCGCCGAACTTGCGGTCCGCCTCCAGGGCGAACAGCGCCGCGGCCAGCACCGGGAAGGCCAGCAGCACCAGCACACCGGTCAGCAGCACGTTCCACACGAAGATCGGCATGCGGAACATGGTCATGCCCGGGGCGCGCATGCAGATGATCGTGGTGATGAAGTTGACCGAGCCGAGGATGGTGCCGAAACCGGAGAACGCCAGACCCATGATCCACATGTCGGCGCCGATGCCCGGCGAGCGGACCGCGTCCGACAGCGGCGAGTAGGCGAACCAGCCGAAGTCGGCCGCGCCCTGCGGGGTGAGGAAACCGCCGACCGCGATGAGCGAGCCGAACAGGTACAGCCAGTAGGCGAACATGTTCAGCCGCGGGAACGCCACGTCCGGCGCGCCGATCTGAAGCGGCATGATCCAGTTCGCGAAACCGGCGAACAGCGGCGTCGCGAACATCAGCAGCATCACGGTGCCGTGCATCGTGAACGCCTGGTTGAACTGCTCGTTCGACATGACCTGCAGACCCGGCCGGGCCAGCTCGGCGCGCATGAGCAGCGCCATCACGCCACCGATCAGGAAGAACGCGAACGACGTCGCCAGATACAGCGT
>NZ_JBEXTB010000069.1:0-1124 GCF_040613915.1 Streptomyces sp. NPDC006193
AGTCCTTGAAGTAGAGGACTTCCTTGTCGCCGTTGGCGTAGGTGACCTCCAGGAAGCGGTTCTCCTCGGATTCGGCGTACATGTGCTCGACCGCCTCTCAGAGAATGGGGGATTTGCTGCGCCACAAAGCCATCAGCGCCTCGTCCCCTTCCACCACTATTCCCTCTCCGGTGTACGGCGCCCTGTTCCACAGGGCGCGGTACAGCAGGTCCGCCGGCCCGCTGATCCGGCAATCCCATGTTCCGGTGGCGGCCCGCACCGTGGCAGGAGCGCCGGAACTCAGCCGCATCGTCCACTGCCGCCCTTCGACGGTTTCCACGAGCAGGGTGGCGGGTTTGTCGGTGCGCACCAGGGAACGCAGACGGCCGTGCCAACCGGTGAGCATCTCGTCGATTCCGTCCAGGGCCAGAGCGGTGTCGACGGGCGACGTCCGACCGTGGCCGGCGAGTTCTGCGTCCACCCGGTGCATCGCGGTCTCATGGGCCTGACGACGGGCCCAGAAGGCTCGCGGATGGGCCGCTCCGGGCAGGAACTGCCAGGCCACCAGCGTGTCGTCGGCCGCGTGGAGGGCGTCCACCAGGCTGCGCAGCCCGCTCTCGAACCAGGCCGGCAGCTCGTCGTCCTCGACCCGGTGTCCGGGAAGGGGGCGCGGGTGCGTGATTCCCCGCCGGACGTATTCGTCTGCCCAGCGGTGCACATTTCCCTGATGCGAGACGAGGTCCCGCACCCGCCACCCCGGACAGCTCGGCACCGCCGAATCCCACCCCGCCCCGAGCGCGGCCGAGAGCAGAAGTGATCCCTCTTTCTGCAGTGCTTCGACGAGCTGTGTGGTCTGCATGCCGTGAATCCTCGCACCGTTTTTCGAACCGGCACAAGAGAGGAAACGGACGCGGGTGCGCGCGTCCCTTCCGGGCAGGGACGAGGCGGGGACTCGGCAAGGACGCGGCGGGGACAGTGCCGCCTAATGTCGACGGACGAAGAACGAAGAAGAGTCCTCGGAATCACGGTTGCCGGGACCGCCCCGCTCGAAGGGAAAGCGATGGGTAGGACACTCGCGGAGAAGGTCTGGGACGATCATGTCGTCCGGCGCGCCGAGGGCGAGCCCGATCTTCTCTACATCGATC
>NZ_JBEXTB010000070.1:0-1031 GCF_040613915.1 Streptomyces sp. NPDC006193
GATCCAGGTCGGCAGCGTGGCGGTCGGCGGGGACGCGCCCGTCTCGGTGCAGTCGATGACGACGACCCGCACCTCCGACGTGGGCGCCACCTTGCAGCAGATCGCGGAGCTGACCGCGTCCGGCTGCCAGATCGTCCGTGTCGCCTGCCCCACCCAGGACGACGCGGACGCCCTTGCGACCATCGCCCGCAAGTCGCAGATCCCGGTGATCGCGGACATCCACTTCCAGCCCAAGTACGTCTTCGCCGCGATCGAGGCCGGCTGCGCGGCGGTGCGGGTGAACCCGGGCAACATCAAGCAGTTCGACGACAAGGTCAAGGAGATCGCCCGGGCCGCGAACGACCACGGCACCCCGATCCGCATCGGTGTCAACGCCGGCTCCCTGGACAGGCGCCTGCTGCAGAAGTACGGCAGGGCGACCCCGGAGGCGCTGGTGGAGTCGGCGCTGTGGGAGGCGTCGCTGTTCGAGGAGCACGGCTTCCGCGACATCAAGATCTCCGTCAAGCACAACGACCCGGTCGTCATGATCGAGGCCTACCGGCAGCTGGCCGAGCAGTGCGACTACCCGCTGCACCTGGGCGTCACCGAGGCGGGCCCCGCCTTCCAGGGCACCATCAAGTCGGCCGTCGCCTTCGGCGCCCTGCTCTCCCAGGGCATCGGCGACACCATCCGCGTCTCCCTCTCCGCGCCGCCGGTGGAGGAGGTCAAGGTCGGCCTGCAGATCCTGCAGTCGCTGGGGCTGCGGCAGCGCGGCCTGGAGATCGTCTCCTGCCCCTCCTGCGGGCGCGCCCAGGTGGACGTCTACAAGCTCGCCGAAGAGGTCACCGCCGGGCTGACCGGCATGGAGGTCCCGCTGCGCGTCGCCGTCATGGGCTGCGTCGTCAACGGCCCCGGCGAGGCCCGCGAGGCCGACCTCGGCGTCGCCTCCGGCAACGGCAAGGGCCAGATCTTCGTCAAGGGCGAGGTCATCAAGACCGTCCCCGAGTCGAAGATCGTCGAGACCCTGATCGAGGAGGCCATGAAGCTCGCCG